>JAYGDO010000527.1:0-4619 GCA_046582885.1 Pirellulales bacterium | reverse complement strand
CGCACACCACGGCAACCTCAAAGACAACGCCGACTATCGCCTGATGTTCGCGGACCATGTGCAGAAAGCGTTCTACGAGCCCGGGGGCGCGTTTTACGTGGATCCCAATAATCCGACGTGGGATCCTGCCCGTCCCGACCGCAACGTTCCCGCCGCGCGGTACGTCTCCATTGTCGAAAACCTGGAAAGTCCCCTGGTCGCTGAATCCGCGCGGTGGGGCGATCAGCATCAGGCCACTCCCTACACCGTGCAGGAAAGCTGGGCACCCACCCGCGACAACATCATCAATAACTGGTTTCCCTACCGGACCGAGGTGATGAAAAGCCAGTTCCGCGGCGCGGGACTTTACCCCAGTTTCGACGCCCCGCTGTATCAGGTAAACGGTTCGGAAAAACACGGCGGTGTGATCGACACGGCCGACACAATTTCCTTCGATACGACCATCGCCGGAACGATCTACTACACGCTCGACGGCTCCGATCCGCGGAGCGTCAGTGGGACGACGGCCCCCGGCGCCCTGACCTACTCAAGCGGCTTCAGTCTCGCGAATGCGTCTCTGATTTCGGCCCGGCTTCTGACGACCGACGGAGAATGGTCGGCGCTGACCCAGGCCAGATTCTTTGTCGACCCACTCGCCACGATCGGCGACCTGGCAATCGAGGAGGTCCACTACAATCCGGCATTCCCCACAGCCGATGAAATCGCGGCCCAGCAGGCACTGGATCCCGGCTTCGAGCCCGCCAACGCCGCCGCAAACGACTACGAGTTTATCGAGGTGTTGAATGTAAGCGGGCACACCGTAAATCTGTTCGGGACCCGACTGCGGCAGGTCGACGGCGAGGGCGTTGATTTTACCTTTGGCGATACGACGCTGGATGATGGCCAACGGATTGTCGTCGTCAACGACCCGGCCGCATTCGAAGCGAGGTACGGCACGGAAATTAATGTAGCGGGCGGCTGGACCGGAAACCTCAGCAACGGCGGTGAAACGGTCACGCTCTCCGCCTACAGCGGAATAGCGGCCACCCCGACCGCCGAATTTGTCGCCGAGGGGGACGCCGGAAAATATCTGATTCCCAGCGGCGATGCGACCGAGCTTGACTGGCAAAACCCAGGCTTCGACGATTCCACGTGGACGAACGCCGTCAACGGAATTGGTTACGACACCGGTTCAGGCGAGATATCCAGCGGCTTGCAAATGCGGGTCCTCGACACCAGTTCCGGCAACCTTTCGTCAATTGACGTCGCAACCAATCTGCTAGACGGCAACACGGCTGGCTTCACAATATCAGGCGATACGACCCTTGATCAGCCGTACGTCAACCATGGTGATTTCGGGTCCCTGGCATCGCCAACGGTGCTGCCGATGTTTGGCACGGCCGATCGGGAACAGTACGCGGTGCGGGCTCAAGCGACGGTGACGATTCCCGCCGGCAACTGGACCATCGACGTGGGCAGCGACGACGGCTGTCGGTTGACGCTTCCCGGTGTGAGCTTTGTCTCCACTTACGGCCAAAGCGGCGCTGGCGGAGCCGGAACAGACAACATCGCCTATGCCGGCCAGCGGGCGCACGCCCACACAGGCGGGGCATTTAATCTGACCGAGCCTACCGTCGTGCTGCTTAATTTGGATTATTACGAACGGGGCGGCGGTGACTCGCTCGAACTTTCCATCGCCGAGGGGTTGAACGGAGGTTTCAGCACCGGCGCATTCAGCATCCTGCAGGACGGACAACACAACTGGGAAGTCAAAACGCCAAGCCAGAATGTGGATTATCATCCGCATATCAATACGGATGTCGAATCGAAAATGCTGGATCTCTCCAGCTCTGCCTATCTGCGATTCCCGTTCATCGTGTCCGATAGCGCAAATCTCACGAATTTGACGTTGCACGTCCAGTACGACGATGCATTTGTCGCTTATTTGAACGGCACCGAAGTAGCCCGCGGCAATGTGACCGGTGCGGTTACGGAGAATTCCGTGGCCGATACAACTCGACCCGACGCTCAGGCCGTTGTGCGGGAATCCGTCAACTTGGACCCCTTCATCGGGTTGCTGAATAACGGCGAAAACTTACTGGCACTTCACGCGATCAATGCGGCGGCCAGCAACCCGGATCTGCTGCTGGTACCCGAACTGACCGCGCGGTTCGCCGGCGATACGATCGTCGGATTCCGCTACGACGACACCGCCGCCTGGCCGGGACGGGCGGACGGCAACGGAAGCTCGCTTGAGATGATCAACGTTCAGGGCGACCCCACGCTCGCGAACAGCTGGCGGAGCAGCAGCGAATTCCACGGCTCGCCGGGTTCCGCGGGAAGCGGGCCGATCGTCGACATTGTCGTCAACGAGGTGCTAAGCCATACCGATCTGCCGCAGGTCGATACGGTCGAACTGCTGAATACCTCCGACCAAGCGATCGATATCGGCGGCTGGTACCTGAGCGATTCGAGCGGCAATTACAAGAAATATCAGTTTCCGGAAAACAGCGTGATCCCCGCCGGCGGGTACCTGGTCGTCGACGAATCCGATTTCAACGCATCCGGGGGCCTCGATCTGGACGACTTCGCTTTCAGCAGCTCCAGCGGCGACGACACGTGGCTTCTCGAAGCGGACGAGAACAACAAACTGGTGCGGTTCGTCGACCACGTCGACTTCGGGGCGGCGATTAACGGCGAGTCTTTCGGCCGCTGGCCAAATGGGACGGGCAAACTGTATCCCATGCTTGAGGTCACCGCGGGCCAGGCCAACAGCGGTCCCCGCGTCGGACCGCTGATCATTAGTGAAATCATGTACAACCCGCCCGATCCGGACGGTGTGGGCGGGATCGCGGCCGACGATCTTGAATTCGTCGAAATCAATAATCCGACGAACGCGGCGGTCACGCTCACCGATTGGCGGATCCGTAAAGGGGTCGACTACGATTTTGCGGCGGGCAGCAGCATTGCGGCCGGGCAGTCAATCGTCGTACTGTCCTTCAATCCGGACGATCCCGCCAACGGCTCGCGCGTCAATGCTTTTTTGACCCATTATGGCCTCAGTAAAAACTCGCCTTTGTTGGGAGGTTATTCGGGAAAACTGGATAACGACGGGGAAAAAGTGCAGTTGCAACGCCCCGATGCGCCCCCGCCCGAAGATCCGACTTTGATTCCACGCCTGATCGAAGACGAAGTCGTGTACGGAGACGAAGCGCCTTGGACGACGGAACCGGATGGTGGCGGGCAGTCGTTGAACCGTAACGGTACCGGCCTGTGGGGCAACGCCGCGACGAGTTGGGTAGCGGCGGCTTCCTCGCCCGGGACATATAACCAGCCGCCCACGGCCGTAGACCTGGCCAATTCGATTACCTCGCTGCCGGAAAATCTCGACACCAGCGACCGGATCAAGCTGGCCGATATCCAGGTCACCGACGATGCGGTGGGAACCAACCAGATCAGTCTCACAGGTGGCGACCCGGACAGTTTTGAGGTCGACGGCAACGAACTGTATCTGCGGGCGGGCCAGCTACTCGACTTTGAGTCGCAGGACAGTTACACGATTACCGTCAGCGTGGAAGATAGCACCCTCGCCGGCAGCACGCCGGTGACGGTCGACTACGCGCTCAGCGTTACCGACGCCAACGACGCGCCTACGGCGGTAACCCTGACCAATACGGTCAACGCGCTGGCGGAGAACACCGATACCGGCGGCCGGATCAAGCTGGCCGACATTCAGGTCACCGACGATGGGGCGGGAACCAACCAGATCAGTCTGGCGGGCGCCGACGCGGCCAGTTTCGAGATTGAGGCCGCGCAGCTGTACCTAAAGGCAGGCCAGGTGCTCGACTTTGAATCGCAAGCCAGCTATGAGGTCACCGTCAGCGCGGAAGACAGCACGGTCTTCGGCAGCACGCCGGCGACGGCCGATCTGGCGCTCGGCATTACCGACGTCAACGAAGCGCCCACGGTCGCGGCCCTGGCCAACGCAATCACCGCGCTGGCAGAGAACGTCGATACCGCCGACCGGACCAAGCTGGCCGATATCCAGGTCGCCGACGATGCGCTGGGGACCAACCAGATCAACCTGGCGGGCGCCGACGCCGCCAGTTTCGAAGTCGACGGCAACGAGTTGTATCTAAAGGCGGGCCAGGCACTCGACTTTGAATCGCAGGACAACTACGACGTTACCGTCAGCGTCGAAGACAGCACCCTCGCCGGTAGCACGCCGGTGACGGTCGACCTGGCGCTCGGCATTACCGACGTGAACGAACCGCCCACGGATGTAGTCCTGGCCAACACCGTGACCTCGCTGGTGGAGAGTACGGATACCAACAGCCGGATCAAGCTGGCCGATATCCAGGTCGCCGATGATGCGCTGGGGACCAACGAGATCACTTTGGCGGGCGGCGACGCCGCCAGTTTCGAAGTCGACGGCAACGAACTGTACCTAAAGGCGGGCCAGGTACTCGACTTTGAATCACAGGTCAGTTACACGATCATCGTCAGCGTGCAGGACAATACGCTCGCCGGCAGCCCGCCGGTGACGGCCGACTTCACACTCGCTGTGACCGACGACAACATGGAACCCGTTACGCTCTCCGGTACCAAATTCGATGACCTCAACGCAAACGGGCAGCGGG
>JAYGDO010000457.1:0-12465 GCA_046582885.1 Pirellulales bacterium | reverse complement strand
GACGCGACCCCCCCCTCGGAAGCCAGTGGCGGAGCAGACGCGTCAACGGCCGAGACCGAAGAAGACGACGAATCCGCCTCATCCCATTTCTGGGACGAACTGTTCAACAGCGGCGCCATGGGCTTGATGATCAAAGGCGGCTTTTTCATGTGGATCATCCTGCCAATGGCGGTCATCGCCGTCGGCGTAATTATCGAACGATATCGCAGCCTGAAAATGCTCACCACGGACACCGGCGAGGTACGGGACCGAGTCGGCGAACTTCTTCAAAATGATCAGGTCGAAGAAGCACTCGAACTGTGTGACCGGGAGCAGGGTCCGGTGCCGGCAATTCTTTCGTCTGGGCTGCGAAAGTACCTTGTGCTCCGGCGACTCAACTACGACCCGGGGAAAATCGAAGAACAGGTCGTTAAGGGCATGGACGACTACAGCGTGCACGTCGTCGCCGCGCTCGAACGCCATCTGCCGATCTTGGCCACGATCTCGAGCGTGGCTCCCATGCTCGGATTTCTCGGGACCGTGGCGGGCATGATTATTTCATTCGAAAATATCGACGCCAATTTTGGTAACGCAAATATCGTCAAACTTGCCGCTGGCGGTATTTCGGTCGCACTGTTGACGACTGCGTTTGGGCTGATTGTCGGTATCCCGACTTTCATGGCGTACAACTACTTCACCAGCGTTATCAACCGCTTCGTGCTGGAAGTTGAAGAATCGGCGACCGAATTGATCGAAACGGTAACTTTGCAATTAACACTAGCCCAACGAGAATAGGCGCCGTGTACCGAGCGAGGTCGGGTTTAGTCCGTGCGTATTAGCAAACGTCGTAACAAACTGTTCGTCGAACCGCCTTCCAGCGCCACGGGTGACATTGCGTTCAACCTGATCGTGTTTTTTCTCGTTTGCACTTCGGTACAGCCGGACACGGGACGTTCGCAAACGCTGCCGCGCAGCGAGGAGGTCGAGCAGGAACAAAAAACAAAGAATATTGAGCTGCAGATCTCCCGCAATCCAACGACCGTCACACTCAACGGCGATCCCATACGGACTGCTGATGTGATCCCCAGGCTCAAAGCGTTGCTACGCGGCAAGACACGCGATCAAGAAAGAATTGTCGTCGTGAAAAGCAAACCGGACACTCCATATCATCACTGGATTCACGTAACCGGATTGATCGAGCAGGCGGATGGGATCATCACGATTCAAACCGAGGAAGAGAAAGAAATAACGATTACGGAATAGCATCTTTGGTTCGAAGTCCGAGGGCAACCGAACGCGACGGAGGCTGGTGCCGCGGTCGAACACGGAACCTTAAGAACTAAGAGCAGAAACGTTACGCATGAAAATCGCACGTCGTACATCTCGAGCCGAAGTACCTAGCATGGCGATGGGGGACATTGCGTTCAACCTGTTGATTTTCTTTGTTATTCTGGCGCGAGCCACGGACGACAGCCACCTAGAGTGGAAACCGGCGTCAACGAAGAATGTGCAGCAAGCGAATGCGTCGAAGGTCAGCGTGTTAATTGATGTCGACAACAAGGTGTATTTAAACGGCCAGCCAATCGGCATCGCGCAACTCGCTGCTCGTGTCGAAGAATCACTCGGCAACGCAGCAGCCGGAAACCGGACGGTGCTCTTAAAAGCACATCGCGAAGTGCCGGCATTAAATTTCCAACCGGTTATTGAGGCCATCAGTGAAGCGGGAGGCGATTTAATCCATATTTTAGATGAACAGAAAGACTAGAACTGGATGTAGAATGCCGGATGCGGGATACTAGTTAACGGCGGGCACAGCCGTTGGAAAATAGGGAATGACTCATGGAAAACCAGGCTGAGCAAACGGGCGGTGGGGATCACGGCCGCGGTGTTGCGCGCGATTTTCGCCGGCTCAAAGCCGATGGAGGGGCGACGGCCGACGAATTACGAGAATTCATCAGACGCATGCGCGGCAAGAGCCCTCAGCAAATGTTGGGGATACTCGCCCAAAGCGGACTGGTGAAGAGCATTCTCGTTTCCGCCGCCGGATTCGTCGTAGTGCTCTCTGCACTGACGGTGGTGCCGTATCTACTGAAGCCGGACACGGCTGCGGCCGCAAACAGCCCATCTGCCTCGAAGCAGGAACAAAATCGTTCGACGTCACCACAGCCAGCCGAAACCCAAGCGGCCAATCCCGCCTCATCCCCGTCAACCAACGCTCAGGGCGCCCCCCAGTTGCCCGATGCGGAAGCGGCGGCCGCGGCACTGGGAATCGACGAAACCAAACAGGCCCCGCCCGACAAGAACCCGTTGGAAAAAGACCTGGACAACCTGTTGGACGGTGTCAAGTAAGCAGTACGCCTATGCGGATTCTCGCACTGATACTGAGCGGCCTGTATTCGGTTGCATACTTTGTTTGCCTTGCCGATTGGATGTGGCAAAGTGCTTTGCCGGCGACGGCCCACCGAGTCGTGTTTTACGCGGCAATGCTCATCGGTGCAGCCTTGGCATTTTGGGCGCTGCAGCCCGGACGTCGCGGACACCGTGATTGCTGGCTGGCGCTCAGCTGCGTGTATGTACTTTGGTGGCAAGATAGCGTGTTCGTGGCCCACGAGGCTGGTGAGGAGACCGTTCGCGCCGTCCTGGCGCGTTTTGGAGTGGGCGGCTTGTTCTTCATTGGACTGCTGTGGATTGTGCACGGCCTGGAGCGAGCTGCGCAGCACTATCGTGCCCGCCGGCTAGAGGTTGATTCAACGACACGCGGTTGCCGGGAAATCTGGAACCCCTTCGATCTGGAGGCGTGGTTTTACGGACTCAGTCCCAGTCGCTGGCGCAGCTTTGTCCGCAGTCCGATGGATCAACAGTATTGGCAACGGACGCGGAGCCGGCGGCTCGATCAGTCTGTCGCTGGCGTAATCGCCTACACCTTTTCCTTCGCACTGATCGCGCTGGTGCTCAGTTCGTTGCATGGCTGTGAAGAGGTTTACGAAATGCCGGCCGGCGGCGGCGAACAGAAACAGTTGGCGCAAGTGGTACGGATACAAAAGATCATTCGAAAAAGATTCGTCGTCAATCCCTTTAGCGCGATAATCTTCCAGGTGCCGCCCATCGACGAAGTCAAGTTAAATCTTAAGGAGATTACCGAACACGCCTACACGGTCGGCTATGGCGAAGGAAAGGGAGCGGGGTTCGCCGGCGGCACCAAACGGGGAAAGGTCCGCTTCATTCGTTTGCAGTACACCGGTGGCGACTGGGATCAAGACATGGGCAATGGTGGGGACATGAACATGCTCTTCGAGTACGGCATCCGCACCAAGCACACCGTGGGCGAACGAACGGAATCTCGTACCATTTCGCAATTGAAGAACTTTCCCGCGGGAAAAAGTCCGCCGTTCGTTTTCGTCACGGGACAAAAGAACATTTCCGTCTCAAACTCGGAAGTAAAAACGCTCCGCAACTACCTGAACGAAAAGCACGGCATGATCTTCGCCGACAACGGTGGGAGCGGACATTTCCACAACCAATTTATCGCGTTGATGAATCGTCTCGAACCAGAAATCCGCCCGGTGCCGATTCCACTGGACGACGTTATTCACCGCATACCTTTTCAAATTCCCTTTTTGCCTTACGTCGCGCCGCACGGTGGAAAAGAATCGCTGGGTTGGTGGAAGGATGGCCGTTGGATCTGTTATTACCATCCCGGCGATATCGCCGATGCCTGGAGCAATGGGCATGCCGGCGTCGACCGCGATGTCTGGGAGGCCTGCTATCAGCTCGGCACGAATGTAATTTTCTACGCCCACTCGGAGTACTCTAAATGGCTGGAAGCACAGAAGAAAGAAAAGTAATGCGGGCAACTCGCACCTGCCATAACCCGGTATTTGAGTCGCTCATGCTGCGTTTACTTTTGCTGGTTTCCTGCTGCTCTGCCGGCGGCACGGCGATCGCCCAGCATCGTCTGGAAGAAATGTCTCTCGATCGCTGGGCCAAGCTGCGCGAGACCGAGCGATTTCAACTGCAAATTGCCGAAAAATATTTCCGCGACAACAACTGGAAAGTCGCGGTCGGCGAATATGAAAAGTACATCACGCTGTACGAGAGGACCGACGCGGCTCCCTATGCCCAATTGAAGTGGAGCCTCACACAAGTACAACTGCGCAAAGCCAACACGGCGATCAAAGACGGATTTCAGTCCGTGATCGACTACTGGCCTGATTCGCCCGACGCCATCGCGGCAGCCTATTACATTGGCAACACCTACAAGCGGATCGGCCAGGTGGCCAAAGCCAAAAAAGCCTACGGTGATCTGATTGCGCGGCATCCCAAACATATGGCTTCGGTATTCGCAATGGTTGATTTGGTGGAGCTGGCCGCGGTAAAAAAGGACACGAAAACGTACGTCGATTTATGGAAGAAATTGACGTTTGAAATCAATCGCGGCAAGTACACCAAAGCGGCTTGCCAAAAAGCCTCGCGCAGCCTGGCTGTTTACTACTTCGAGGCCGGCGCATTTGACGACGCCGTTAAAGCGCTGGCGACAACGTATTCGGAAGGAGACATTCCGCCGGCGGTCGCCGATCACGCGACCGGCCCAATTTCACGTTTGACGGCGCAGTCTGAAACAAAAATCAAAGGCGAAAAAGTCGCCGATCGCACGATTGCCTTCTTGCGAAAATCCATGCCGGTCAAGTTGGAGGACGACGCAAGCAAGAACCTCGCGCGGGGTTACTGGTACCTGATTGCCGACGTTCAATCGCAGGCTCATCGCGACGCTGAAGTTCCCAAAGTCTACGATGAAATCACGAAAAGATTCGGTGTCGACGACCCGTTGCTTGGCCGGCTGGCCGCCTGGTATCGGGGCAAGCAAAAGTTCGACGAGGCCCGCGCGGTATACCGGCGGTTTAAAGATAAAATTGAGGGCCTCAACCAGATCGCCGCCAGTTTTCGGCAACAGGCCAACTACACAGCGGCCATCGAAACCTACCGCTCCCTGCTCGCGCAGGACAGCGGGAATGCTATCCGCTGGAAGTCCGAGATTGCCGCCACCTATCGGTCGATTCCTAAATACCCGGAAGCGATCGGTATTTATACGGAACTGCTGAAGGTAGACCTCGAAAATGCGGAAGCCTGGCGTTGGAATATCGCCACGGCCCATCGCGATGCCGGACAGTTGAAAGAAGCGATCGGTCACTTCAGACAGTGCACAAATTTCCCGGAAAACTACAAACAAATGGCGTCGTGCCACCGGCGGCTGAAACAGTACAGGGAAGCGCTACTGCTCTACAGCCAAATCGTCGGCGGTCATCAAGCGTCGGCAGCCTGGGCCATGTTGCAGAGCGGTTACACGCGGGAAGAAGCCGGCCAAAAGGAGGCCGCCATCAAAACGTTCCAGCAGGTCTGTAAACGATTTCCGAAAGACGGCCACGCCAGCACGGCTCACGCTCACCTGCAAAACAAGTACAAGCTCTCCATCACGCTCGGCGGAGCCAAGGACGAGTAATCTCGCCAACCGCCGATTACGCACTAACCGGCCGCCTTGAAAGTCTTCCGGACGCGCCTGACCGGCCGAAATTGGCCCGGTCAACATTGGCATAACAACGGGGCAGGCACCGGCTATAATCGACGCACCGGAATCGCCGAACCGCGGAGCGGGCCGCGCATTTGCGACCTGCGGTTAGCCGCCTACAAAAAAGTTCGGCCACAGAAAGGAGACTCGAAAATGAAAACGGACGCATACACACGGGTCATTCTCACCATCATCGCCATCTGCCTGGCGGCCATCGTGCTGCGCGACACCGAAATCATTCCTGCGGCGCAGGCGGCCACCGACAGGGGTGAGGAAGTGATCAAAGTACAAATCGTCAGCATCGACGAGTCTCCCAACCTTCGCTGGGAGACGATTCCCATAAAGATCGCGAAATAGAAACGATGAAGACAAGTTCGAACCGAACTTGTCTGTATCGAGCCGGGACGAGGGTACGACTGGAATCAATTTCCTGCTTTCGGAGCGCAGCCCGTGCATGAACGCACCGACATAATCCCCAATCCCCAATCCGCAGAAGCACGAAGTCGAAGTGCTGTTCAAACCGTGGGGTTACGATTCGCATAAGTTGCCCGCTGGCAAATCATGTCACGGTTGTCACCACATCAGACGTGGCAGGCAAACTGGTCATCGACAACTCCGAAAACACGATTGTGGTGTATGCCTTTCCGTCCTCGACGTTGAAGGTCTTTCTCGATGGCAAACTAATCGATGAGTTCGTCCCCAAGGTTCCTGAACTTCCGCCCAAAATGACCATGGAGGACTGGATTAAATTTTGTTTTGGCGGGCCTGCCGAGTCGCAATCGTAGCGCCGACCGCAACCGAAATCGCCCACAGAGGCCTGCCACTCAAATTTACCTTTGCTCAATATTCCTTTTTTTGTTGCTCGCCGTCTTGTTGGCAATCGAAAGCGGGCAAGAAATCGTCAAAAATTTTCAAGAACCGCAAATAGCCGGCGAATACCGAATGGAGCCTGCGGACTCGCGTTTCGTGAACTCGAACCCGTTTCCTTCGTTTGCGTTGTTTGGTTTTTCAATAGGCGACCGCTTCGCCAGCCGGGCAGACCTGGTCGCTCCCGTGGTATGGGCTGGGAGGCACACAATGAATCGCTGTCGAATCATCATCTCGCTGGTATTCGTCAACCTCGGCATCTTCGTTGCCACGGTCGCATTTCTTCCGCGGCGAAGCGTTTTTTCGTGGCGATCCGGGAACCCGTTCGGCTTCTTGGTGAATTCGCGCGCTCAGTGGGACGTGGCGTGGCTAATTTTATTCGCAAGCAGCCTCGCATCGGTTGGCATTTACTTATTGATCACCGCCCGCAACCGGAACGAACCTCCAAAGTAATCTGGAATAGGAATAATGGACATCTGCACCGACAAAAAACAAAACCGCTGTTACGCCGAGCAAGGTGATAA
Organism: Pirellulales bacterium; assembly: GCA_046582885.1. GTDB lineage: Bacteria > Planctomycetota > Planctomycetia > Pirellulales > UBA7805 > JAYZEI01. Next base: position 5,532 of record JAYGDO010000457.1, on the reverse strand, counting down.
ACGGGGGCACACTCGCCTGTTTGTTTCACCAGAGATGACCGCTAAATGTTTTCTGACCGTGGCTGCCGCCTCGGCGTTGATCCTCGTCGGCTGCTCCCCACCCGTCCAGGACAAGGCGGTGTCAACCGAGTTGTCGAAATGGGTCGGCCAGAATGTAAAAATTCGATTTCGTGGCGATGCCTTGGGCGCGGGAGACCGCCCTATCGATCCCGATACGGGCGAAATAAATGGCGTGTCGACAGGTATCGTTGGTAAACTCGTTGCAGTATCCGCATCGGGCGTCGTCATTGAACGATACATGATCATTAGTAAAACAGAGAAAGAACATTGGGTGCCGCGAGAGGTCATCTTGTTCATTCAAGTTGACCCCTAATTTCGCTAAACAGCCGGCTCATCTCCGCCGCCGCCTTTGGTCGTTCAGCCTCCAGCAGGAACCGTCACTCCGGAAAGGAACAGATGCATGAACACGAATAAACTTGGTTTGCTGGGTCTGTTAGGGCTACTGGGGCTGCTTGGGATTGTTTTGGACGATCCGGGATTCTATGGTCTGTTTGGTTTCTTCGGTTTCTTCGGCTTCTTCGGAGACAAGCCGAAGGCGAAACAGGAAAAGCCCGAGGACCGGGTCTGATCGCAGGACGACCGGACCGGACAAATGCAGCATGCGGAGAATACCGCGCCGCTGATTTGCGGGTTTGGCCGGCGAAAACAGACCAAACGCTCACATAGCCGCGACGCCCGTGGCCCCGGGAGGTGTGTGTTCGTGAATCTGCAACACCTAAACAAGATTTGCTTCACCATTTGCATCGTCTGCATTGTTCTTGGAACGATTCTGTCTCTGACGATGATCTGGATCGAAATCAGACCGTCCGAATTGATCTGGAAGTCCTTGCAAACAATCGGGCTGATCTTTCTTGCCGCTGCTCTTACACTGAACATAAGCAAGTTCCTCGGTGGTAGCGAGAAACACAGCGGCGAGGAAGAGGATCCCACCTTGTGATGCCGTAACTGCTTCACCGTACGGGCATTCGCAGTCCCGCCCGCCGGCGATGGTCCGCGGCAAACACACCGGGCGAAAAATAGCCGACGGCGGGCCACGACCGATGGCCCGTGGTTGTCGATGTGGACGCCCCGCGGCAACGGGCTCCGTTCAGGAAAGGTAGGACGAAAGGCAGGTGGGTGTGGTCTTCGTTTCGTATTCCCGCACCGCCATGTCACCGGGGCTGTCATTGGTCGCCTCGGGCGTCTCACCGATTCGCGAGTACTTCGTCAAATTCAGGATTCCCTTGAGTATCAAATCCCGCAGAATGTCGCGATTCGCTTCGGTGAGAATATCGCCCAGGCGGGGTCGTTGCTCCTGAACCTCCTGCAGCAGGCGGACGATTCCCAGGGTGCAGTCATACCGGGTGAAATAAGGGTTTCCCGGAACCCGAAGTTCAACGCTTCGCTGTTCACCGCTGATATCCGTTTCCGTATTCAGGCGGATTGATGGATTGGCGCCGACGTAATAATCCCGGCTTTGCTTACTTTCCAAGATAGAAAGCATTCGGAAAAATTCCTCGATCATCTCGTGAACGGGCGTCGCTGGATTGTTGACGGTACGACAAAAATAGGTGGGATGCGGGCGTGCCGACCGCCGCGAGAGGATGTAGCCGAAATTAACGCCGCTCAGCCCCTCCTGCTCAAAATTGTCCACCCATTGGTCCAGAGCTGCGTTGTAGGCCTCAAAGGTTTGCCCGAAGGGGGCGTGACTGTGGGGCACACAGAATAAGAGCGCATCCCGTTCGGCCGTCTTCAACACCAGGTGGTCCATCGTTTCCCGGCCACACCATGAATCCAGTTTTTCCTGATAGCGCTGGACGTCGACCAAATCCGTAACGATCGAAAGCCTCCCCGTCGCGGAAAGATGTGTCGCACTTTGCTCGACGATACGCCGGAGAATCCGCTCACCGTTTGCGCCTCCGTCTCGGAATTTGTAGTCCGAATGAGGACTCGGGACAAACGGCGGGTTGGCCAGGATCACGTCAAAATGTTCCCCTTTCACGGGCTCGTAAAGGTCACCCGTAAATGCGGACAGGTTTTCAACTCCGTTTAGCTGCGCGTTAAACCGGGTAAAGCGAACGGCCCGCGGGTTGACATCCACGCTGACCACCCGGTGGCTATAGCGACTGGCGACGATTCCCTGAATGCCCGATCCACAGCAGAGATCGAGAGTTGCCGCGGATTGCACCTGCGGCGCGACCTGAACCAGTCCGTGGCTGTCCATACCGATATACATCACGGGTTGTTCGGCAAGTTGATCTTCCGCCAGGAACATGTAGCGATGATCCGTGGCAAACAACAGGCCGTCACAGCAGAATATATCGACGCGGGAGGCCCATTGCTTGCCGCGCGGAATCAGAACTCCCAACCGCCGGAGTGCCTCGAAGAGTTCTTCGCCGAGGAGCTCCCCGACACGGCCGCCGGGCAGGTCCGCACGCAGCAAGAACAGGCGCACCAGGTCGCCCAGGGCGGTCTGGGGGAGTTGCTTTCGTTCGTAATACCGCAAGTGCGTCGGCTCAATGCCCTGCAGAGAGTCGCAGCCGAGGAGTTCCAGAATATTTTTTTCGCAGTAACCGTGCTGACCTAACGCATCGTTGAACCGCTCCAGCAGGAGCCGCATGCTGAAGGATGGATCGTCGAAAGGCTGACACGTTACCTGAGCCGCCTGCTCGGGCAGCGGGGAGTCCTGCTTGCTGGCGACCTCCCATTCCGGGTGACCGGCGATTCCAAACGCCACCAACTCGTCCCGCGCCCAGTCGATGCACCGCCGTAACTCCAGGTGCGTCAACTTTGTCTCGATACGAAACTCCTCAAGATTGTGCTGGGGCCCATTGACCGCCGCCATGATTAATTTAACTTGCGCGAGGTCGTACTCCCTCGGCTCGACCCGCCCGCGGTGGTCGCAGAGTAACGACCGGCCCAAGGGATCCAATATCAGAAAAATATCGTCGCTCAGCTGGGTCCGCAGCGGGCCATGAAACGGCGTCTGCGGGAACAGTCGACTGGTCTCCCGAAACTTGCCGCCCTCGGCGGAAAGCTGCTGTAACTCCTCCGTCGTCCAGATTCCTTCATCCGTCTCATCGAAAAACAGGGCGCGATCGAGCTTTTCCATCAGCTCCGTCGCGGGGGCATCGTGTCGCCGCAGTCCATGCGGTAGCACCGCTTCGGGCACGGTCGCCAAATGTTCCGCGTAATCCCGCACCGGTTCATGTCGCTTGCTTACCCAGTACCGGCCGATAGAGAGGTAATCCAGATCGCAGTTAAGCAACGTTCTTAATGCTTCCTCGGGGGTTTCTACGATAGGCTGGCCCGCCACGTTAAAGCTGGTATTCAAAATTACAGGCGGGCCGCCACGCTGCTCCACCATCGCGTTGCAGAGACGGTAAAAGAAGGGGTTGCACTCTTCATCGACCGTCTGCACACGGCCCGTGTCGTCTTCATGCACGACCGCCGGAATCAACGACCGCACTTCTTCCCGAATCTCTGAAACCAACAGCATGAAGGGAGATGCGATATCGAGTACAAACACTTCGTGAACGCGATCTCGTGGAATGACCGGCGCAAAAGGCCGGAACGACTCGCGGAACTTGACCCGCGAATTGATCACCGCTTTCATTTCTGCGAACGTGGGGTCGGCGAGAATCGAGCGGTGACCGAGGGCCCGTGGACCGTATTCCGATCCCGCTTCGTACCGACCAATGATATTTCCCGCCGCGAGGCTTTTGGCGGACTTCTTCACCATTTCGTGCTCGGATAACTTTTCATACTGAATGAGATCCGAAAATTCCTCGATTGCCGCCGCAACGGTTTCTTCCGGGTAAGGCTGCCCGAGGGTCGCGATCCTGAGGGCGGGGCGGGCCGATCCGCCACTCTGGTGATAAGCCCACAATGCACAGCCCGCGGCAATTCCATTATCACCGGCCGCCGGAAAGATAAAGATATCTTCCAGATTAAGATCGCGCAGTATGCGGTAGTTAGCGACCGAATTCAGCGCGACCCCACCGGCCATGCAGAGCTTTCGCAACCCGGTTTGTCGGACCGCAACATCGACGACGTGCCGAAGCGCCTCCTCAAGCTCCTGCTGCACCTTGTAGGCCAAATCCACCAACCAGGGTCGCAGGTAGGGCTTATCCCCCTCCCGCCCGTGGCGTTTTTCCAGCGCGGCAACTTCCAAAAAGATGTCGTAGGCAGACATCTCGAGACTAAAATCGCCGGCCGTCTTTCGCAACCACGGCCGCCAATTTGGCTGATGGGAACCGTAAGCCGCCAGCCCCATTAACTTTCCGGATTCCGGATATTGGATAGTGCCCACACTGGTCACGAAGCCCGCTTTTCGAGCCACGTATTCATAGACAAAGCCGAGTGTGGAAAGCGTGGCGAGGTGCGATGCCACCTGCTCGCAGTGGAGGGGACAAAGTTCGGTCCCTCGGGCCTCGTACAAGGTATAGGATTCTGTTTGCAGCCCGAGCCCGGAACTCTTGGTGGTCGTCCCCGTGGCATCGACCACTAAAATGATCGCCTCGTCAAATCCGGAAGGCCAGTAGGCGGAATAAGCGTGAGCCAGGTGATGGCTGGGCACCTCGCGAACGGTGTGGGAAATTTCGCCCGAAAATTTCGCCCGCAGGATCTTCGGTGCAAAATCCTCGCCCGGCATATTCGCGGTAATTGTTTCCATCGCCAGCAGGGGCATGTCCAGGGCATCCATACAATAACGGATGCACTCGCCGGGGACCTGAATAAACGCGGGATCGCCACTGGTCTGATACAGGAATCCGACGCTGTGCTTCTTGCGATCCAAGCGTTCCTGCTCAATGGCAATTACGATCTCGCCATCGCGTACGACCGCCGCCGAGCGGTCGTGTCCCATATTGATTCCCAGGTGGTAATTGCTCATCCTCGAGAAACTCCTTCGCGAGCCTTCACAGGTGTTCGGTAACGATCTTGTCGCACAGCACGAGGCCACCAGGCCTCGCAGCCTGCCGCTTAACCCGCAGCCAAATCCCCTCCGCCTGCCGCATCTTCGGTGACCGGTTCCGGTTTGACACCGAAACGGTCAACGACCGCTGGTCGTAAAGCCCCTCAGACGTCCGGTTCCGGTGCACTTTTCGTAAATAGCGATTTATCCGCGTTTTTAGCCGTTATTTTTTCCTGGGCGAAACAATCCAGGCCCAGGCCAGCCCGATTACAAAGAGCACGCACAGCGCGGAGACGACCAGCACCAGGCCCTGGTTGAAACTGTCTATTTTGAGATAGCGTTCCGCAAAGGAGACCGTTTCCGATTTTATTTGGTACCACGGATACGGATCGGACTCGCGGGCAGTAAAGGACCGATAACAGACGAAAGCCAAACCTGCTAAGAGACCGTAACCCACCAACCGCCGACAGACGGATCCCGGCGAAATGCCCGGCGGCGAGGGCTCCGGTTGTCTTTTGTCGTTCGCTCCACCATGCGGATCGTTTTTGCTCACGGCGTCACCTTCTGGTTAGCAGGCC
>JAYGDO010000447.1:0-6760 GCA_046582885.1 Pirellulales bacterium | reverse complement strand
TGGGATTGCCGGGTACGACCGCCGGGCCGTTTTCACCGCCATTGATCGCCCCTTCGCGCGAATCGAGCCGCAGGTCGCTTTTCTGCTTTTTGGGCCCGTGACATTTAAAACAATTCTTAGCCAGGACCGGCCGCACCTTTGTCTCAAAGAACTTCAATTGCGAGGGTGTCGGCTGTTCGTCGCCGGTTGCGGCCGGCGAAGTTGCGATCGCCCAGACGACTGCCACCGCCAAGCACGTCGGCCGGACAACTCGCAGAATGTGGTTTGGGTGGCTCAGCATTTCAGCTCGCAGTACGGTCATTTCGGGCTGGTGCACGGGCAGGATTCTAGCAATCTCATTTTAACCGAACCATGCCGGTAGATCAGTAGGTTTGTTCGTGCTGCGGAGTCCGCGGTGATGGCAATCGCCACTTTGGCCCCGGGCAGGAGCAAATGGAAATAGGCCCGTTTGTCTGCCGGTTAGTTCGCATTTGTTCAGCATTTCCCCCGCTGACCGTAGGGATCCGCGTTGTTTTTCGCGGTGGGTGCTGACGGCCGGCTTGGTTTCGGCAGCCGAGTTTATTGGCGGACGGGTATATCCGCGGTGGGTGCTCGGCCGGCAATAAGCTCGTCGCGAGTTGTAACGTGCGCGCGTCTCGGCATTTTGGCCATCAGTCGGGAGACGTAGTCGGCTGGTTTTTCGGCCGTTGCGGGAGAGGGCGGGTCAAGCCCGACCCGCCGCGCTACGTCGCGCACGAAGTGCGTGCAGTTATTTCTTAGGATGCGGAATGCCGCCTGAGACCATTCGGCCTTGACCTGCCGCGATGCCTGAAACGCTTCACGACTGACCCGCACGACGTAACGATGGGTCAGTAGTTCGCGGCGGATGGACGCTTCTCTGGTTGACTCGTCGATGATCGCGCCCTTGCTGAACAGCCTGCCGGGGCCGACGGCCTCGGATTGTGGATAAAACCCAAAAGCCTCCGCTTGCACATTCACCCCGTTGGTATCGTGTTGAATCCAAACAACGAAGGCGTGCCCCGGTCCCCAGTCCAGTGACCTGCGAGCGCAAAAAACGACGTAGTAGCCCGCGCTCGGTTTTGCGCTCGAAATTAAACTTATCCGTCGCGCCTCTTCCGCGCGTGCGTACCCGCTGCCCAATAGCAGGGCGCAGGTTTGTATCAAAATCAGTATGGCCAGACGGGAAGGCAAAATGCAGTCCTGGGCGAGGTTCTTAGGTAGGGATCGCTTGGGGCGGGACTCTCGGTCGCTGGAAACGGCCCAGCGGTGCCTTCTGTCTAAATCGGCAATTCTTGCCGCAAACTTGGATGCGGGAGTCGCCCGCAGTGCTAGCAAGACGGTGGCGTTTTTAGTTTACTAAGCACATGCCAGCCATTTGGCGGTTGAAACCAAATTTGATCATCGCCCGGTCGCAACGCGATGGATAACAAGAAGACATCAATCGTCGGTCTCGGCGAAGCACTTTTTGACGTGTTTCCCGACCGCCAAATTCTGGGCGGAGCGCCGATGAACGTGGCCGTGCACGCGCACCAGATGCTCCGGGTAATCGGCGGGCAGGGCATCGTGGCCAGTCGAATTGGCGACGACGAGTTGGGATGCGAGTTAGGCCGCGAGCTGGCCGAGCGAGGTATGAGCACCCAGTCGATTCAAATCGATACCGACCGTCCTACCGGACAAGTGTTCGTCACATTTGAGAAAGGCAATCATGTGTTCGACATCGCTAAAGATTCGGCTTGGGATGGACTTCAGTACGACACTGGGTTCTCCGGCCTGGCGCGGCGGTGCAGCGCGGTTTGTTTCGGCACGCTCGCCCAGCGGAGCCCGCAGTCGCGGTTAGCCATTCACCAGTTCTTGCGAGATGCTGAATCGGCCATTCGTTTGTTCGACGTGAATCTGCGTCAACATTATTTCGACCGGGACGTCATCCTGCAGAGTTGTCGCGCGGCATCCGCGGTCAAATTGAATGACGAGGAATTGCCCGTCGTCGCGAAGCTCTTGGCGTTGAACGATGCGGCAAGTTGCGATTCGAGTGACGTAATGGACGAGTGCCTAGTCACTTTGTGCGAGCGATTTGCACTGGATTTTGTCGCACTAACCCGTGGCGAACGTGGGACGGTGTTGCTGAATTCGTCGGGCAGGTTTGAAGCGGTTCCGGCGGGCTATCCAATGACGAACAAAGCCGATACCGTTGGTGCGGGTGACGCTTGTGCAGCCGGATTGTTGGTCGGCGGGCTGCTCGATTGGCCGCCGGAACGGATTTTGCAGTTGGCGAATCGGGCCGGCGCTTACGTGGCCTCGGTTCCCGGCGCAACGCCAGAACTGCCGGAAGAAATCTTTCAGATGATCGCTGGCGAATAGCATTTGGTCCCCCGATTCAGTAGATTCTAGACGCCATGAGCAAGCCCATCGAATTGACGCCGGAAGAATGCGCGACCTACGAATGGCAAATGTGGGTCCGGGGCTTCGGCGAGGAAGGTCAAGCGAAGCTCAAGGCCGCATCCGTGCTGATCTCGCGCATCGGAGGGCTTGGTGGTGTGGTGGCCTACGAGTTGGCTGCGGCTGGCGTTGGCCGGCTGATCCTGGCGCACGCGGGCAATGTGAAGCAGAGCGATCTTAATCGTCAGCTACTGATGACGCACGACTGGCTCGGCCGCCCGCGCGTGGAATCGGCACGGCGCCGCTTGTTGGAACTCAATCCGAGGCTCGAAATCGAATGTCTGGCACAAAACGTGAACGCCCAGAACGTCGAATCTCTGGTTGCCGAAGCCGACGTTGTGATCGATTGTGCGCCGCTGTTCGAAGAACGGTATGCGATGAACCGCCAGGCCGTCGCCCAGCGAAAAACGCTCATCGAATGCGCGATGTACGAAATGGAAATCAGTCTTACGACAATCCGGCCGGGGCTTACTCCTTGCCTGGCCTGTATCTATCCGGCGAAGCCTCCGGCCTGGCGACGTGAGTTTCCGGTATTCGGTGCGGTTTCCGGGACCGTCGGCTGCCTAGCGGCGACCGAGGCCATCAAGGTGATCAGTGGTTTTGGCGAACCGCTATACGGTCAAATGCTGACCGCCGACCTGCGCGACATGTCGATTCGCAAACTGTCGATCAAACGCAACGAGGACTGTGCGGTATGTCGCGGCCGCTGACCGTGAGATTGCCAAAAAATCGAAGCAATCTCAATAAAATGCTTGCCGCAATCCAAAGGCGCGGGCGATGACGAGCACAACAATGGCCAGCGCGACCATGATCATCGATACGGCTGCGGCAGCGTGGATGTGGCCGGCCTGAATCTCTAAATAGACGCTCGTTGGCAGCACCTCGGTTACCATTCTGGTCGAACTGGAGAAAATCAGGATCGGACCAAACTCGCCCAGCGACCGCGCCCAGGCCAACGTCGCCGCCGCAACCATGCCCCGCCCCGCACGCGGCAAGACGACATTCCAGAAAGCTTGTCCGCGACTGCAGCCGAGTGTCATCGCGACTTGCTCCTGCCGCAATGGAATCTGATCAAACGTCGCACGCATCGTGCGGACGGCGAACGCACAGGCCACCATAAACTGTGCCAAGATTACACTGGGAATCTCGTAAACGACCCATTCACTTGTCCAGGCGAATGGTGGTAAACGAAACATGATCAGCAGGCACAGGCCGACGACCAACGGCGGAAGAACGATCGGAATGTCGAGAAGCGCGTCGAGAAACATCTTGCCTCTGAATTCGAATCGCGACATCACGTAGCCAATTGGAACCGACACCCATAAGGAGAGAATCGTGGTAATCGTGCAGGAGATTAGACTTAACGCAATCGCGTATTGGATTTTTGGATTTGCCAGCGCCGCAGCGATGGGGTGTCCTTCGATGTCTTTGTCGCGGCCGAAGAATGCATACGATCCGTCGGCCAGCAGCATGGCAACCACAAGAAAAATATAAACGCCGCCGAGCACTCCCAGGCCGCTGAAGAAAGCTCTGTCCGAACGGGGACGGAATTCACTTTCGGCGGGCGGCGATGACATTTCAGATTTATTCATGTGCTTCAGCGTTCAACAGCAGTAGGTCGGAGCAAGCCGCGCGCAGTTCCGACAGTTTGCCTACGTCACCACCCGGGCATCAATCGTCGAGCAACCATTCAAAGCCTGCGGCTTCGAATCGCTGCTGCGACGTGGCGGATGAAATCGCGCCCAGCAGTCGGGTAGTTAGTTGTGGATACAATGAATTGGCATGCACAGCAAAAGGTTGAACCGCGATCGCCGAGGGGTGATCTATCTCGATAATTTCGGCCTTGTCGCCGATATTCGTGCAATTAGCGCGGTAGACGATGGCGGCGTCGAGTTTATCGCTGTTGGTAAGTTGCGTAACCAATAAATCTGCCGTGGGGGTCGTCGCGCGTCGATTGCGGACGACATCGTCGTAGACAGCCGCGCCTTGGAGTAACCGCTTACTCAAAAAACCGAGTGCGCTCAATTCTTCGTCTGCCAGTCCGACGCGGAGGCCATCGCGGCTGAGGTCTTTAATCGAGATGATTCCATTCGGATTTCCCTTTTGCACCAGCAGCACCATGTCGGTGCGCGAAATGTTGACTGGCGAAAAGAAGTTTTCTTGAACCTGATCGACAAACGAAATGTCGCAGGCGAAGTAGGCGTCGGGACTCTCGCCAAGTTTCATCTGGCCGACCAGGACGCCGCAGCCGTTGTAAATAGTTCGGATTTCGCAGCCTTCCCGCTGTTGAAATATCTCAAGGGTCTTTTCGATGGCTAATCGGTTCACACCGCCGCTATACAGGGTAATTTTTGGCCGCACAGCCCAGGGGTCACCAGTGGTTGCCTCATAGTGATGCTTTGCAAAGATCGGCTGTCCTTTTTCGGGAGACGCAGCGTAACGTGCGAACCGCAATGCGGCTGCCGAGTTTGGCGAGGTCTTTAATATTCCTGCAGTGATTGTCGATTCGCCACCTTGCAGTTCGGGGAGTCTCACGATATCGAGCTCATATTGCGAGGCCGTCGAATCCCATATAAACGCAGCGTCGATTTTCACACCGTCCCGCACGTCGCTGGCAATGTCGGTGACGGTTGGCTTGAACACTTTGGCAGCATCTTTCGTCCGTTGCCAGTTGTTGGATCTCTTCAACATCTTGATGGTTTTTCTGCCGACGGCTGCGTTTTCATTTGCCAACGCGAATGAGACGCCGTCGGCAAACAGGTCGTCTAGCGAAGCGATGTTTTTGGGATTGCCGGATTTGACCGCCAGCACGAGCGAAAAATTAGCCAGAGAAATCGCCTCAGCCACGAGGTCTTTTTCACGGCCCTTTGTAATAAAGGGGTCTACGCCAGCGGGAATATAAAGATCACCCCTGGGGTGAAGTTCAAGTTGTACGAGCAGGTCGCCGCTACTGGCGTACTGAAAACGGACCGGCGCGCCGAAACTCTCTTTCTCATACTGTTGTGCAATTTCTTCGAGCGGCGGTCGAACTCCGGCGGCGCAGTAAATGACCAGCGGACTTTTATTGATCGACGTACCAAACCCCCCGCCAAGCCATGCCAACATCGCGGCCAAGAAACACAAGAGTGCAACGGACAGGAGCGCAAGCACGGCTGCTTTGCCGCGCCGCTGAGGTCTGAATGTACGCCAGTCCATTTATGGATCTCCCGAGTTCTTGCCGTGCACAGGCATTCTACCAGTATTCATTGGTTCTTTCACCTAGCCGTGAAGAGGGTGACTGGCGGAGCGCACCGTGCGTTGCTTATCATACTCCACGCCCAGGAGTTTTTTATGATAGTCGTTGAGCATCTGACAATCCGAGCCGGTGAATTTCGCCTCAGCGACGCCTCGTTGAACGTTCCGACGGGTAGCTACGGCATGTTGATGGGCAAAACCGGCACCGGCAAGACAACGATTCTTGAAGCGATCGCCGGCTTGAAGCCGATCCAAGCGGGCCGCATTACGCTGGGGGGCCGAGACGTCACGCGATTGAAATCCGCAAAACGAAACATCGGCTACGTGCCGCAGGACGGAGCACTGTTTTCGACAATGTCGGTACGGGATCATCTGGCATTCGCTTTAGAGATTCGCAAGCGTGGGAACGACGAAATCGCGCGGCGGGTTGCCGAGTTGGCGAGCCTTCTCGAAATCGGTCACCTGCTCGACCGCGGCACTCGGGGGCTCAGCGGCGGCGAGCTTCAGCGGGTGGCGATCGGCCGCGCGCTTTCGTTTCGACCGAATACGTTGCTGCTCGATGAACCGCTTAGCGCACTGGACGACGAGACTCGCGAGCAGATGTATGGACTACTCAAGCACGTGCAGCATGAAACCGGGGTTACCACACTACACGTAACTCATCATACGCATGACGTCGAGAATCTGGCGGATCTGGTTTTCCGGATTGAGGACGGAAAACTCTACGATAAAAGCTCCAATCGTCCGCAGAACAGTCCGGCCGCTTAAGCCGGGCAAGTCGCACGTCGAATCCAGCCGCCCAGGTTCGAGGACAAAGGCAGGTACGGCTTGTTTGGCCGCCGTCCCCTCCCTCCCGAAAGGATGACGATCGGAAAAAAGGTCACTTGGGCAAAAAGATGTCAGGGACCGGTTTGGTGCGCCGGCCGTTTAAGCAGGTGCCAATGATGGTGTATCGAATCGCGAATCGATACGTCACCAATAAGAAGGCGGTACAAATTGCGCAAATCAGGACTAGTTTGATAATACCTGGCAGGGGAATGTCCTGGACAAACGTCTGCAGAACAACAATCAGTGGCAGGTGTGCCAGATA
>JAYGDO010000415.1:0-7387 GCA_046582885.1 Pirellulales bacterium | reverse complement strand
ACTGACTCCGACAACACCGCCTGCCTGTCGGACCGGATAATCCGATGCCGTTACACCCGTTCCTGCGGAGGCTTGGCCCGTTCCTGCGGAGGCTTGGATCGGGCGATATGGCGGATAACTTGTCCGGGTATTTGGATAGTTGGCGGCGGCGGCAGCTAGCGGCTGCAATGTCCGCCCGGGCGTTAATGCCGGTAGACGTTGCGGCGCACGCACCGGCACGGCGCTGATCCGACCGCCCTGCTGTCGGATGGCCGCAGCAAGTTTGTTCGGTGAATCTTCATTAGGCCCAAAGGTTGCGCCGAGTTCTCTCGCACGGTCATGAAAATAGATAGCCCCGGCAACCTGGCCTTGCGCCAGCGCGTCGCGACCGCGCCTAACGAAATTGGCCGCCTTGGTTTTGCTGTCATTGTTGAGCAAGGTCCGCGCTTCACCGCCGACCTTGTTGAACGGGTCGGCGGGTGGCTGCTTTGGTTTAAACAGATTCAATTGGCCGACTGTCAAACCGTTCACAACATGAGCCGCGTAATGCCAGGTCGATGCCGATGCATTCAGGGCCGGAATGATCCAAAGTCCGAGCAAAAGCACGGTTGCGGTCTTAGACATAGTTTTCAAGGCGGTGTCTCCTTCGCGAAGTCGCAATCCAGAAGATCTCAAAAGCTGCGTCCAAATCCACTGCCGTAACATTCGCCAAGAATGGCCAATACCCAACGAACGCACCCGCGTCCGCTGCTGCATAAACCACCCGCGAATGCCCAAACGGATCGGGCACGCCCGGTTATTCATTAAACGTTGTGCGAATCGCAAACCCGACGTGCAAACAATACTGCAGCGACTGAGCTTTCGACCGCGAGAAGTGATACTCGGATAAGTTTCAGTTGAGAAAGGTAGAAGAGTGGTCGGTTAAATAACGTTGCCATGGGCGCGGGTCAAGGTCAGTTGCCCGAAAAGATGCGAAATCACAATTCTTATCGGAGCCCACGAAGATTGGCCGCCGGGCGGATAATAACGGCTGTTCGATGGCACCACAATTGGCACTTCGATATGACGGCATCAGTAGCATCGCCACCCAATTCAAATCTTGTTTGATTTTAATTCGGATAGTGAATAATGCGTGCCGCGCCAGCGGATGCCGCGATAAACGTAAGTCAAAATCGTCGCACGCCATTGAATGTAGATGAGCAGCAAAATGCCGACCGGAAGTAATACGCAAAGCCATGGTGCTACACGCGCCTGACGGGCGGTATCGGCGAACAGCAGCATGTGACACACCATCGCGCCCGCGTACAACCAACAAGAAACTCCCGTAGCTAGGAATATCCCAACCATCGGCCAGATAAAAAAAGTTAACAAAGTAAGTGTCCCAAACACAACAAACTCCAGACGATAATCAACGCCGGAAAAGGCGTTTTTCATCAGGCCCTGGATCATTTCGCCAACCGAAGCGTACCAGCGGACACAGATCAGATCCTGGCCATTGACGATCGCTTGCTTGAATCCGCCCAATTTGACGAGTTTGCCAAGTTTCAGGTCGTCGTCGGGCCGCATACGAATGGTTGCGTGCGTACCGATCGCCTGATACACCTCCGCACGCATCAAATTAAAGGCGCCGATGCCGACGTGAGCTTTACTCTTTGGGTTGGTTACTTTCCATGGACGAATGTAGGCGGAGAAAAAAATCATAAAAGTCACGACAATCGCGTCCAGTAATTTTGAGGGCATGTCGAGATCTGGCACCATTGTCAAATGATCGATTTTGGCTGATTGCAAGTGGTGTACTGCCCGGCACAACGTGTCTGGCCGCATCACGACATCGGCGTCGGTAAACAACAGCAATTCGCCGCTAGCTCGCTCGGCGGCAAAGTGCATTGCATGGTTTTTGCCGAGCCAACCGGCCGGTAGTACTTCCAAATGAAAAGTGCGAAGCTGCGGGTGTTCCGCCACCATGCGATCCAGAATTTCGCGGGTGCCGTCCGTCGACCGGTCATTGACTACAATTAACTCATAATTTGGATAATCTTGTTTCAGCAGCGACTCAACCGCGCGCTCGATGTCTCGCGATTCATTCCGCGCGGGTACGATAATTGAGGCTGGGGGCCAGTCGATCGGTCCGGGTGGCACGTGCCCATCGCTTAGAAAGGCGATGCGGCGGCAATTGACGGCGAGTTGAAGAAAAAACAGAACCGCGAATCCAAAACATGCGACGGACAAGCCAAGCAGAAATTCGTGCATCGCGACAGCGTTTCGTGTTGTCCCTCGCCCCTGATGAGAGGTGGCGATGATTTACTCAGCGATCGGCGTTTAATATGATCAGGTGAAGGTTCTGTCAGGGTAACATTCGGCGTTTGATTCTCCAAATGGGATCTGATCGTGGTGGATAAAGTTGTTGTTGGCCGTCCCATGGAGATTCTCCTGGTTGAAGATAGCCGTATGGACGCGCGGCTCACCATCGAGGCGCTACAGGAGGGGCAATTAAAGCATCGTCTTACGATCGTGCGCGACGGCGAAGAAGCAATGCTGTTTCTTCACCAGGAGAAGTGGTTTGCCCAGGCCCCACGTCCAGACTTGGTCTTGCTCGACCTGAATCTTCCTCGCAAGGATGGCCGCGAAGTGCTCAAGGAAATTAAAGCCGATTACCGACTGAATGAAATCCCGGTCATCATTTTAACGGCCTCACAAAATCACAAAGACGAGTTGTGCAGCCAGATGCTGAACGTCGATGGCTACATGCAAAAACCGGTCGATCTTAAGCAGTTCATTGCGCTGGTCCGTCAGCTTAAGGCATTTTGGCATGCTGATGTTATTCTGCCGACCGACATCTAATTCAAGATTAGATTGAGCTCGAGGCCGCTGCAGACAATTCGTCGTTGCCTTATCGCCTTATTAATTTTGTTCGCCAGGTCGATAGCGGCACCCCATCCCCTGTGACAGTGGTAAATAGTGCCGAACCAATCTTTTATTATTGAAGCATCCAGCGGGAATGGCATCGCTTTCCGCAACTGGCGGTCGCAGCTGATGGTCGTGAAACGCGCCGCCAAAATTCGGTCTATCAAGGATAACGCGACCGCGACCGGACGTTCCACCCAGCTTTCGAAGCGGGGTCCCGCCGCGACGTATGCCGACCAACTGCGAAAAACTCGCATTCAGCCGGTAGCCGCCTTGACGGTCCGGAAACGGGTGATAGGTTAACGTCACTTAGGGGTGGGGTGCAGTTCTTTTTTGCGCACCCAGTAATGTACGGTCCAAGTCCTATTTGCATTTCTATCTGTTTCATTTTTTTCTTTTGCGGGCCGTCTGCGCGCAGATCTTCTACCGCGCGCAGCCGCCGTTTCGTTCGGGCCGCACGCACAAAATTTTCCGCTTCCCGCTTCTGTTTTTATTTTTTTATACCTGTTTTTAGTGGATGGCTCGCAACACAGAGCGAGCTGGGAGGAATTCAATGAGCATCGCCCCGTATGAAGTTGTGCCGGTGGTCGACGTTGCTGAAACCGCATCGCCTGCCGAACCAGAAGAGAGGTTCTTGCATCGCCTGCAGCAAGTGCGGCAGCAACAACGGGTTTCAACGCGCACTATTGCACAACGGCTGGATGTCAGTATTTCGGAGATTCGATCGCAAGAGGAGCCCTCGACCGACTTGCCCGTAAGCCTGTTTTACCGGTGGCAACAGGCACTCGGCGTGCCGCTCATCGAATTGTTGGTGGATCATCAGCTCGAGCTTTCGCCACCCGTTCTTCAACGGGCACAGATGGTGAAGCTGATGAAAACAGTGGCTTCGATTGTCGAACATGCGGACAGCGCCGCGGTACAGCGACTCTCCACCATGCTGTTCGAACAGATGCTCGAAATTATGCCCGAACTCAAAGGTGTCGGGCCCTGGCAGGCATCAGGAAGTCACCGGACGTTGGACGACGCCGGCATGGCCTACGAGCGACAGGCGACGATCCTGCAACCAAATGGAGCCCTTTGATAATCGCAACTGCGAGTCGTCGCCGCCCCGGCTTTTTCTCCGCTGATGAGTCGGGATGGTTTCTAGAACTTCCAGAGCAAAACCGTCGAATAATCGAGGGTGTTGTTGACCGGAGTGCTCGGTGTCGTGTCGTACCGATCGATGATGCCAATCTTCAAGCTGAGATTCGATTTGGCATCCAACAGAAGTTCCCAATCAACCCGCGCTATTAAACGAAATTCGTTTAAATCCTCGAGCGATGGGTAGTAGTCGGCCGAAGCTTTGAATTGCTGCCAATCGGAAACTTTATGCTTGAAATCTAATCCGAAGATTAATTCGGGCGTCGCTTCGTCATTTGGGATGCCAACTTTCTTCGACACACCGCCACCTATGCGGCCTTTGAACTTATTGATGTCCTTGTCGACAAATATACGGCTGATACCGGCGTCTAGTGCCACCAAGTAATCGTAAGCCTTAAACCCGTCGTATTCGTATGACGTGTGAGCAAAGACGTTCCAAGCTGTATTTTCCCGTTCCCATTCATGGCGGGCTTCAAAGAAAAGTTGGCTGGCCGTCGCACGGCCATCGGCCGTGTCACGTTTATAATCGAGATCCAGCGTTAAGACCGAACTGGGAGTTTTCCTTTTCAGGTCTGAGCCAAAACGAAAATTGAACGTTTCGGCCGGTCCCTCGGTACCGGCCAATCCTAACTCGAAGCTCCCATCCCACGGCCTCGCTACAGGATTTTCGGACGCCTCTTCGACGCCCAAATCAGGTGTCGCGGCGGTGGTCGATGATGGAGCTAGCCGCGCCGCCGCAAACGGGATTTCACCAACTGACGGCAACCGGCGAATGTAAGACTCGTGGGGCGGTGGTTGCCCCTGGGCCTGCGCAGACGCGGCAGCGATAAGCGCCGGTACGACAAACACACCAAACCGCAATAAACAAGTTACCATGATTCTGTGGTAATTATGGGCCTTCAAATCTGCCTGCATTTACGGCGGAAAGTTAGCAGTTTGGGCACCGCAGAGCAAGACTCACGTTCGTGCGTCAGCGTATTGACTGCGTTAAGTGCGGACTGCGAATTCGGTTAGTACTGCGGGGGCAACGGCCAACACCAAGTGCCCCTTTTGGCGGTAAAAGTGCATACCTATAATTAACGGTCATCATATTTGCGCGCGTTGCATGCGTGTGAGAAGGCACGACGAATGGCGATCAGCGAAAAAAACATCCGCGTCGGAGCGGTCAACTATTTAAACACCAAACCGCTGGTTTACGGACTGGCTGAACTTGCACCGCGGACGGAAATCGTCTTCGACTTCCCCAGCCGCCTGGCCGACCAACTCGCGGCCGGTCGGCTGGATGTCGCGCTTATTCCTTCGATCGAGTTGTTCCAGAACTCCACGTATTATGTGATTTCCGATGCCTGTATTGGTTGTCGGGGTGCCGTGTTAAGCGTAAAGATGTTCAGCCGCGTCCCCATGGAGCGGATCGAGACGCTAGCGCTCGACGAAGGGTCGCGAACCAGTGTGGCGTTGGTGCAGATCCTACTCGAACGGCAATACGGCGTGCGGCCAGAACTGCGCAGTCTGCCGATTGGGGCGGGTCTGGAGGACACCGACGCGGACGCAGTCGTGCTGATCGGCGACCGCGCGATCCACTCACCATCTGGTGAATTTGCGGCGGTCTGGGATCTCGGCGACCAGTGGGTTGCCGAGACGGGGCTACCGTTTGTTTTCGCCATGTGGACGGCGAGACCGGGCGTGGAACTTGGCGAATTGGACATGGCATTGGCCGCCGCCCGCGATCACGGGGTTAAAAACCTGGACGCTATTGCGACGATCGAAAGCGCGGCACTAGGACTGACACAACCGCAATGCCTCGGCTACCTGCGGGACAATCTGAATTTTTACTTCGGACCGGAGGAGCAACGGGGTCTAGAATTGTTCCATCGTCATGCGGTAAGGCTCGGACTCGCCCCAGCGGGATTCGATCTGAAGATCGAATCCCTCGCATAGGGTGGACTTAACCGGCCGCGTTGCAGTACCTTTTTGGTGGGCTGAGTCCACCCGGAAAAAATGATCGCGACTACAGAATACATCCTGGAGAAGGCGGTTGGCGGCGACCGGTTAACGCTGGACGAAGGTCTCGCGCTACTCGAGTCGCCCGACTTGGCGGTATTGGGACGCGCGGCGGACGCCGTAACTCGCCGGCTGCACCCCGAGCGGTATCGCACGTACAACATTGATCGCAACATTAACTATACAAACATCTGCAGCGCGGTTTGCGACTTTTGTGCTTTTTATCGCGCGCCGAAACATCCCGAAGGTTATGTGCTCAAACGCGAGGTACTGCTGGAAAAGATCCGAGAAACCGTCGAGTTGGGTGGCGACCAGATACTGTTGCAGGGTGGGTTGCATCCGGAATTCAAACTCGAATGGTATGAGGATATGCTGCGGGACATCAAATCACATTTTCCGCAAATTAATGTCCACGGTTTCAGTCCTCCTGAGATTCACGCATTTACGAAAGTTTTCAAGCTGCCGCTAGAGGAAGTGCTCGAGCGTCTCAAGCAAGCCGGACTCGGCAGCCTGCCCGGAGGCGGCGCCGAGATATTGGTTGACCGAGTACGCCGCGAAATCACACGCGGCAAGGTCTTAACCGACGACTGGTTGAACGTAAATCGCGCCTGGCACGCGCTGGGCGGCCGCAGTACTGCGACGATGATGTTCGGTCACGTTGAAACGCTGGCCGAGCGTATCGAGCACCTGGAACGATTGCGCCAGTTGCAAGACGAAACCGGAGGATTTACGGCTTTTATCTGCTGGACGTTTCAGCCGGATCACACGGACATGTCGCACATCTGCCCTACTGGGTCGTTTGAATATCTGAAAACGCAAGCCGTCAGCCGTTTGTATCTCGACAATTTTGCCAACATCCAGTCGAGTTGGGTGACGCAAGGAATGAAAATCGGCCAAATTGCCTTGCAATATGGCGCAAACGACATGGGCAGTTTAATGCTCGAAGAAAATGTGGTTGCCGAAACGGGGACGGTGCATTACCTCTCGCTGCAGCAAATTCGCGACTGCATTTCAGACCTCGGCTATACGCCGCGGCAACGCAATGTGTTCTATGAACTGATCGACCAGTCTCCCAAACTCACAACCGATCTGGCGCGGGTAAGCTAACTTTTGGTATAGTGGGGAATTAACAGGTCAGGGTTGCTTGTCCGGCTCGCTTCTCGTCGATTATTATTTTCGCCAGACACACTGGCGCAATCAGCACGACGCGGGCCTCGCAACCATCCATCGCTGGGTTTACAGCCTCATCATACCTTTGTCTGCCAGTTCAACACGGCCATGATTCGAGTCCAGAATCTGACGAAGCATTACGACGATCTCGTCACGGGAAAACACGTGGCGCTGGACGGTATCAAGTTCGAAG
>JAYGDO010000390.1:0-1629 GCA_046582885.1 Pirellulales bacterium | reverse complement strand
TCAAGACGGGAACGGCCGATGACTTTAACCTGTCGATGGTGAACAGTCCCGACGGTTACGCCCTGCTCTTTACCGGGTATCTCGATGTCAAGGAATCCGGCGTCTACACGTTCCAGACCATCAGCGATGACGGCAGCGCGTTGTATGTGGACAAGAAGGGAGTGGTCAATAACGACGGCATCCACGCGGCGGTCACAAAATCCGGCCAAATCAGGCTGCGTAAGGGCTGGAGGCAGATCAATGTCCTCTTCTTCGAGGGTAGTGGTGGCGAAGCTCTGAGTGTCCAGTACAAGGGGCCGAATATTCCCCTCCAGCCGCTTCCCTGCTGGTGCGAGCAGGAAGCGGAGTGAGCCCGGTTCTTCAGGCCAGCATTTCTTTGATGACGCGGCCGCCCAGGTCGGTCAGCCGTTTGAGGCGACCGCCGTGGTGGAACGTGAGCCGCATATCGTTCAGCCCCATCAGGTTCAGGATGGTGGCGTGCATGTCGCGAAGATGATAACGGTTCTCGGCGGAATTCAGACCCAGCTCGTCGGTCGAGCCGACGACGGTGCCGCCTTTGACGCCGCCTCCGGCAAACCACATGACCAGGGCATTTTTATTGTGGTCACGGCCGGGATAGGTGGCGAAAAAACCCTTGCGGTTATCGGGCGTGCGGCCGAATTCACCGCCCCAAACGATCAAGGGTAACAAGGTAACCAATGAAGAAGGGCGAAATGATGCGTGATTTATATCCGCTTCGGTGACATCAACCGGAACGCCGAGACACAAAGAACTACCGGAACAAGCGTACCCAACCACGATACCCACATGGGAAACGACCATGGACCAAGTACCAGAGACCAACCGTTGACAACCCGAAGCAGGTGTAAAAGTGCGACGATTCCGAAGATGCATCCGGAGATGATTAAGTAAGTATGAGAATTCATTGACGGCCTCCATTTACTGTCAGTAGCAGAGACGAGGGCGACCAAAGAGCGAAACCTTGATCCATGGTAACAATGTAAACGAAAAAGAAGGCCGGGTGACCGGCACGTCGGCGCGGGGGGTGTCGGCTGGGTGCGGTTCGCTCCGGCGGTGGAAGCGTAGGGGCTAATGGCGTGCCCCCCCGCCGCAGCCTAAAATCGAGGAATCGGAATCGTCTGCACCGGCTAAACAACTGCCGGGGCCCCGTCTTGCGGTCTGCCGGTAGGGATTTGACAGCGACTTCCGGCGAGTTAACACTCGGGCCAATTCCTCGGCCTGGGTAAAGGTTCGCTTTAACGTAGATTTCGGCCTCGGTCCTTCGGGGCTGGCAGCATTAACAGGTTCCCGCAGCGCGGGGGACGACATTAAGAATGGAGATCCCGATGAGACGACTATTCATCATCGCAGGTCTGCTGGCCTGCGGCGGATTTGCTCAGACGGGTGCGTTCGCCGAACCCGCGAGAAAACGTCCCAATATCCTCTGGATCGTGGGCGAGAACCTAAAGCTCGACTTGGCGTGTTACGGCGCAAAAAACGTCAACACCCCCAATCTCGACGGACTGGCCAAGCGGGGCGTCCGCTACACGCATGTGTTTTCAACATCGCCGGTGTGCGCCCCCAGTCGCAGCGCGTTTTTTGTCGGCATGTACGCGACGACCTCCGACA
>JAYGDO010000315.1:0-2565 GCA_046582885.1 Pirellulales bacterium | reverse complement strand
GTGACGGTGATACGGTATCGGCCGGCGACGGGAAATCGCAGGCCGTTTTGGTCAGAACGCAGGTTGTAGTTCTCGCCACGGAACATGATGAGATCGTCTTCGGCTCGGAAGACCGTACCACCGCCTCGGCGTACGGCGCGTTCGAACCACATTTTCATGTAACGCGAATTCGCGTAGTCAAGTTCGCGCACCATCTTCGGTTTGGCGCCGAGTTGAATCGCTTCGTCGAGGGCGACGTCGGCGGCCTTGAGGAGGCCTTTGACGTGCACACTGGACATATCCTGCTTCGCGGTGACGACATCGAACGTGTCCGACTTGGTTTCTAATGGAAGGTACCGGGCGATGTCGCCGCCGATACGAAGCAGGTCGTGCAGGGTGTGTTCGTACTCCTGCCGAGTCAGTCGCCGCGAGGGCACTCGACCGAACCTCTTCTGCGATCGCTGGTTGGCCTGCTTCAGTTCATTCCCCAGGAATGCCAAAGCCTTTGCACGAACCGTTTTGCTGGGTTGCGTTTCTCCAGGTGGTGGCATTTCACCACTCTTGATGCGACCAAAAACCTTTACCCACTGGCGAAACGTCTCCGGTGTTTCCAGGTCGTAGTCAAGTTTCTCCAGGTTCAAACGGGTTTCTGTCGATTCATCATGGCAATCCAGGCAGGACTTCCTGATCAACGGCTTGATGTCTGCCGTGAAAGTCTGCGCCCAGACCGTCGGTGTCACCAACCAGACGAGTAACCAGGGAAGGAACTTATTCACTGCTTGTCCCCTGTTTCTCGCCAAACGCATATAATGCCGAATGTGTTCGCACGTAGATCGTGCCGTCGACGATGGCCGGCGTCGCATAGACGCTGTCCTGCATGTCGTTGGCCGCCAAAATCTCCGGCTCGGGTCCCAGTGAAAGAACCGTGATGCGGCCGTTGCCGGCCGTCGTGAACAATTTCCCGTCGGCGATCAGCGGCGAGGCGTAATGCGTTCCCCGGCCACGGGTCCGCATGCGGTAGATGCGTTTCCCGGTCTTTAAAGCCAGGCAGGTGAGAATTCCGCCGTTTTTAACGAAATAGATATAAGTGCCGTCGCAGAGCGGGGACGGCACTTCGGGGATTCCCTGGGTTTCAAGGGTGCGGATTTCTTCCGCTGCAACCAGGCCTTCGCTGTCGAGCCGGATGGCCAGCATGCCGTGGGTGTTGTAACGAGCGCGGAATTTTTCCAGGCCGCGGACCTGCGCGGCCCACTCGTCCCGGTCGATTTCGCGGTCTCTGTTTTTATCCGCCGCCTCAAAGCGGACGGTGGCCCCGTTGTAGGGCGCCTCGGCCCCTTCCGGACGATGAAAGATCCACAGCTTGGGTAGCTCATCGCGACTGATCCGCTGGTCGTTGTCGCGGTCATGATCGGCGACCAACTTTTCAAAGCTGGGAAACGCCGGCCGCAGCGCCGGTTCGCCCAGTTTGTTCCAGGCGGCGACGATGACTTCGTTTCCGGCAACAACCGGGGTGCTGGTGGCGGTCGTTGCGCATTTGGCGACCCAAATCCGTTTGCCGCTGGAGATGTCGAAGGCCTGCACGGATCGCGCGGTGTGCACGAGCAGTTTGTTACCGGCGACGATCGGACATGACGTGCAGGCCATCTCGCCGGAAAACGGCTCCCGCTGCGGCACCTTCCACAGTTCTTTTCCAGTTTTTTTGTCCAGGGCCAACAGAAAGTGATCGACATAATTTCCCCGGTACAGGATCACCCGGTCCCCGATAATCGCCGGCGATGTCGCATTGCCGCCGTACGTCTTCGTCAGCGGCATCTTGCGTTCCCACTGTTTGTTGCCGCGGGCGTCGAAGCAGATCAGGCCGAACGAGCCGAAATAAGCCACCACCCGCTCGCCGTCCGAGGTTGGGGAACTGCTGGCCGGATTAAATGACGGGTGTCCCTTTTCGATCGCGTCGGTCGGCACATCTCTTTGCCACTGAATCTTGCCGCTGGCCCGGGCGATGCAGACAACGGCGAGTTTCCGCGGTTTTTCTTCATAAGTCGTCAGGAAAATCAAATTGCCGACGATGCAGGGCGAACTGTGGCCCGCCGCCAGCGGTACCCGCCAGAGCTCGTGCTTGCCGGGACCAAACTCGACCGGCGGCGATTTTCCTGTTGCAACGCCCGTTGAATTCTGACCCCTGAATTGGGGCCAGTCCGCGCTGGCCAAGTTCCCAACCCAGGCCAGCAGGCAAAACAGCCAGGTCGCTTTGAGTATCCGTGGCGCTGAAAATCTCATGGCTTAAATTTTCGATCCTCCTGGAGATCGGGACTTGGAAATTGGGCACGTGAAGTTGCGGATGTAGCCGCCAAGCGGCTACACGCTACCTCCCTCGCTCACGTGTCGGGTTACCATTTTGTCATTTCGGAGAGGTGCTCCCCTTCGCAGGACCCACGGACTGAATGAATGCTAACAGGTCGAATATTTCTTCGACCGTGTAAGTATCTAACAGGCCGGTGGGCATGGTCGACACATCGGCTGTCTTCCGCTCTTCGATCGACGACTTGTCGATCGTTTCGATCTTGTCAGGCTTGAGCAGGTTGGGCA
>JAYGDO010000270.1:0-2364 GCA_046582885.1 Pirellulales bacterium | reverse complement strand
TGCCATCGGCTTCGACCGGCAAACCGGCACCGTCGCGGCCAACCTGGACGGCGTCCGCATTACCGAAGGAGCCTCCGACAACACCATCGGCGGCACGCAGGCGGGGGCCGAAAATGAGATCGCCCACAACACCCGTATCGGTGTCTGGATCGGCGGCGGAACGGGCAACGCCGTATTGCACAACTCGATCCACGACAACGGCGAACTGGGCCTGGCGGTCGACAGCCGGCTGGTAACCGCTAACGACGCCGACGACGCCGACGTGGGCGCCAATAACCTGCAGAACTTTCCGGAAGTCAGTTCGGTCAAGCTCGGCAACGGCAATCTGGCAATCGCTTACTCGATCCCCACGACCCTGGCCAATTCGACCTTTCCATTGAGCGTGGAATTCTTTGCGGCCGATAGCAACGACCAGGAGGGCCAGACGTTCCTGGGTTCGCACAGCTATACGGCGACCGGTCCGGCCACCGCCACCGTGGACGCCGGGGCGGCGGAAATCGGAACCCGCATCGTGGCCACGGCCACCGACGTCCTGGGCAACACCTCCGAGTTTTCCGCCGCTGCGACCGTGGCGTCGCCCTTGCTGGCAGACGGTGGAGAAAACGGGCACACGTCCAATGTCGGCCACCAGCAGCTGACGACCTCACAGTTACTGACGACCGTGGACGCGGCCATCTCGCGGCTGGGCGAAGCGGGATTTAGCTCCGAGCTGTTCTCGAACGTCACCTGGGCGATTGCCGACCTGTCCGCTGCGACACTGGGCCTGGCCACGCCGATGGCGGTCACCATCGACGCCGACGCGGCCGGTTACGGCTGGTATATCGACGACACGCCGCTGAACGATGCCGAGTTCGCACCATCCGCCGGTCGGCCCGGTACCGCTGCGGAAATCGACCTGCTCACCGTCGTCATGCACGAGCTGGGCCACGTCGCCGGGCTGGACGATCTCTATGACATCGACGATAGCGATGGGCTGATGTACGCCTGGCTGCAGCCCGGCGTGCGCGGGGCGTCCACTAGTGCGGCCATCGCCGATGAAGCGTTTGCCGAGTTGTAGACGCGGCGTGGACATGCCGTTTGTTGTGCGGCATTTGTGACGCGGCTATATTACGTGGGTGACTAGAAAGGAAAAAAATTTCTGGTGGCATCACCGCGGACTACGCCGAAAAGAGGAGATTCTGACACTTATGAAATACAAAATTCCGAGTCTACTTATCGCACTCACGACGCTTATCGCCACACGCGGCTACGGAGCCGACCACCCGGAGCTAAAGCCCTTTCCAAAAGCTGAAAAAGGCAGGGAACGTTTCGTGATCGTACTGCCGGAAAAGAAACGAGGCGAAGACGCCGGCTTCAAGGTGGAACTGATACCTGGCAAAACCATAATGACCGATGGGGTAAACAGGCACTGGTTGGGGGCCTCCCTCGAGCCTAAGAATCTGAAAGGCTGGGGATACACCTATTACGAAATCAAGGGCGGTGGTCCGGTTTTCAGTACGCGTATTGGTGTTCCGCAAGGACAACCGCAGGTAGAAGAATTCGTGCGAGGTAAGCCTCTCGTGATCCGGTACAACAGTCGACTGCCCATCGTCATCT
Organism: Pirellulales bacterium; assembly: GCA_046582885.1. GTDB lineage: Bacteria > Planctomycetota > Planctomycetia > Pirellulales > UBA7805 > JAYZEI01. Next base: position 768 of record JAYGDO010000270.1, on the reverse strand, counting down.
TCGCTCCCAAAGGTTTCGAAATCAAATATCGCATCTGGGCGGCGTCGGAAAAGATTGAAGCGGCGAAAAAGGGCTGAAAGATCTCTGGCCGTCGCCGTGCTTGGACTGCTGCTGTGGTCTGAAACTTTTTACGGTTGCTTGTGTGACCTTGGCGGTTTGGCGGACACGACAAACGAAGCAGGGCAGAGGTAATGGCGTCACTTGAGCTGCTGGATCAGGTCGTCGGTGGGAAAGAAGTTCTTCACCAGCTTCACCAGGCGAGTCCTGGCAGGATCAAAATCCTCGTCCCCGACCACCTTGCCGTCCTGGTAGACCACGAGAATATCGCACCCGAAGCAGAACAGGACGTCCACACTCCGCTCCCCCTTCACAAAGGTCACTCCCACGCCGAAAACCGGTTCACAGCCCTTGGCCATTTCCAACTCGTAGCTTTCCTTGTCCAATAGCACATCCCGCAGTTGCAAGCGATCGGCCTCAGAGACGGTGACCGCTTCACCGGATCGTTCATAGCTGGAGAGCTTATCCTCGTAGAAACTTGAGTCTGCCAGCCGGTAGGCATGAACCTCGCTCGCCGCGTGCACTGTATCGATCACCTGCTGGCTGCCAAAAACCGCCAGTAGTTCCCGGTTGCTGACCGCTGGCTGCTCAGCTGGCCGCTGGCACCCACCCAGCAACAACAGCAAGATGGTAAGTGTTTTCTTCATGGCGTTTCCCCTCAGGAGGTTGAATCTCTTTCGCAGTCCCCATCATCATTGTTTTTGTCTTTTT
>JAYGDO010000144.1:0-5688 GCA_046582885.1 Pirellulales bacterium | reverse complement strand
CGGTCGCGCGCAGCTTCGGACAGTTGTGCGATATCGACGTCACCAATCCGCACGACACCCGCATCGGGTCGGCTGATGCCCGCGATAACATGCAACAGCGTCGTCTTGCCGCCACCACTTCGTCCGACCAATACAACATGCTCGCCCGTGGCCAACTCAAACCGCGGGATTTCCAGAATCGGCAGCGGAGACCCGTCCGGTTCCACATACGATTTTTGGACGTTTTCGAGCAACAACATCACTGAATTCTCAAGGCCCTAGCCGGGATGGTTTCCTGCGAGTCAATTTCCTCAAGGCTTTGGATGTTAACAGCTTAGTGCCTGTAGGCAAAGTCAAAGCCGACGGTGCGATTACGAGTCGCAAAAACGCGATAAGTTAAATACGAAAGCGTGAGTGCTAGGGTTCACAGCAATGCTTGCGTCGCGGACTAACACGACTAGGAAACCAACAAGTTCGCAATTTTTCGACCGGTGGTGCTGAGCGGATAATCGGAGAGTTCGGCAGGCCGCAGCCATTTCATATCGCCGTTTTGACCGCCTGAAACCGCATCCACATATTCTGCTTCGAAACACTCCAGGGTGATCCGAAATCGAGTTACACCGTGTTTGATGGTCGCCAACCGCGGGCCCGGTTGGATTTGCACGCCGGCGATATTTGCGACTGCAGACGTTAACATTCGCCGCAACGCGGTTCCGTTTGCGGCATCGATTTCGAACCGTGGAAAATCCCATAGCCCGGCCCAGCGCTCGTCCGATGTTCGGCGGCGAACCAGAACGCGGTCGCGGCGGCGGACGACAACACACGCTTCACGGACCGCTTCAAGACGCTGCCGGGGCTTCGGCGGTGGGATGTTCGTTTGCGCACCGTCCGCCCGCGCCGTGCAGAGCATCGCGACCGGACACGCCTCGCAGTTAGGCACTTTGGGGGTGCAGACGAGGCTGCCCACCTCCATCAGAGCTTGATTGAAGCGGCCAACGTTGCTCCGCGGCAGCAGCCGTACGGCCGCATCCCAGAGCACGCGCTGCCCGGCGGTAGTTTTCGGGTCGTCGCGATACCCAAGCAGTCTCGCAAAAAGCCGCATCGTATTGGCCTCAAGAATCGGTGCACGCTGATCGAACGCAATCGACAGAACGGCGCCGGCCGTATATCGCCCAATACCCGGAAGCCTGCGAACGGAATCGATGTCGCGCGGAAACTGGCCGTGGTGCAGTTCGACGATCTCGCGCGCTGCGCGGTGCAATTGTCGCGCTCGCCGGTAGTAGCCCAGGCCTTCCCACAACCGCAATACCTCTTGTTCGTCCGCAGCCGCCAGATCAGCGATCGTCGGTAACGTTGCCACAAATCGTTTGAAATAGGCTTCGACCGTCGCCACCTGGGTTTGCTGCAGCATGATTTCGCTGACCCAGACACGATAAACGTCCCGCGAACGCCGCCATGGTAAGTCACGGGCGTGCCTCGTATACCAGTTAAGCAACCGGCGACGAAACGTGCGGAGCCACGCGGCGTCCAGAGGCGTTGTTTCAGCTGAATTCGATTTCCGCAGGTTTCTTTTCTTCATTTCCGCTGCGATTCTAAGTGTCGATCCAAACTGCGGCAACCACCGGATTGCCTGCCTGCGGTCCGACATGTCATCATAACGGCTTCTTAAAGCATGGAAAACCTTAGAAGGTCGCCACCGACTTGCCGAAGCAAAACAAGAATCCGAAGTACCAGCAGCGGTCGTCGCGGCGCGGCGCGGCAAAGATCGGCGTACGCCAAGTGCCCGATGGCGACGCCTGGGAACTGGTTTGCCCGCGCTGCGCCAGAGACCGCGCCGAAGACATTAACGAAGTCGAAGCGATGCTTGAGGCCGGTGAGGATGAAATTGCCAAGGACGAACTGCGCTGGCTATTGTCAGGTTGTCCCGACTTTATCGACGCTCATCGACTGCTTGGCGAAATTGCCTTAGGTGAGGGTGATATCCCGCTGGCCCGCGGACACTTTGGTCACGCTTTTCGCGCGGGCGCACAAGCCGTCAAAAAAGCCCGCAATCCGCAACCCCTGCCGTACGCGCGCGAAGCGAATCGAGCCTTTCACCAATGCGGCAAAGGCTTGCTGCATTGTCTGAAGCAACTTGGAAAAAAGAAACTGGCGAAGCAGGTCGCCGCGCAGCTTCTAGCTTGCGATCCGAGTGATCCGCTTGGAATCGCGGAGTTATTGCACTCTTAGAACCGTCGCTGCTATCGCGAGTCCGCCACGATCGACTCCGCATACCGCAGGCTTCCCGTGCGACCGTCGTAATACTGAAAAATCACCTGCGGTCGAGGAAACGCTACCCAGCGCGTGCCGCCGACCTGCTGCGGATTGTTGAAAACATTGTTGACCTGCACCACACAATACGTCGGATGCAGCAATTCCGCGCGGGGGATGTCAGTGCGATAATAGGTTGACCAGCGGATATCTACTTCGCGCGGGCCATATTTGAATTTTCCGTTCGCCGGACGGGCGCCTTCGTCGCTGGCCCAATGGTTGTTCGAATTGTGCGGGCCGGACGCCATTTCCCAAACGTTGTCGGTGATCTTAATCGCAAAGCTGTTGTGCAAATCACCAGTCAGCACGAACACCGGCTTCTTTAGTTTGTCGAACGTCTCAATCAGTCTCTCGCGCTCATCGAAAAACACGGTCCAGGCATCGTCTTTGTTTGTTCCGCGAATTTTTCCGCCGCCAACGTGGGGGACCATGAAATTGACCGACGACACGACGAAAATGAAATCGGCATCACTGCCCGTCACGCCGTCGATCAGCCAATCGCGCTGAACCGGGCCCAGATGCGACAGGCCTTTTTTATAGGGATTCTTGGTATCGTGCATTTGCCGCTGGCCGCGGGTGTCGAGCACAAAAAAATCGCAGTTGCTCATCCGCATCTTGTAATACGAGCGGCGGCCGATTGAATAGGAAACCTCGCCATCTGTCTTTGTCGCATGCGAAAGCTGGATTCGGTTTTTGTCTAGCACTTTTGTAATCGCGTAGACGCCCGCGTTGGGATGCCCGCCGACGCCGTCCAGATCGTTGTCGTTGACCCCGGCCGTTTTGGTTCCCCAATGAATGTGCAGGTTGTTGTGATCCGCAAGATTCAGTTTGGTGAAATCGGCATCCGCGTCGGAAATCACCTTGTTGCCGGCCACGCACTTTCCTCGGCCAAAATGCACGCGCTGTTTGAACGTCGTGGGGTTGCTCCAGGCAAGATAGTCATGCCAGGCACGGACGCCGATATCGCGAAACACCGCGCGACGATCACGAAGGCCGGGTGAACCGGCACCCCAAATGTCGTTGAGGCACTCGTGATCGTCGTACGTGAAAAATGTAGGCACGTTGCGATGCCATTCGGCCAGATTTTGGCCCTGGCTGAGAAAATGTTTGTAGTTCTGCCACACACCGACGATCGTCGGCGCGACGCGCACGACGTGGGGCACGTCGGCGGCGCGACGGTCGACCTGGGCGAGCCACTGCGACGGCTTGTAATCGCGTTGCGATTCGTAAAGCCAATCGCCGTTGAGAATCGCGAAGTTCAGGTCGTCCTTGATCCGATCGAGCATTGTGCGGAACGTCGGCAGCGAGGGCCCGATACTGTGTGCGACGTTCTGATTGTTGCCGCAGGCGAACTCGAATTTAAAATTGAACAGTCCCCGCGGGTTCAGTTCCTTGCTGACATAATCTTTGCTGTCCGGCAGCGTGCGAAATGATCCGCTGCGACCGCTGCGCGGCAACTGACCGGGAATGAAAACGTCGTAATAGTATCTGGTGTTCGCCTTCAGGCCCGTCAGATCAACCCAGCCGGTGTTGTCGTTTTCCAACCGCGTCTTCACGGGCGGGCTGACCTTGTCGAGCTTGTCCGCCGCCGTGCCGTAGCGAACTGCAAACTGTGTGTCGCGACTGGTCCTGGCCCAGACGCCGATTCCATGCGGCCGCACGCGGCCCAGAATCGGACCGTGCGTAATGTGAAGGTCGTCCTCGGTGTCGGCTGCCGCCGGTTTCGCGATGAAAAAAGCGGCGGCCGTGAGTAGAGTCAAAAGTGAATATTGCACGAATTGGATTTTCATAGTGCTTCGCTCTGCGAGTCTGGATTTTTGTTCTTCACGGAAAGATACTAGCTTAGGCCATGCCGTGACGGGTCGCAATTGTGTAGGGTGGCCCCTGCGCGCGACGTCACTTGGAATCGACGCTAAATCGGCCGCAACATCACGAAGCGGGAACTGGGAATGGGGTATACGGCGGTCATATTCGATTTGGACGGTACGCTGCTGGACACGCTTGAAGACATCGCCGACACGGCGAACCGCGTGCTGGCGGGACTGGGCTTTCCAACGCATGCGGCCGCAAGCTACCGGGACCTGATCGGTGAGGGGTTGTCGTCACTTTACCAGCGGGCGCTGCCGCGCGATGCGATTGACCGCGATTTGCTCGGTCGCTCCGCGGTCGAGCATCGCGCCATCTACCAAGAAAACTGGAATTCGAAGACCCGGCCGTACGATGGCATTATGAACCTACTCGCACAGCTAGCCGATCTCGGCATCAAAACGGCCGTGCTCTCCAACAAACCGGACCACTTCACGCAACTTTGCGTCAACGAGTTTTTTCCACCGGGTAGTTTCGAAGTCGTGCTCGGCATGCGCGAGCACGTTGATCCAAAACCTGATTCGGCCGGGGCGCTCGAAATCGCCGACCGCCTGGAAACGCCGCCCCGCGATTTTGTTTTTCTCGGTGACACCAAGGTGGATATGCAAACGGCCGGTAATGCAAACATGCTGGCGGTCGGCGCCCTGTGGGGATTTCGGTCACGCGACGAGTTGCAGCGGCACGGTGCAAAGTTGTTAATCGAGCATCCACACGAGCTAATCGACGTGTTCCGGAGTGATACGACGTACCCCTGAACTTCGAACAGGCCCGGGGCTACCGCGAACTGAGCGGGATACGACCCAAAGTCATATTGGAGGGGAGTTACGCCGACCAAACACAATGGCCCGTCCCTACGATCATTCATGGCGACAAGCCGGGATCATTCATGGCGACGAGCCGGTTTAATCGCCACATTTTGCCGCGGCAACGGTCATTGGCGTACAATAAAGGCTGAAGAAGTGAGATCGCCACCACGGCACGGGGAGGACTCGAAGATGAAAACGCGCACGGCAACATTTGCACTACTGCTGATGCTCCTTATGCAGCCCACCGCCGGCCGCGCGGTTGAACTTTCCGAGGCCGAGTTTAAGCGTTTGCATGGCGAACTTCGGCCGGCGGCGGATGAGCTCTGGCGGACAATCCCTTGGAAAATTTCGCTGCTCGACGCTCAGCACGCGGCCGCAAAAGCGCAAAAGCCGATCTTCATTTGGGCAATGGACGGCCATCCGCTCGGCTGCACGTGAAACAACGGAGTGCTCGACCGTGCGTCGACATTCGCCGATCCCGAAATCGTCAAGCTGTTGCAAACTCGGTTCGTGCCCGTGGCTATCGACCAAGCCTATCAGCGTCGGCAGCAGGATGCCGAAGGCAATTTTTATCGCAAGATCGCAGGTCAAGGGCCGCGAAATAATTTTCAGGGGACGACTCAGGGTATCTACATCGCCGCGCCCGACGGTCGGCTGATGGTCTACAACAACAATCGGGGGCCTGAGCGAATCCGGAAATTCCTGAAACAAGCGCTCGCTGATTACA
>JAYGDO010000075.1:0-1621 GCA_046582885.1 Pirellulales bacterium | reverse complement strand
GGACCCGGATACAGCGACAAGGTCCTTGCCCTCTCAAATCTCGAGGCGTATTGGGAATTTAAGGATGGTGCCGGTAGTACCACGGTGGCCGATTCGTCGCCCAACAGCCGCACCGGCAACATCGTTTCGGGCGCCGGCTTATCTCCGGGGATCATCGGCGATGCACTGACCTTGGATGGCAACGGCGATTATGTCCAACTCAATGCCTCCGCCTACAAGGGGGTAACCGGTACGGCCGCGCGGACGATGGTTGCCTGGATCAAGAAGAACACCACGGGCGCAAATCTCAATGACGGCGGGATCATGTCGTGGGGTACCAATTCTTCGTCGCAAAAATGGGTTTGGCGGCTGGTCGGAAGCGGTGATCGGCTTCGCGTAGAAACCGCCAACGGCGGTGTCGAGTCATCGCTGGTTGGCGGTAAAGATCTTAACGACGGCCAGTGGCATCAAGTAGTGGCCGTCTTCGATCCGGCGATCGCCGGCGCGAATCACAACAGCTTCCAGTTTTATATCGACGGCGTCCTGCAGGGAATCCAAAACAACAGCGGCGCGGCGGTTAATACCGCGTCGAGTGCAAATGTCCGCATCGGCACCGATCGTGTGACGGCCAATAACAACACCCGCGACTTCAACGGCCAAATCGACGACGCGGCCATCCTCTCCCGGCCTCTCAGCAGCGTGGAAATCCAGGACTTGTATACCGCCGGCCTCAGCGGCACCGTTCCGGCAGCGTTGGATAACAATGTTGCCGTTACCGGAGTTTCGACGGTGACACTGGCTACGGCAGCGGATGTTGCATTTGCGGATCTCGACTTGGGCCTCGCCGCGACGTTCAACGTCGATTCCAGTGCGGGTGGCGATCTGGCGTTTCGCGGTGACGGCGGCAACGGGGTCTTTATTAACGGGCTCTTCGCCAACGGCGGTGTTGACCCGGGTGACGTTGTCATCAACGCGCTCAACGGGACGACGCTCTCGTTAAGCGGTGTTACCACGGCAAATGGACCCGCGGGAGCCGAGGTGGTGGTTAACTCGGCGGCCGCCGCCGACGGCACCGTGTTACTGCCGACCGACAATCCGGGGAACCAGGCAATTTGGATTGCCCACAACGCGGGCGCTTTGGAACTGGGCGCCGATCTTGCCATCAACTTCCCGTTCGGGCTCATCGGGGACGAGGCGACCATTCGGATCAGCGACGCCGCTGCCGCCGTTAATGTCTTCTTTTATGATGCCGATGGTGACGGCAACTCGAGCCCGGTGCTGGAAGGTGACGGTGTTAGCACACTTGGCGGCGGCGTGACTCTGATCGGTCCCGTCAGTGCCACGATCACCAGCAATTCCAACGGCACGTTAACGCTCGACAGTGGGGGTGGCGACGCCATCGCGGCCGACAGCAACAATGTGACCTTTGACGGGGAGGGCGATATCGTCGTCGAGAACCCGATCAGCGGTGTCGGCGTTGTGAAAAACGGTGCGGGTACAGTGACCTTCAACGGGGCCAACACCTATACCGGCCAAACCAGCATCAACAACGGCAAACTTGTTGTGGGCAACAACGGCGGCCTGGGCGCAGCAACGGCGGCAGCCACCGACGATACGGTGATCAACGCCGGGGCCTCGCTCG
>JAYGDO010000620.1:0-2850 GCA_046582885.1 Pirellulales bacterium | reverse complement strand
TCTCAAAGGCGGCGGCGTCGGCGCCGGACAGGCTGAGGTTGTTGGTGCCCAGGGCGTCATCGCCAATCGCAATATCGGCGACTTTAATGGCGGCCGAGGTATCGGCGTTCTCCGCCAGGCTGTTCACCACGTTCGTGAGGGCGACCGCGGGCGCTTCGTTGACGTCGGTGATATTGAGGGTGAAATCGGCCGTCACCGGTGTGCTGCCGGCAACCGAGCTGTCTTCCACGCTGACGGTGACGTCGTAGCTGACCTGCGACTCAAAGTCGAGCACCTCTCCCGCCTTCAGATACAGTTCGTTGCCGTCGACCTCGAAACTGGCCGCATCGGCGCCCGCCAGGCTGATCTCGTTGGTTCCTTGCGCATCATCGACCACTTGGATGTCGGCCAGCTTGATCCGGCTGCCGGTATCGGCGTTCTCGACCAGCACGTTGACCTTGTTCGCCAGGGCTACGCCCGTGGGCGGCTGGTTCGGATTGTTCTCGTACCAGGCGAGCTTGTCGTCGTTGTACGAGGCGCTGAGTATGTCGAGGTCGCCATCGCCTTCGAGATCGGCTGCGAACACGGCAATCGCTCCATCGGCGGCGGTACTGATCGTGTGCGGCGTGAAGGCTCCGCTGCCGTCGTTTTCGTACCAGCGAATCTCGTCGTCAAGGTACGACGCGCTGATCACATCGATGTCGCCATCTCCGTCTTCGTCCGCCGCAAACACGCTAATGGCACCGTCGGCGTCGTCGCTGATCGTGTGCGGCGTGAAGGCTCCGCTGCCGTCGTTCTCGTACCAGGCGATTTTGTCGTCGAGGTACGAGGCGCTGAGCACGTCCATGTGGCCGTCTCCGTTCACGTCTGCCGCGAGTACGCTATAGGCAAAGTCGGCGGCGGCGCTGATCGTGTGCGGCGTGAAGTTCTGACTGCCGTCGTTCTCGTACCAGGCGATCGTGTCGTCAGATTCCGAGGCGCTGAGCACGTCCATGTCGCCGTCGGAATCGACGTCTGCCGCAGATACACTGCGCGCTCCATCCGCAGTGGAACTGATGATGTGGATCGCGAAGTTCTGGTTGCCGTCGTTCTCATACCAGGCGATCTTGTCGTCGTCACGAGACGCGCTGAGCACGTCCATGTCGCCGTCGGAGTCCACATCCGCCGCAAATACGCTGCGGGCAACTTGGGCGTCGGTGCTAATCGGGTGCTGCGTAAAGTTCTGGTTGCCGTCGTTCTCGTACCAGGCAATCATGTTGTCATTTTTGGATGCAGAGAGCACATCCATGTCGCCGTCGCCGTCCACGTCCGCCGCCATCGCCATCATGGGCCAATCCGTGGCAGTGCTGATAACGTGAGCGGTGAAGTTTTGGTTGCCGTCGTTTTCGCACCAGGCGATTTTGTTGACGAGCACGGAAGTGCTGAGCACGTCCATGTCGCCGTCGGAGTCCAGATCCGTTGCAAACACGCTATTGGCGCCGTCGGCGGCGGCGGAGATGACATTCTGGCCACCGAACGTACCGAAAGTTTCGACCGGCGGATTGATGGTCAGTCGGTAATCTTCCAGTTCGCCGTCATCGGCCCCGCCGCCCATCCCCAGGTTTCCTGCCGTACTCAACCGGAAGCGGGCATAGGTTGGGCCGTCGGCTGCCCAACTTGGCACGTCGAAGCTGATTGTATTATCGCCGTTGACGACCGTCAGGCTATCGGCGATCTGCTCAGACAGGCCGGCCCAACTGCCATCCACGTTAAAGTCGATCCATGCATCGAGTTTCGCTCCTTCGGGAGCGTTCTGCACATTCACCGTCGCACTGGCATCGAGTGCCCCGACCACGATCGCGCCGATGAAGACGCCATCTTCATCGTTTCCATCCGCATCGGCGGCGACGGAATGAATCCCGTCCATTTCTTCGTCGCGGTCGGCACCCAGGGTCGGACCGGTTGCCACATGATAGCCGCCATTTTCGGCCAGGGTGACGGGATAAGGTGTCGGCGCATCGCCAAAATCCGGCGTGTCGTCGTCGGCATTGGTGACCGAGAAATCATCCAAATCCATGCCGTTGTAATTGGGGTCCGCACTCATCGCGGCGGCAATGATGACCGTGTAATCCACGTCGCCATCGACCACGTTGTCGTCCACGCCGGTGATGGTGAAGGATTGCGGCGCGAGCGCGTTGGTGGGGGTAAAGGTGATGCTGGCCGGAGCGACCGTGCCTTCGGTTAAATCCGAACTGCTCAAGGCGATGGTCACATTGTTGGTGGGAACCGTATCCAGCGCCAGTTTAAAGGTCAGCTCCCCGCCTGACTCGGTGGTGGCCAGGGGGACGACATTTTCGTCGTAATTGACGATCAGTTGCGGCCTGAGATTTACGGCAGCCGCTTCGCTGCTATACACGTCGTGGATCGCGCCGTCAGTGCCGCGGAGCAGGAGGCCTTCGTTGCCGGTTTGCGGCGCGGGTTGCTCCCAGTTCCAATCCGCTGTCCAGGGGCTCTGGCCGTCTCCCGTCGGCGAAGCGGAGGCCCACTCGTTAAACAGCGCCGTCAGATCGCCGCCCAAGGGGATGTCGAACGCCTCGCCGGCCACCGCGCCCGCGTTGGGCAGCGAGCCCAGCGCCACGGCATCGTAGTCGGTGCCGGCCACATTGGGCCCGCCCGTTCCGCTGGCCCAGGTGGGTGTCGGTTGGGGAAAGCCACCGAAGTCTGCCAGATGCGCCCAGGTGGCGTGATGCGTATTGCAGCCCAGGCAGGTTCCGCCGTCGTGGCTGCCTTCGCGCCACGCGGAGTTTGCGTCGGCCAGTCGATAGACCAAGGTATCGCCGGTGGCGGCGGGCGCTGACGTGTAGAGCCTCAGCGTCGCCGAATTGATCTCGG
>JAYGDO010000536.1:0-5311 GCA_046582885.1 Pirellulales bacterium | reverse complement strand
AACGCGGACGATAGCGTCACCTACACTCCCGCCGCGGGTTTCACGGGCGACGATTCGTTCACCTATACGGTCGGCGACGGCAACGGCGGTACCGATACGGCGACGGTCAGCGTGGCGGTGGTGCAGACGGTCGCCAACTATACGGTTGATGCCGAAGCGGATGCATTCGTCGCGGGAGGTTCGAAGGCCGATCGCAACTATGGAACCAACTCGAGGTTGTACTTGCGGCAGAGCAATTCCGATAACTCGGACCGCGAGGCATACGTTCGATTCAACACATTTTCGCTCAGCGGGCCGGCTCAACGCGCCGTGCTGGTGCTGACGCCGGGCAAACTGAACGGCGAATTTTCCGACTTGGTATTTCGTGTCCGGCTGGTTGAAGATGCGAGCGATGGCTGGTTTGAAGATTCGATTACTTGGAATAATCGACCTGCCGGTTCCGGCGAGGAGGCAACCTTTGACGGTTCTCAATTTGTTGTGGGGCAACCCCTGGAAGTCGACGTGACTTCGCTTGTTAATCAAGCATCGCATGCCAACGCGTTGGTAACGCTGCACATCGACGTGACTTCGACGCCGGAAGGTTCGCGGTGGGTTAAATTCAATTCGCGCAGTCACGCAACGCTTGGCCCGAAGTTGAATTTAACGGTCTCCGATTCGCCGAACTCACCGCCGAACGCTGTCGACGATACAGCGGCAACGGATGCCGGAATTGCGGTCACGATTGATGTGTTGGCGAACGACACGGATGCGGATGGTGACACTTTGTCGACCGCTGGTGTGACACAACCGAGTAACGGAACGGCAACGATTAATGACGACGATACGATTAACTATTTACCTAATGTCAACTTCAGCGGCCTCGACACATTTGCTTACTCGATTAGTGACGGCAACGGCGGCACTGCGACGGCGACCGTTGATATAACGGTGAATGACGTGGTTGCGGCCGGTCCAAAACTGTACGCCGGCGTTCTCAACAACATCGGTACAGAAATTTGGACCACCGTTACACTGCCACAGAACTACACATCGATGGTCGTCGTAGCCACGCCTGTTTACGAATCGGGGCCACCGATCACAACTCGGATCCAAAATGCCAGCGGAAACAGTTTTCAGATCAGAATTCAGAGTGTAGACGGCAACAACACAGTTCTCGGCGGCAACCAAGTGCAATACGTCGTAGCCGAGTCCGGCGTTTACACGCAAGCAGAATCCGGCGTGACGATGGAAGCCACTACCTACCTATCGACCGTCACCGACGGCAAGTCTAGTTGGAATGGCGAGCAACAAACGTATGCGAATTCATATTCAAATCCCGTTGTCTTCGGCCAGGTGATGACGACCAACGATGACCAGCCCTCCATGTTTTGGACGCGCGGTAGTTCGCAAGGTAGTGCGCCGACCGGCAGTATGCTGTTTACCGGCAAACATGTGGGTGAAGATTCTAATCGTTCGCGGACGGACGAGACGATTGGTTACATCGTTGTCGAATCTGGCAGTGGCGTGGTTAACGGTGTTGGATTTACGGCAGCCGTAGGTGCGGCGACGATTCGATCGGTGGACAACGGCTCAAACTCGTACAACTTTAGCGGCATCAACGACCCTGTGTCGGCCGTGTTAACTCAGTCCGGCATGGCCGGCGGGAATGGCAGTTGGGCGATCCTGCGCGGAGCGGCTGCCGTGGATGGCAACACGCTGAATCTTTCAACCGACGAAGACCAACTGGCCGACTCCGAGCGTAGTCATACATCTGAAAAGGTCGCCTACTGGATTTTTGAGAGCTTCGGCGCGAGCGCGGCGAATCAACACATAGCGTTCGACAGCCATCTGTTCGATAGCGATTCAGATGACAATTGCGAATGGCGGCGACAACTCGGCGACGGAACGGAACCGGGCGGGGATAGGGCTGGGCGGTGGAGCAACCATCGGTCAAGCACTCGCGTAGATTTCCAGGTGCGTTCGCGAGGCACCAGTCACCGCGCGGGAGGTCTTTCATTCAGCGATTGCGACGCCGCGACCGCCGACTCGATATTCTCGGGCGATTGGGATTGGCGGTTCTAGTATCGCAAGGCATTCGCCGCCATCGGGATCACTTCGTTTTACTCTTCCGCCGCCCGAACCCATGGTTACTTTGGTGTGATCCGGATGTTCCGATAGGCTACCGGTCCATGGTCGCCTTGGAACATGAGTGGCCCTTTGCTGCTTTCGCCACGGCCGAGATTACCGCCGGTGACTTTAGTTACTTCGACGTCTTCGTGGATGACTTTGCCGTTGAGCACGACGCGCGGGAACCTCGCGTTGGAGATTTTTTTGCCATCCTTGAATTGTGCCGCTCGGAAGTCGATTTCGAATTTCTGCCACTTTCCCGGCGCGCGAGCGGCGTTGACGCGGGCCACGGCCGCGCCGTATATCGCGCCGATGTCGCCCGGGCCGATCTTGTCTTTGCCGTAGCTATCCAGGATTTGAATTTCGTAGTTGCCCATGAAGTAGATGCCCGAGTTCGAACCCTTGGGAACCATCACTTCAATCGATAAGTGGCAATCGCCGAATTCCGCTTCCGAAAAAATATCGACCCCACGGCCCTGGGCGTTGACCAGTTCGCCTTTGCCCTTTGCTGCGTCCGCGATTTTCAAATTGCGGTTGTTGTCTTTGGCCATCGTGGCCGTGCCCACAGTCCATTTGCTCCGCTCGGTGTTGTTGCCTTTAATTTTCCAGCCGTCGAGGTTATCGCCGTTGAAAAGCTCAACGGCCTTTTTGTCTTCGGCGTTAGCGCTGCCAAACAGTGTGGCAATAAACAGAACAGCCGTTGCGGTGCGAGCAGTCTTCATATCGGGCTCCTTGAGTTGTTTTTGACTTTCTTACAGAATGTGAATCTACGACACGCGATGCGCCTTGTCAAAATGGTGGATAAGTACGAGGGAGCGTCTGCGACATGGGCCGGAACGGGCGTTATGCAGTTCTGGTTTGCAACTGCGTCTTCGGAGTTTTTGCCATGGATCGCCTAACGCGACGTCATTTCACGAAATACATGGTGGCGGCGGCGGCGACCGCTTCGGTCGAAATCCCGTCATCTGCTGTTTTTGCGGACGATCCGGTCCAAGGCGAACGGCCCGAGCAGCACGCTTCGGTGGAAGTGCTCAACCCGTGCGGACGGGTGCCACTGTCGTTCGTCATTGATGATTCGACGTGCCTGGTGAATCTCAATCGGTTTGCAATCCCGCAGTTCGCCGCCGCGTGGAAATACCAGCGCTATCACCACGACTGGCGGAAGATGCCCGTCGAAATACCCGACGCCTTCGTCCGCAAGTTCGGTGAGTGGTCCGCAGAGCGCGACATTAAAGGCAAGTATAGTATCGTGCCCTATCCTGCCTGCGTCGGCAGGGTGGACCGAGAACTGCCGGGATGGACGAGCCGGGAACTAGCGGCGAGCCTTGATTTGGTTCGCAAACTGATGCTGCCCGGTTGGGACATTCATCCAGAAATGGTGACCCACACGCGGGTCATCGATACGAATACGGGTCATCCGATTCCCAAGTTCGGTTTGGAGTACATGGAAAACTGGCGTTGGGCGGACGGCAAGTCGGTCGATGAGTTGGCCGACTACTTGAGTTATGGGTTGCAAATTCTGAAAAACGTCGGACTGCCTTGCGAAGGCGTCACAACTCCCGGCGGGTTCGGCGGTGGCGTGCGCGGCGAACTGTCACAAGCCGTGCTGCAATCGGTGCGGGACGTGTTCAGCGCCGAAATTCCGCACTATTTCAAATACGTCAATTCGTCGGGTGATACGAGCGTGCAGCCTCACGTGGAGTATGCATCAGGGCTGACCACTGACGACCCGAGGTGTGTTGTTTCACTGATCGCCTGCACAGGCGATTGGACGGGCGGCTGGGATTGCTCGAATCGTGGCGACGTCGATCGGTTCATTACCGCCGATTTGAAAAAAGGCCGGATGGTCGAAGTGATCGATCGCGGCGAACCCGCGCTGATGCTTTGCCACTGGACCGGGATTTATTTTAACGGCGAAGAAGTCGGCTTCAAAATCTTCCAGGAGGCCGTGCGGCGGCTGCACATAAAATACGACAATCTGCTGTGGATGAAGTTGAGTGACATTGCTCGCTATTGGGCCGCGAAACAGCTAACGGGTATCGAGATGAAAAACGACCGAATGCACTTTAACGCGCCGTTTGCCACCGATAGTTTTACCGTTCAAGTAAAAACCAAATCGCACAACTTGCCTCGCCTCGTTACCGGAGAAAAGCAATCTCAATTCGCCGAAGTCCGAGATTTTTTGAAACTGAAATCCGGTACCTTTGTCCGCGCGGACAGGTCCGTCACGATCTGCTTTGACTTGCCAAAAGGCGCAAGCGAACTGGTGTTGTAATTTCCGGAACAGCTTTGGTTTCTCGACGGGATTCCCCGGAGAAGAAATTTCGCGGAAATCGGATGCAGGTGGAGTAGTTAATCCAACCAGTCGCCGTCTTTGAGTCTTGCTGGGACGTACTCTTCCGTAACGTAGCTGATGTTCTTGCTGATCAACGCTTCGACTTCCAGTTTGAAATCGTTTTTTAGCATCAAGTCAATTTCGCGTTGCCAATCGCGCTTCTTTTCAAACCACGGATAGTTCGCAATCTGTTTGGCCCTCTTGCGGTCGTTGTCGTTCAGCCTGATTTGTACACTGGTCGACAGCTCGCAGCGATTGAAGTCCTTGCTGCGCAAACCGATGAACCGCGCGCTGGGGATCGCCATGCGCTGCGATTCATAAGCTAAATTGATTGAGCCTTGTTTGATGACGCTGTAGATGTAGTATCCCCACGGATCGTTATCCAGCAGGCAATAGATGGGCAGTTTCTTTTCGTGGTGAAGCCGATTCAGCAGTCGCCGCACGCCGCGTGGCGGCTGACCTCCACCATGTGTCAATATGCAGTTGTATTTTTTCCAAAATTTGTCTTCGTTGAATCGCCGCCAAACGGTGTCCTTTTCAACATGAAGGATGAATTTGGCATCCACCTTTTTAAATTGGATGATATCCGCTTCTACAATCGACGGTATGCTGTAGCCGCCCGAACCCATACGTGAGCAGTCGATTTCGTCGCCGCTGTCGGTCAACGTGATGTTGCCGACCATACCGCCCCGGTTACTGGCATAAACATGTAGTTCTTCGCGGAGAGCGTTCAACGCCACTTCGACGTCTTCGATGATTGGATCGCAGTCAGATTGTCCGTCGAACGTTTCTTCTTTGGTGCCTTCAATCGTGTGTTTGAGCAGATAGTAAAGTCCTCGAATACTGGTCGTCTTACTTTCGTCGATCAGT
>JAYGDO010000498.1:0-5082 GCA_046582885.1 Pirellulales bacterium | reverse complement strand
CGATCTCGATTCCCCCGAGGCCGTGGTTGCAGCGCTGAAACGTTATGACGTCGACGGCGTGATGATCGCGCGGGCGGCACTCGGCCGGCCTTGGTTGTTTCGTCAATGCCAGGCCGCTCTGTGCGGAGAACCCATCCCCCCAGACCCCACACTGGCCGAGCAGCGGGAACTAATTCTGCACCACTACGATCTGATTTGTCATCGCTTCGGAGAGAAAAAGGGCACCGTCCTGATGCGCAAATACGCCTGCTGCTACGCCCAAGGCCGCCGCGGCGCAAGGAGATTTAGAAGCAACATCGCGAATGTCGCGAACAGGCGGGCATTCATAGCCGTGGTCGAAACGGATTTTCCGTCGTAAAACCACTGCGGCTGCCGGCTACTGCCGCCATTGATCATCGCTCCGGACTCATCTCTCCGGACTTTAGGCGAGACACGTAGTCGTTCACTTTCGTCTTCAGCATGCCTGAAATGATGACGAGGCCGATAATATTCGGAAATGCCATACTAAACAGCATCATGTCAGAAAAATCGAGGACGGCTTTTAAAGACAAGATTGGACCTAGGATCACGGCGATTACAAATACGATTCGGAAAGGCACCACACCGCGGCGACCGAACAGATACTCCGCAGCACGTTCTCCGTAGTAACTCCACGAGATCATCGTCGAATACGCGAATATACAGACTGCGATGCAGAGCAAATACGGAACCCAATCTCCGAGCGTACGAAACGCTTCTGCTGTCATCGCGATGTCCTTTTGCTTGGCAATTTCTTCAACAAACGGTTGGCCCGTGGCCGGGTCGATATGCGCCTTCGTAATCAGCAGCGCTAATGCGGTCATCGTGCAGACGACAATCGTGTCAATGAACGGCCCGATCATGGCCACGATTCCTTCCCGTACCGGTTCGTCCGTCTTCGCCGCCGCATGCGCAATCGCCGCAGAACCCAATCCCGCCTCGTTGGAAAAAGCCGCCCGCCGGGCGCCGGTAATCAAAACGCCAATCATCCCGCCGAACACAGCCTCGGGCGAAAAGGCGCTCTGAAAGATGCTGCCAATCATTTCCGGAACCTGGCCGGCATTCTTGAAAATAATAATCAGGCACACGGTGCAATAGAACACGCACATCGCCGGAACCATCTTGCTAGTCACTTCTCCGATCCGCTTGATGCCCCCGATGATGACGCAACCAACCAACACCGCCAGAATCACTCCAAACAGCCAAGCATAGTCATTACTGACCCCAAATTCGGTGGACAGAATTTTGAATGTCTGATTGCCCTGAAACATATTTCCACCACCAAATGCCGCCAACATGGTGAAGATCGCAAACATAATTCCAAAGATTTTTCCAAGCGGAGCCAGCGCCGGATATTTTTCTTTGATTCCGTCCTCCAAATAGATCATCGGCCCCCCCAGAATCCTTCCGTCTGGAGTTACGCGACGATACAACTGCGCAAAAGAACAACTGACAAATTTCGACGACATTCCGAAAAACGCAATAAACCACATCCAGAAGACCGCACCCGGACCGCCCGTGGCAATCGCGACGGCAACCCCCGCGATGTTTCCAAGCCCTACCGTCGCCGACAACGCTGAGGTTAGCGCTTGAAAATGAGATATTTCGCCCTCATCCTCCGGACGATCATATTTGCCTCTTAGCACCGCAATCGAGTGGCCGAACAGGCGTACATTGATGAAGCCAAACCGGAACGTGAAAAAAATGCCACCCAAGATCAACACGAGCAGGACAAGTGGGATGCTCTTGTCGGTGCTGGGAATCGGAATTGCAAAAAACAATACCTTTTCGAGAAATCCAACAACAGTATTGACCCTGCCGTTGATCTTCTCCTGTATCGCAGCAACGGTTGATTTTTCGGCGGCCGCCTCACTCGACTCAACAGCCTGCGGCTGCTCCGCGGTGGAGTTCGAGGTAGAGGCCTCTGCATTCGAGTCGTCCTGCCCGAAAACCGCATTGGACGGACAAACACAAACCAGCGCAACGAACAGTGTTGTCAACGCGGCACAAATGGGCTTTGACAGCGAACAAATCATAAGAACGGCCTCTTTGTGAGTTGTTGAATCCTCGTGCCTATTTTCCGCCGGGCGGACATGTCGCCGATATGTAACTCGCAGTAAGCATGCATAGCACCTACCTGGTCGCACCTTATATCCAATAAACCGTTATAAGTCAACATGTTACGACGCAATTATTGATTTAGGCCTATTTTTGAAATATAAACTTGTCGAAAATGCATAAATGAGTATCATACGGTGTAGAAAGCGGGGGACGGTTCAATGGCGGCAAACTCCATCGAAAGCTCGGACATCGCGATTCTCGACCTGCTACGGCGGGTTGAGTCAGTCGGCGTTTCGGGACTGGCCGAGCTAATGCACGTCACGCCGACGGCCGTGCGGCAGCGGTTGAATCGGCTGATGGCTGAAGGGCTGATTGAACGGATCGTACTCAAACGGTCGGACGCCGGACGAGGGCGTCCGAGTCACGGGTATTCGCTGACCGAACTGGGGCGGCGAAAAACGGGCGCTAATTTTGCCGACTTGGCAATTGTCGTGTGGAATGAAATCCGAGCCATTGACGACGATGACGTGCGTCGCGGGCTGTTGGGACGTCTCGCCAAAACAATGGCCGAAATGTACGGGGAGCAAATTGACGCAACATCGACCGACGGCCGCATGGCCCAGATACAGCAGTTGTTTTCCGAGCGAAACGTTCCTTTTTCGGTCGATCGTTCCGGACAATTGCCGGTCCTTATTGCCGAAGCCTGCCCATATCCGACGCTGGCCGAACAGGACCGCGGAATCTGCGCGATGGAGAAGATGTTGTTTTCGGAGTTGTTGGACGACGACGTAAAACTGACCTCGTGCCGGCTGGACGGTGCGAATTGCTGCACCTTTGAAACCGCATGAAGTGGGATTATATTACCCGGTTCCCGTTTTTAATTTTTTCTTCCACTTCTGCATTACGAAAGCACAACCGATGACAAAACCCTGGATCGAAGGACGATTTGAGGAAAATGTCGTTACGACGACCATTGAACAGGCCATCAACTGGGCGCGGCAGTCGAGCATCTGGCCAATGACGTTCGGGCTGGCATGTTGTGCCATTGAAATGATGGCGACCGGTGCCAGTCGATTCGACATTGACCGGTTTGGGGCCGGTGCGTTTCGCGCCACACCGCGACAGGCCGATTTGATGATCGTTGCCGGGACCGTTACTTACAAAATGGCCAGCCGCGTGCGGCGTTTGTACAACCTGATGCCCGATCCAAAGTTCGTCATCGCCATGGGCGCTTGTACGGTTGGCGGCGGACCCTATTTCAAGTACGGCTACCATGTGGTCAAAGGCGTCGATCTGGTCGTTCCCGTTGACGTGTACGTCCCGGGTTGCCCGCCGCGGCCCGAATCGCTGCTGGAAGGCTTGATGCGAATTCAAGATAAAATCCGCGGCATGAAGATCACAAAACGCGATGGGGTTCGTCAAGCGGACGAACTGCCGGTTCCCCATCACAGTGGTTACGCCGCGCCGGAAGCGGACCTCAAACCCCTGTTCGATCACCAAAAGATTACCGGATAGATGGCCGAATCACTAAAGATCGCTGGACTTCATGTCGCCGTCGAGGACAAAGAAATCCTCTGCGGTGTCGACCTCGAACTACATCGGGGCAAAACGCACGCGCTGATGGGCCCCAATGGCTCGGGCAAGAGCACGCTCGGTTTTGCCATCATGGGTCACCCAAAATACGAAGTGACCCAGGGCACAATCGAATTGAACGATGAGGATCTGCTGCAACTATCGCCCGACGAACGAGCGCGGCGCGGCGTCTTTATGGCTTTTCAGCGACCGATGGCGGTTCCGGGCGTCAAGATGGCCGATTTTCTGCGGCATGCCACAACAAACGTCCGCAATCCCAATCGCAAAGAGGGCGAAGAGTTGATCCCGATGCGGGAGTTCCGTAAAGAGCTGCGGGGCAAAATGGACCAGCTCAAGATGGACATCGAATTTGCGCGGCGGTATGTCAACGACGGCTTTTCGGGTGGCGAGATGAAGCGGGCCGAGATTTTGCAACTTGCGATGCTACAACCCAAGTTCGCCATCCTCGACGAAACCGATTCCGGCCTGGACGCCGACGCCGTCCGCCTGGCCAGCCAGAGCATCGCGGAAATTCGTGGCGGCGAAATGGGCATTCTGATCATTACGCACCACGAACGACTGCTCGAACACAATCCGCCCGACGTGACGCACGTCATGCTGGCCGGGCGAATTGTAGAAACCGGCGGCGCAGAATTAGCCGCGGAACTACATAAACATGGCTTTGATCGCATCCGCGAAAAACATCCCGAAGCCGCCGAAGAAGAGAGAGCGATGGCGGGCGGCCAGACCGTCCAGCAAACCGCATAACACGACGGGTAAAAGATATAAACAATGGCTACCGACCTCGCAAACGAACAGCAGTTCGATCCGGCGATCACCGAGATCAACAAATACGATTTCCGCACCGAAACAAAGGGCGTCTTCAAGGCGAGCAAGGGCCTCTCGGCGGAAATCGTCTCGCAGATTTCCGAAATCAAGGATGAGCCCGAATGGATGCGGAAGTTCCGGCTGGAGAGCCTCGAAATCTTCGAATCGAAACCGATGCCAAAATGGGGCGGTGAGATTGGACTCGATTTTCAGGACATCTTCTACTACTTGAAGCCGACGGACTCGCAGGGCAAGACCTGGGATGAAGTGCCCGACGAAATCAAAAAAACTTTTGACCGACTGGGCATTCCTCAGGCCGAAAGAAAGTATCTCGCCGGCGTCAAAGCCCAGTTCGAGAGCGAAGTTGTTTACGGATCTTTGCAGGAAGACCTCGCCAAACAGGGCGTCATCTTCACCGATACCGATACGGCCATCCGCGAATACCCCGATCTCGTACGTGAGTACTTCGGAACGATCATCCCGCCATCGGACAACAAATTCGCCGCACTTAACTCAGCCGTGTGGTCGGGCGGTTCGTTTATCTACATTCCGCCGGGCGTTAGCCTCGAATTCCCGTTGCAAGCCTATTTCCGCATCAACGCC
>JAYGDO010000424.1:0-3516 GCA_046582885.1 Pirellulales bacterium | reverse complement strand
GTAAAACCGCTGCTTGAATCGCGGTGTTATAAATGCCACGGACCAAAACAAGTTCGCGACAAAAAGGCCGTCGCCGGCAAGCTGTTGCTGGTCTCGCGCGGCGCCCTCCTCAAAGGCGGCGAAACCGGGCCGGCAATCGTCCCCGGAAAACCCGCCGATAGTTTACTGGTGGATGCCGTAAATTGGGGCGACCTGGAGATGCCGCCCAAGTCGAAGCTGCCCGCCGGCGAAATTGCCGTTCTCACCCGGTGGATTGAAATGGGCGCACCGTGGCCGGATGGCGATGCCGCGGTAACGTCCGCGGCTAAAATTTTTCCACTCGCTGATCGCAAAGCAAAGCATTGGTCGTGGCGGGATGTAAAGAAGCCCGCGATTCCCGCTGTGAAAGACAAGCAGTGGCCGCATGCCGACCACGATTACTTCATCTTGAGGGCCCTGGAAGCCAAGGGCCTTGCGCCCGCGCCGCCAGCTGACCGCCGCACGATACTTCGCCGTGCGTATTTCGATTTGATCGGAGTGCCTCCGACTCCCGAACAAGTGAAATCGTTTCTTGAAGATTCTCGACCGACCGACGAGGCATTTGGCGACGCCATCGACGGCCTACTGGCATTGCCGCATTTTGGCGAGCGTTGGGGGAGGCATTGGCTCGATCTGGTTCGCTACGCCGAGTCCCGAGGTCATGAGTTTGATCACACGGCGGCCAACGCCTTTCAGTATCGCGACTACGTGATTCGCGCGTTGAATGCCGATGTACCCTACGACCAATTCGTGATCGAACATCTGGCGGGCGACCTGTGCGCCGCACCGAGACTGCATCCGGAAAAAGGGCACAACGAATCGGTACTGGGTACGGGGTTTTGGTATCTGGGCGATTGGGTTCATTCGCCGGTGAGCGTTCGCCGCGATGAAATGGACCGCATCGACAATATGATTGATACGATCGGCCGTACGTTTCTCGGTTTGACGATTGCCTGCGCCCGGTGTCACGACCACAAGTTCGACGCAATTTCCACA
Source organism: Pirellulales bacterium (assembly GCA_046582885.1). Taxonomy (GTDB): domain Bacteria; phylum Planctomycetota; class Planctomycetia; order Pirellulales; family UBA7805; genus JAYZEI01. Next base: position 2,502 of record JAYGDO010000424.1, on the reverse strand, counting down.
GCCGATTATTACGCACTGGCGGGCTTCGCACAAAGTTCGCAATATCGCCAAGTCCGCTTTGAATCCATCGAGCATAATCGCCAGGTAGCCGAAGAGTTATGGACCCTGAGAGAGCAACAGAAAGGCGCCATTCGTAAAACGTTGGCGTCAAAAATAACGCCCGCCCTGGACGAATCCGGCTCGTACTACGCCAACGCCCGACGGGTCATTCGCGGCGTCACGTCGGCGGCTGACGCCGCCTTACAGGGCAAGCTGAGTCCCGACCGCCTAAACGCCTGGATCGCACAACTACAGGCCGCCCAAAAGGACCCGGCGCATCCGTTGCACGCCTGGGGGATGCTGGCAGCAGACAAAGCCCTCACGACTGCGGGAGCAATCGACGCCTTCGGCAGGTCGCTGGCTGAACGGTGGCGGGGTGAACTCGAAAAAACGGACGAAGCGTTGGCCAAAGCGAGAATTGTCGTGGATTACGGCGATCCGACCGAGCCGTTCATTCAGGACGGATATTCCTTCGGCCCGTCGCCGGCGTTGCCCGGCCAGTTGACGATTGTCCGCGAGGGAGAGGTCGCGAAGTTCGGGGTGCACACGCAAGGGGCCGCCCGCCGCGACATGCGGTGGGACGGGCTAAAGCTTGCCGGCGGAACACAGAATGAACCCGGAGCCGTGGGCAAGGTTCCCCGCTCGGGCCAAACGCTGCGTACACCCACCTTTTCGATTACCGACGGCACCATACATTACCTGATTCGCGGCGCCGGCACATTGCAGGCCGTCGTCGGTTCGCATCGCTTAATCGCCGGTCCGTTGCATGGCAATCTGGTTCGCTCCTTCGATACCAAAGGCCAACTACAATGGATCGGCCACGGACTGGGCCGATACAAGGGGCAGCGCGGCCACTTGGAGATCGCGCCAAAGCCCGGCAGTCAACTCGACGTCTTCATGGTGGCCGACTCCGGGACGCGGCCGCCGAACCCTACGGGAGTAAATCGCGTCGTCTGTGATGCCCTGGCAAGCGGCCCCCTGGAGCCGGCACTAACTGCCATTTTAAAGGATAGTTGCGAAAAACTTGGCGCCGGCGCGATCCCCAAAGACGCTCGTGCGCGAGACTACGCCCGTATCGCGGACTGGATGCTGGGCCACCTGGAGTTGTTCTTCGACGTCCCTGGTGAAGCGACCCGGGACGTGCAGGCGATCGCCCACAGTTTAAATGAAGCCGAAATGAAGCTCGCCGCACAAATCCAAAAAGAGTCGCGCACAGCGATTTCCATCTGGGACGGAAGCGCCGAAAACGAACATATCCTGATCCGCGGCAACAGCAAGACACCCGGCCCGATCATCAAACGGCGATTTCTTGAAGCGCTAGGCGGAAGAGAAACCCCCGCGGCCAAGCACGGCAGCGGCCGGCTGCAGCTGGCGAAGCAATTTGTCGACAGCGACTCAAATCCATTTACTAGCCGGGTGATTGTTAATCGTCTTTGGCATCACCTGTATGGCCGCGGCATTGTGCCATCGGTTGATAATTTTGGCGTGCTGGGTCAATTGCCGTCACACCCGGAACTGCTCGATCATCTCGCGATACGTTTCGTCGAGGACGGCTGGTCGATCAAAAAAATGATCCGCAACCTGATGCTCTCGAGCACGTATCAGATGTCGAGCAAACCTCAGAACCTGCAGGCGGAACAGGCCGACCCGGAAAACATCTTACTGCACCGCGCGCGGGTCCGCAGGCTGCAAGCCGAAGTCATCCGCGACACGATTCTGGCAGTCTCGGGTCGTCTGGACCACACGCTAGAAGGGCCCTCGGTGCCGGTTTACTTAACGCGGTTTATGACCGGTCGCGGCAGGCCGGGCAGCGGACCATTAGACGGCGGGGGACGGCGCAGTATTTACACATCGATTCGCCGCAATTTCCTACCGCCGATGATGCTAGCCTTTGATATGCCGATCCCGTTCAACCCAGTCGGTCGCCGCAATGTATCGAATGTCCCGGCGCAGCCCCTGATACTGATGAATGATCCCTTTGTCGCCGAACAGGCTAAAATCTGGGCCAAACGTGTGATGTCCGACGATTCGGACAACGCCGCGAAACGGATCACGACGATGTATGAAACCGCCTTCGGTCGCCCGGCAACGACACTGGAAATCCGCGAGGGAACCGCATTCCTCCAAGAGCAGTCCGCAGCCTATGGGGCGGGCGGTGAAGCATGGAAAAAGGATGAACGGGCGTGGGCCGACTTTGGCCACGTGCTCTGGAACGTTAAAGAATTCATATTCATTAATTAAATGAAGAGTCCTCTAATCGTAGATTTGCGAAACGCCCTTGCTCGGCACTTCGTCAGATCGGAAGGCAATCGACCGATACGCTAACCATTGAGTCCGCCATGCACCACTGCCATCAATATGCCGCTCCGCCGAAGACTCGGCGGGAAATGCTCCAACAGTGCGCCAACGGATTTGGCGCGGTGGCACTTACGTCTCTGCTGGCCGATGAGGCTTTTCCGGTCG
>JAYGDO010000413.1:0-1879 GCA_046582885.1 Pirellulales bacterium | reverse complement strand
TGGAAATGGGTGGAGAGTTCACGCGGCAGCGGCCTCTTCAATTTGCGAACGGACTTTAGCGAGAAACACGACCTCTCAAACGACAGGCCCGAGATTTTGAAAATGATGAAAGCGCGCTTCGCCAACTGGAAAAAAGAAATGGAAGCTGCCGACCCACGCGGGCCGTTTCGGGATTATTAAATGAAACGTTCACTAATTTTGTCTTGGTGCCTGTTGGCCGTCGGCTGCGCGTCAGTGCAGTCGCAATCGCTCGGTGACTCGAAAACAGAGACCTAAACGCAATCCTGATAGAACGAAGCCGGGCAAAGGATCGGAGAAAAAATGAGAACATTTCTATTAATTCTTACGATTGTCGGTTGGGCACATCCAGCGGCTTCTTGGGCCGCGGCCCCCAACTTTGTGGTCATCTTCATTGATGACATGGGATATGGCGACATTGGGCCCTTTGGTTCTAAGATTAACCGGACACCACATCTGGACCGGATGGCCAAGGAAGGTCGCAAGCTGACGTCCTTCTACGTCGCCTCACCGGTCTGCACGCCTTCGCGGGCGGCCTTGATGACGGGCTGCTACCCGCAGCGGGTCGGCTTGGAGAAGGGTTCGGGACACATCGTTCTTTTTCCCGGCGATCATCACGGGCTGAATCCCAAAGAGATTACCATCGCCGAAACCTTAAAGTCCGCCGGCTACACCACAGGTTGTTTTGGTAAATGGCACCTGGGCGATCAGCCGCAGTTCCTGCCGACCGCGCAAGGGTTTGATACCTACTACGGCATCCCGTACTCCAATGACATGTGGCCGGCGTTAAAACGCTTTAAGTGTCCGGATTTGCCGGTGCTCCGCGACACCGAGGTAGTGGAACTCATCAAGGACATGGACGCTCAGGCGACCCTTTGCAAAAAGTTCACCAACGCGGCCACCGAGTTCATGCGCAAAAATAAAAACAAACCCTTCTTCGTGTACCTACCGCACGCCTTCGTGCACAACCCGCGCAAGGCATCGCCGGAGTTCATGGCCAAAGCCAAAACTGTGGAGCAGGCTCAGATTGAGGAAGTGGACTGGAGCGTGGGGCAAATCCTTAAAACCCTGCGCGAGGAAGGTCTGGAGAAAAATACACTTGTGCTATTCACCTCCGATAATGGTCCGGCTGGCGGACTCTCTGCCGGTCCTTTGCGCGGCCGTAAAGGAACCGCCTTTGAAGGCGGGCAACGTGAACCAACGATTGTCTGGTGGCCCGGGACCGTTCCCGCGGGCACTTCCTCCAATGAACTGACCACCGCGATGGATTTGCATCCGACCTTTGCCAAGCTGGCTGGAACAAAAATGCCGACCGATCGCGTGATCGATGGCAAAGACATCGCTCCCTTGCTTTTGGGTAAACCCAGTGCCAAGACACCTCATGATCGTTTCTTCTACCAGCAAGGCGGACGACTGGCTGCGGTGCGTTCGGGGGACTGGAAACTTTTTGTGAAGGGGCAGCTCTACAACTTAAAAGATGATCTGGCGGAAAAGAAGAATGTTGCCCAAGCCAATCCTGCGGTTGTCAAACGACTGCGGGGTCTGCTTGCCGATTTCCGCAAGGACTTGGCCAAAAATTCCCGCCCGGTTGGATTAGCAAAAAACGCTCGCACACTCGTGCCCCGCCCCGGAGTGAAAGGCGAAAAGGGCTTTAAACCCACCCTGTTAATCAAATGAAAACGCTTTTAATCGTCATCAATTGTTTTGTGTTGGCCCCTACGCTCGCCGCGCAGGACAAGCTCGACGCTAAGCTCGACGCCAAGCTCGACGCCAAGCTCGACCGCACTCGAGTGAAGCCAGATATGTATGAAGGTGTGCGGCAGGAGCCGCACATGATTTTTACTTATGTGGATGAGAAGAA
>JAYGDO010000171.1:0-5035 GCA_046582885.1 Pirellulales bacterium | reverse complement strand
TGGCCACCCCGGTGTGGGCAAAGGACTGGTCATCTGAAATGCAGAAAAGAATATTCGGCCGCTTGTCAGCGGCGTGAAGTGAGGCGGCCAGGGAAAGCAACGCCAGGGAGCAGAAAATAAGGCTGCTTTTCTTCATCTCTTCGAACTCTCCAGTAGTTGGAGGGCGTCGACGACCACAAATCCGTCGGTCCCTTCATTACTCAAGTAGACAATGACTTTATGTCCCGCCTTGAGATCAAGCGTTTTGAGGGTGCGAAATGCCGAGCCGGAATCCAGCGATAGACGTTGGTTGACCGAAATCTTCTGGCTCTGGCCGCCAAATGCAACGCTCATCGGAACGTTACTGGCACGGGTTGGATGGGGAGAGTATGCAAGCCGCAGGTCGTAGCGACCGCTTTTACTAATTTTTGTTTCAAAGGTCAGGCTGGCCGCACCTTTGCCGGCGTTGTCGTCGTGGATGTAGCCAGTACCAACGTAGGGGCGAAAGTTCCTGGATTCCTTCCAGGTTCCCTCCTTCACCGCTGTGCGATCATCGAGCACGATGCCGGGTAATTTCGTGGAATCAACGACACTCGCCGCGGAACTCGTTTTGTATCCAGCCGGAAAGTCTAACACCTGTTTCTGCTTGAACAACCGCTGCTTCAACTTGTCGTAGGGCAGTTGCTGAACGTCGACCTTGGTTTTATGAGCCATGGCCGCTGCGACTCCGGCGCTTTGGCCGAGCATCATCCAGGTCGGCTCCACCCGGATACTGGAAAGTGCCACGTGGCTGCTTGATAGGCAGACCGGCACCAGCAGGTTGACGCACTCGGCGCGCTTGGGAGTCAGCGAGCGGTAAGGTACTTGGTATGGATGTCCGTGGCGATTGCCGTTGATGCGATTGGGAAAAATCGTGCCCTCATTAATCCACCCCTTGCCGTCGGCCGTCGGCACCCGCTGGCAATCATGCGAATCGATGGGGAAAGAGCTGATGCCGATGCTGTCCTTCTTTCTGGGATTTGTCCGCACGTCGTGCTGCGTCAGCACGTACGCGCCGATCATGCGCCTGCCCTCGCGCACGTAGAGGGCCGGCGGCCAGCCCCCGTATTTCTGAAACTCATCCTTGGCGAGGCCGTAGGCCGCGAACTTCCTGCGAATTCCCTCGGGGACGAGCGGGTCGCTCCTGAGAAACCAGATCAACTCCAAGGTGTATTGCTTGTGCGCTTCCCAGATCTTTTCCCGCTCCTCGTAGTCCGCCTCGGGCCAAGCCCAACTCGCACCGATCAAGCCTGCTGAAATCTGCCGGCCGATTCCATTGTTTAGGTCGACCTTCCCACCCGGCAGCGGATATCCGTCTACGGAGACCATGCTCCCCGCCGCCTTTGGATTGGCCTTGATGTAGCGGCGAGCGAGCTCAAAGCGGGCCGGATCGTAGTTGGCCGGCTCGGGCATCGGCAGTCGATTGTTCGGGTCGGTCGAGATCACGACGCGAAAGCTGTAGGTCATGATCTTTCCATCACCCTTGTCTTCACCAAGTGAATCGCCGGTCAACAGCGGCAACGGTTTGCCTGCCTCGTTGAAGGGCAGGACCTTGACGGGTTTCTTAGGAAACTGGTGACCGGCAAGCGACTCACCATATTGCTTTTTGCTTTCGCGCCCCAGGGCATACGACACCTTCGCCGTCGCCATGAGATCGCCCTCGTAGGTCGCATCGATGAACTGCCCGGCATGAAACACGCCCTTGCTCGTCTTGAGCGTCTCGATCCGCGCCGCCTCTTTCGTAACGCTCACTAATCGGTGCTCAAAATATACGTCGATGTCGGCCTCTTTGATCAGATCGTGAAACACTTTCTCCGCCACGTGCGGCTCGTAGGTCCACTTGTCGTATTTTGTGAGATCGATCTTGTAGTTGAGCTTCACACCGGCGTCTGCATAGTGCTCGTAAATCCGTTTGTGCACCTCAACGAACAAACCGCCCATCAATTGGCGGGCGCATTGATTCCCGTCGCTCAAACTCAAGCCGCCGCTAATCATGCCGCCCACATAGTCGTAGGGCGAAATCAGAACCACTGAAGCTCCCTCGCGAGACGCAGCGACTGCGGCGCAGACACCAGCTGGCGTGGCTCCGTAAACCAGCACGTCACATTTATGTGACTTCGCATGAAGTAACGAGTTCGGCGCGGGTAAGGCCAAGAAGCATAAAGCGATAAAGTATCTCATCATGCAGGCCATGGCTTCTCGGTTAATCGTAGGTCCCCGCACCGGGTACGATCCATGGTCGTACACCGTCCGCCTTTGGAAGAGTCGATCTATGGGATGTGCGGCCATCGGGGTGGCGGTCTTTGTCTTAGGTTTGGGCTTTCGCTTGCGGATAGGCGGGGGCTAAGCCCCTTTTGGTTTGCGGTCGGAAGATGGAGTCAGGCCTGCATCCTCCTGGGGGATTCGCTTGAGATACACGTAGATCGCGCTGCACAAGGGGCGATCTTCCGGACCCATCAGGGTGGTGGCCAACCGGGCCTTCCCTGCCGGCAGCTTGATCCGAAAGGTGGCGTGAGTCGTCGCCGGTTTCAAGTCGAGCGTGTGGTTCGCTCCGGCAATCTGCAAATTCGCTGCATTGATCGGACGGGCGCTGGTCCCTTTGTCCGTGGGTCCCCCGAACCCTTCGGTGAGGATTTTTTCGGATTCCTTTGGCCAACGACGCAGTTCCAGTTCGTAGGTGCCTTCGCGATCGACGATGACGTTCCAGTAGCCCCGGGCCCTCGCCTGCCTTAGGCCGCCCCGGTTGTCGCAGTAATCGCCGGTCCAGTCCTGAGCGTAGAGAACGGATGAAGGCTCCTGCTCGGAGCCAATCGTAATCCAGCGTGGGCGGTCGAAGAGCGGTTTGGCCTCCCTGTGCCAGGCGTCGTAGTGGGCGGACATGGCCCGGACGATGTCCGGTTCCCCGGCCGCGACGTCTTTATTTTGCCCCGGGTCGCGGCCCACGTGGTAAAGCCGGGTTCTGCCAATCAGCCGCCACTTATTCCAGAGGACGACGGCAGGGTCCCAGGGCCTGCCGGACACCCGGTATTGCACGACGAGTTTGCGGTCCGGCAGCGTAGTTTGGGTCCCCTTCAAGAGTCCGGCCAGACTCTCGCCATTGAACTTGGCCGTCCTCTGGTTGGTCTTCAAGCCGCAGAGGTCGATCAGGGTTGGAAGCAAATCCTGCACTTGGGTCAGTTCGTCAATGTCCTTGTCCGATTGAAGGTTGCCGGCGGGCCACCGCACGAAGCACGGAACCCGGTGTCCACCCTCGTAGACGCTTGTTTTCTTGTCCCGCATTCCGGCATTGAAAATCGCCTGGGCCTGTCTGCTCTGCGTGCCGTTGTCCGACATGAAGATAAGGATGGTGTTCTCGCGCAGTCCCTTCTTGTTCAGGAAAGCCTCCAGCTTTCCGAGGTTCTCATCGAGGTTCGCGATCATCCCGTAAAAGGTGGCCGGGATGGGTTTGCCTTCGTGCTGGCCGACGTAGGGAGCGGAATACTTCTTCTCGCAGACGTTGGGGCCGTGAGGCGTATTGGTCGGGAGATAGAGGAAAAAGGGCTTGTTTTCGGCCAGTTTTTTATCGATCCACTTCATCGACTCGTTGAAGAAAATGTCGGTGCAATAGCCATCGAATTTCTTGTCCACGCCGTTGTATTCGAGCACGGGATCGAAGTAGGTGTTGTCCCAGTAATCTGCCAGCGAGGTGATGCCCCAGGCGCGGTGATGAATCGTCTCCTGAAAGCCGCGATCCTGTGGTCGATGCGGATAACTGTCACCCAGATGCCACTTGCCGAAATGGCCCGTGGCGTAGCCGGAATCCTCGAAAAAATTTGCCATTGTGGGCAGCTCGGTCCGCATCATGGAGCGTCCCTGGCACACCGCGGTACAGCCATTTCTCATCGCATCAATACCCGTCATGAGCTGCCCGCGTGTCGGCGAACACATGGGAGCGACGTGGAAATCTGTGAACCGCACGCTCTCGGCGTGGAGACGATCCATGTTCGGCGTCTTGAGCACCGGGGTACCGTGGACCGAGAGGTCGCCGTATCCCTGGTCGTCGGTCAGGATGAGGATGACGTTCGGCCTTGCGGCGACGGCGGCCGGTGCGCAAAGAAGAAACACAAGGCCCGCGCAGAGCCGCAGCATTACAGGCGAATGAACCGAGGCACTCATTTTTGATGACCGGTGAACATGTTGCGGGAAGTAATGCGCATTGTGGTTCATAGGGAACTTCACTTGCCTTTCAACGCCATCGAGAGACTCAACGACACGAACAGGAGGGCGGTCATGTGCCTGACTGTGGATTTGTTGGCTTAGAATCTCCAATCCTTGAGAATGAACACCGGGAACCCGCAAACTAACATGCAGAAGATAACGGTGTCCCTCGTCTCAAGTCTTTCACTTTAACCTCTGAAAGTTCATAAATCTCCTCGCCGAAGTTGCTCATCGATTCGGTCGTGGGCCAGCGCTATTTATCAGAGGTGTCCCGCGGGCCGCCGTGTTGCATGCCGGGTTCGGCGGAGAGCCAAGGCACCAGCATCCTGGTGGATTCGGCTAGCAAAAAAAAACGGGCACCGCCTTGTCGTCCAAGATGGCGCCCGATAGTCGTCGATGGGCTGCCCGGGGGCGTCTTTGCCCGTTAATCCCTTAGCGCGAGCAGCCCACGTCGTGAATTGTTATGTCATTTGGGCTCAAGAGCAACCCATGCTATTGCCACAATTGTGGCACAAGTAGCAATTGCCGTTGCGAACCGTGATCGCACCGCAGTTGTCGCAACTGGGCGCGTCCGTTTGGAATTTCGAAAACTGGTCGCTACGGTCCGCCGTCGCGTCGCTATCTTTCAACTTCATGCCGGCCTGTTCGAGTCGCAATGTGCTCGGCTTTCCTTTGTCATTTCCGTTCGTATGGTGATGCCCGTTGGTCTTGCCGTTCGCTTTTCCGTTGGCCTTAGCTGGGCCGGGCGTTTCTATCGTTCCTTGAGAGGATTCTAGCCCGCCAGCCTTCGTGGTAGCGGGCACGATCTCGGTCTCGCCGT
>JAYGDO010000160.1:0-7381 GCA_046582885.1 Pirellulales bacterium | reverse complement strand
GCCTGCTTGAGCTTCTTGACGCCAGCGTCGGTGAAGGCTTGACGGCGGGGAGGATTGAGAAAGAAACAAAAAGAGCCGCCCCAAGGCGGCTCACTTGGCTGTTCGTTATGTCGCATCAAGCTGCCTACCGCTGGCGTCGGCGCCGGCTACAATTGAGACCACCAATAGGATCGAAAAGACAAGCGACAATCTCATCACGGTGCTCACGTCCATCTGCTATGACCCCTTGGCGCGACGTTTGCGCGTTGGCCAGTGCGGCGACTCAACATGGGCCTCGCTCATATATCGCTCTGCCCGCCGGACGATCTCCGGATTTTCTTCGGCCACGTTGCGAGTCTCTCCAACATCTCGTCCGAGGTGAAACAACGACGTTTCTCCACTCCCGAGCGGACGGCGGATCGCTTTCCAGGGGCCAAACCGAACCGCCTGCCGACCGTTGCCGCCCGGCAGTTCCCAGTACAGGTACTTGTGCTGCTCTTGCTCCTTCGCCTGGGACATCAGCGTCGGCAAAATGTTGATGCTGTCCAAGCCATACTGCGGCATGGGCGGATCAACATCTGCCAGATCACACAGCGTTGCCATGAAATCACCAAAGTAGGCGACCTGGTCGCTAATGACGCCCTGCTTAATCGCCCCGGGCCACGAAATGATGGCCGGTACGCGAATTCCACCTTCGTAGAGCTCGAACTTTCGTCCTCGAAGCGGACCGTTGGCGTCGAAGAACTCCGGATCGTGGCCCGCCTCGTTGTGGGGGCCGTTGTCCGAGGTGAACACCACCAGCGTGCGCCGCTCAATGTCCAGTTCGCCAAGCAATGCGATCAACTCGCCCACGCCCCGATCGAGCCGGCTGATCATCGCCGCGTGTCCCTTGTTCTGCGGGCTCCATGGTTTCTCGGCATAGATGCCCAAGTCGGGCACCTCGGTCCCGTTGCCCGTGAGTTTACGAGCTTCAGGATTGGCATGCGGAATTGTCGGGGAAAAGAAGAGAAAGAAGGGGCCGTCCTTGTGGGCGCGAATCCAACTCTTGGCCTCGTCCACGAAAAGGTCGTGACTGTACTTAACCTTCTTGGTCGCCATCCCCCCGACAAATCCCGCGTATCCTGGCGGCACGTCGCGCACGACGTTGCCAAGGTGTACTTTTTCACGATTCCGCCACAAGTACCGCGGCCAATAGTTGTGTGCCGCGACAGAGTTGAGATAACCGAAAAAATAATCGAAGCCCTGATCCTCGGGCCGCCCGCCTGTCTCGGGCAGATCGCCGCCGATGGCCCATTTGCCGACAATCGCTGTTGAGTAGCCGACTCTCTTAAGGACTTCGGTGATCGTCACGTCTTGTGGCCGTAACGTCTGGATGCGCGGTGGACCGTTATCGCGAATGCGGCAGTGCCCAGTGTGCTCGCCGGTCAGTAGCACATTGCGTGACGATGCACAAAGACTGGCGCCCGCATAAAATTGCGTAAATCGGATTCCGCTCGCTGCAAGTCGATCGACGTTCGGCGTCTTGATCTGCCGCTGGCCGTAACAGCCAAGCTCACCGTAGCCGAGGTCATCGGCAACGATCAGCAGGACATTTGGCTTGGAGCCGCCCATCGCGCGTTCGTCTGCTGCCAGCGAGGGGGTCAAACCTAGAGACAGGAAATTCGCGAGCAACGAGCATACAACGGTCTTGGCAGCCAGATTCGACATATCCACAAAGATAGATATTAGTGGGCATCAAGTAAACAACTTACACATTTTGACCTCACTACAATGATTGCGCCTAGGCGGTCGAACGAAATCTCATGCCGGCAATGCGTTAACCGTTGCTTTCGCTTGTTAACGATCGAAAGCAGCCCTTCCGTTTGGTCGAGCGATGACGCATCGGCGTTAACCGTTTTTCTGACAAACGCAGAATCTAAAGGGCCATTTTGTCAACGACAAACCAAACGGTAAAGTCCGCGGAGGCAGACAGAGAAATTGGAGACCAGTGCAGCACCGCGTCACCCGTATGCAGCTTTTCTTGAAGTCGTACCGCTTATTTGCGTGCCGTCGGCGGTTAGCAGTAACGGGGAGATTCAAGGTCAGCCGGGAATCGGTGATTCCGCCGGCGTGGAGATTGATTAAAACGTATAGAATGCAAACGACTCAACAACGGCGGGAAAGATGGCCTGCTGCAAACTAGACCGTATAGGGAGACTCGATGACGATGATCCAAAAATGCATCTACCTGTTCGTTTGGACTCCGTTGTTTTTTGTGGCGGATGCCGGCCTGCTGAGTTGCGCGACTGCGGCTGACAAATCTGCCGTTGTCCCGACTGGCTCGGCAAAGGCTGATCTCGCCCGGGTGTGTGCCGCCGAGAATTTTAAAGTTACCCCGAAACTGCGCAAGGCATTTCTTGATTATGCTCGGAAGCACGCGGTCGCGGATCTTCAAGCCAAGGGCATATCACTTCCAAAGGACTTCCTGGAGTGGGTTGGCTCGGACATGGAGGTGGCGACAGGCGTCTACGCGGCGCACCACAAACCAGAGGATGTATTGTTGTGGCTGTACTCGCTGCGGCTGGACCTGGGAAAGACGAAGTTCGAAAAGTATCGACAACTGGCGCTGGCCGCGGCGCTGGTGAGCGCCAAGGAGGGCATGGCAGCGGACATTCAACCCCGCGAGCCGTTGAAGCTGGTCATCCCCGGCGATCCTCGCACACCGGTCGATACGAAGGATCCCAATCGAAAACACGACATGAACGACCACATCATCAACTTCCTTAACGAACATACCATCGAAGAGGAAGTCGCGGTCGATTCCAAGGGTGTACCCGAACTGAAGTACAACAAGCAGGGAGTCGCCGTTCTGCCCGCCAAGGGCCAAAAGCCCAAGAAGGCGGGCGTGACGAAAAAGCTTACCCGCACGCTCTACGCCGCCGACGTGTTGGCCAGCAGCGGGCTGCAATCAAAGTTCAATGCCTATATGAAATCGAAGGGGCACGATGTGCAGATCGACTGTGGCGACCGGGTCATCCACTGGAACAGCCTCGCCATGGTCCACGGCGAGCAGTACAAGAAGATCAACGACGCGTACCTCTTGTTTCGCCGGGCCTACGAAGCCAAGGGATTGCTGCCCGCCAAGCGCGACGCGTTCCCCTCGCCGGCTGAGCGATGTGCCTATCTGATCCGCAACTTCGAGTGCACGTTTCCGCCGGAGCTCCGAGCCCAACGCAAGTGGCCGCGCTTTCCGCTGACCGCGCCATGGCCGCTCTTGACGATGCTGGCGGCGGACCGGCAGCCGCTACGTGAATGCGAAGAGCGGTGGGTTGCGTTCCGCGACCATGGAGAGTTTCACCTGTACGGCGAGTACATCCACGGCATCGCCCAGCAGCATGCGATGCAATCGGCACGGCGGCTGAAGCCGTACCTGTTCAGCTACGCCACCGTGCAGATGATGCTGAAGGACGGAGGCGTATGCGGCACGATGGCATCCATCTCCGCCCGCGGCCACGCCACGCTTGGCATCCCCGCCACCCAGGCCACGCAGCCCGGGCACTGCGCGATGGTCGCTTTTCGGTACGACCCCAAGAACAACACCTATCGCTGTGAAGGCGGTCAGTATGCCACCGGCGGGGACGACAAGACCGGACCGTTTACACCGTGGCCCTTCGAGCGCGAGTTCAAGCGGATCGGCAGAACAGGCGGCTACGAGATATCGTTTCACCACATCAAGCCGATGGTTTACCACCAAAGCCTGGCCTGGGGAGTGAACCGCGGTTTTCCGCCCTACCTCGACGGTACGGTGGCCTTTGCCATTTTTCGCCTGCTACCGGAGGATCAGCGCCGAATGCACGGCACGAAACTTCTGGAAAGCGGACTCGCCCTGAACCCCTACAACTTCCTGCTGCTTGACGCCGCTCAAGCCGCCACTCCGCAAGAGCAGATGCGATTATGGAAGACTTTCGTGGCATCGCTAAAGTCAGCCGCCGGCAAGCCAGGCTGCCCGACCGAGGGTCTCTACACTGCAACCGTAAAGAGCAGGACGTTCAACAGGATCGCCAGCCAGCCGGTCCCCAAGGACAAGAAGTCCGTTGGCGAGATCTTGGCGTTCCTGGAAAAGGAGAATTTCAGCAATGCGGCGACGCTGTCGGCCTATCGCCGCGCCCTGGAAAGATTGGACGCAGCGCAAGGGGAAAACCGTTGACGGCCGCTTCGTGCTCGAGCGGCGGGACAAACACTTCGGGGATTTTCCGGCGGCGAAATCGCCTGTCTCCTCGAGTTGAACCAGCAAAACCTGCTCTTCACCCTATTCGATGCCCCGCCGGCAAGCCCGCCGAGCGAGTGATTCGAGCCCCGCACACGAAGCAGCGCTCTTACTTCACGAGCAAATAAGCGAGCAGGTCGAGAATCTCCTGTTTCTCCAGCCCGTCGATCAGGCCCGCGGGCATGGGAGAGATCGGGGAAATTCGACGCTCGACAATCATCTGTTTGGAGAAAGAAACGCTCTTGTGCGGGGCGAGTGGATCGGGAATCAGTTTAATGTCCGGCGAGCGGAAATCGGTCACCATTGCATGGCCACTGAGTACGCGCCCATCAGACAACTCGAACACGGTGCTGGCATATTTTTTCGACACGACCGCCGAGGGTTTAAGGATCGACATCAGCAGGTCTCGAGCCGAGAAGCGGCCCGCCACGCTGGTGAGATCGGGTCCCCGCAGGCCCCCCTCCGCGCCCTTGCGATGACAAACCACACAGCGGGCCGTGGCAAACATTTTTGCGCCGCGCTGCAGGTTACGGTTCTTTGTCAATTCCTGCACCAGGTCCGGAAAGTCTTTCATCGACCATTGTTTTACGATGGCCGAGCGGGCAGGCGGCAAATCGGGCAGCAACCGGGCAGCTTGCTTACCGAAGCGTTGCTGCCATGAGTCGCGGAGTTCCTCGGGCAGGTTGGCCGTCGCGGCTTCCCGGATCAGACGGCGAAAAGTCGGCATCCCTTCGCCCGCTTCGAACGAGTCGATATCGAGCAGCCCGGCAAAGTAACGCTCGCGCAGTTCGGGAGTCCAGCCCTGGCTCTGTGTCGACAGGATCAACAGCCAGTGCATCTGCTGGCGCTGGTTGCCCGTACCCCGGCTCTCCTCAAGAAGGTGAACCGCCCGAGGAACCAGCCAGCCGTTGTCACGTTTCGCCAGCAACCTGCTTGTTTGCTGGTCTAGCAGAAAGTAATTCGACGGAAAGACTTTCCGTAATTGGTCGAACAGACGGTCCCAGCTGGAATCGTTACCATCACTTCCCGCCAGTTGGCGGAGCCACAGGTCGGCCCACTCGAACTGCTGCCAGGGAAGAAGCCGATGAGCCTCGATCGCGGCAAGCCGCTGTCCTAATCGTTCCCGGTCTCTATCGCCGCCAAATCGTTGAACCGCGAGAGCGGCGGAGAGAAAGCGGTCGATATTTGTTTCCTCCAGAGCCCTCGTCCGCCACATCTTGACCGGAAGTGCTTCGATAACGGTTCGGGCAGCGTGGCGGATCCAGGGATCGCTGGAGCCGAGATACTTCCAGGCCTTTGCCAGAGTGTTCGTCGATGCATTCCCCCGCAACGACTCCAGTTGACGGCGAAGCGATCTGGCAGACTCGGCGTGCCTGGCGACCTCGACTTGTTGAGGGCTGCGGTGAGATACAGAGTTCTTCTCGCCGACGTATCGCACACGATAGAGTCCACTCTGGGTCTTGCGGCCGCCCGTGACGAAGTACATGGCCCCATCGCGGCCGAACTCGACGTCGGTCACATTCAAGGGCGAGCCTCGCAGAAACACCTCGGTTGCTCCCACATAGCTCGACCCGCACGGCTGCCAGTGGACGGCGAGAATTCGTCCGTATGACCAGTCGAGTACGAACAGGGCGTCACGATAAGCCGCGGAGAAATTATTTCCCGCAGCAAACTCGACCGCCGTGGGCGACCCGCGACCAATATCAAGCGTGGGTTGAGGAATCGAGGCAGTATCAGGATTGTAGGGTGGCCACTGCTTAGTCACCCGCCGCCATCCGTAGTCTCCGCCGGGGAGCAGATGCAGCACTCGCGTGGGGCGATACCACGAACTGCCCATGTCATACTCGGCATCCGCGTCATAGGTAAAGAGGTCGCCAGCGGCATTGAAATCTAGCCCGTAAGGGTTCCGCAAGCCTCGCACCAGGATCTCCCACTTCTCTCCTTGGGCGTCGGTGCGAGCGACAAAACCGTTCTCCGTTTTCTGGACATAATCAGGATTCGGGACAACCGGCGGAAGGTGCTTCACGTTGGCGGGTTGTTCGACCGAATCGCCAAAGATCGCGTACAACTTACCGTCGGGGCCTAAGGTCAATTGGTTGCGACCATGCCCTGTGCCACCGGGAAACTTTTTGAGCGCTTCGATCCTGTCGAACTGGTCATCGTGGTTCGTATCTCGAAGGCGAAACAAAGAGAGGCTCTTGTTGGCCATTGCATAAAGACTGTCATGGGCAAACACCAAGCCGCGGCATTCGCTGACTGGCACTTTGACCGGCTCAAACTGCGGCGTGCCGTTTTTCTGCAGGGTGATCCGCACCAGTCCTTCGTCTTCATGCCCAATCACCCAGCGTCCCTGGGGATCCTCCGCCAGGGAGATCCACGATCCTTCGCCTTGGCCGGCCGAATAGAGCCGTTCCACTTGAAAGCCGGGCTGAGTCCAGAGTTGATCGGCTGCGGTCGAGCCGGTTTGCTCCAGTGCCCGCTTCCACTGGGTGTAGTCATCGGCGACGTGCGTGGTTACGCCTGCGCTTCTCCAGGTCCGCTCCGACAGGACACCCCAGGAGGTTGCCCGTGCCCAAGTGGCGTCGGCGAGATCCCCCCATTGTCGAATAGGCTTGGTGAGTTTGGTGACTTGCCAGGACGTGTCCGAAACGACCGAGGTCTTGTTTACCTCCAGACGCGCAGCCAGGGTTGACGGCCCTTCGACCCCGCGACAGACAAAGCCAAGCTTGTTCTCGCCTGGCCGCGGCTGGAGAACCAGACTCGATGGTGGATGGAAAGGGCGGATTCTGCTCACCGATTGGCCGTTGAGAAAAATCTCACAATCGCAGTAGGCATTGGCCAGCCAGAGCGTGACCTTTTGGGCGTCCTCGGATGCTGGGAGCGTGGTCTGCAGTGCGACGCAGTTTTCGCCAGCGCGCTGACCATCTCCCCAAATCCAGTGAGGCGAGTCTGCCGCTTGGATTATCGAAGCATGCAGCAGCAAACCTACTAGCAGCATCAACGCGAATCGCAGTTTCATGTCACGCCTGTTGGATAGAGAGCAAGTGCCAGCCGCCGCTCATTGTCGCGGCGGCGTGGCGGGATTGCAAGAAACGGGTGGCGGCGAAGGTTAGCGGCGGCGGTTAGTGCGCGATCCTGCAGTTCGGCAATGCCTGC
>JAYGDO010000143.1:0-2396 GCA_046582885.1 Pirellulales bacterium | reverse complement strand
TGCTATCTCGGGAATTCTATATCCGCCTGCCGTCCATCGCGGCATGTCGCCATCTACGCGATCAACGGTAACGCGACCATTATCCGCCGCAATGCCGGTAGCCGTCGCCGGAGGCGAAATGACAACCGACCGGGTGACCGGCTCCACCAACTCCACGGGCCAACGTTAAAAATATCAGGGCGAAGGGCTCGCGCCGCCACCGGTTAGTAGGAGTTTCTATTTTCGAGACCGCCGGCTGGTGGAATCACGGTGCCCGCCGCGGTATCCTGTTCTTCATGGTTGCTCTGGAAGTGATCGCCGTCGGTCAAAAGTTTCGCCACGCTTGCGGAAGACCAGCGAGTAACGAATCGCACTGGTTGAAGTCCGCCGGGAAAACATCGGCCCTGCTCACAATCTTGCATGGCACGACAAGTTTATTGGGCATTGTTTATTTCGCATTCTTTGCCCCCGCCCCGATGTCGGCTGCCGAACCGTCGGCAATTACAGCCGAGCAACGAAACTTCTTTGAGCAGAGAATTCGACCGGTTCTCGTAATGCACTGCTACAAATGCCACTCGGAGAAAGCCAGGGAGCTCAAAGGAAAACTACGACTGGATTCTCGCGATGGGATGATTAAGGGTGGCGAGTCGGGCGCTGTCATCCTGGCGGGGAAACCCGAAAAAAGCCGGCTGATCAAAGCGCTCGAATATGACGGGCTCAAAATGCCGCCGGCGGGAAAACTTCCTAGACAGGTGATTGCCGATTTCCGTGAATGGATCCGCACAGGAGCCGTGGATCCCCGTCAACGAACATCGCAGCCAAAGACCGAACCCAAGGTGATCGATCCCGTCGCCGCGCGCGGGTTCTGGTCGCTGCGACACTTAGTCCGACAACCCGCCTCGCAAGTGGCCGAAGAATGGGCGCGAAATCCGATCGACCGCTTTATCGCCGACAAACAAATACAAGCCGGAATCAAGCCCGGCGAGGATGCGAAACCGGCCCGGCTGGCACGTCGGGCCTACTTCGATTTGACCGGACTGCCGTCGCCACCAGCGGAAGTTGAAGCGTTCGTTGAACGATATAGCGATGCCGAATACGAGAAACTGGTCGATCGGTTGCTTAAAAGCCCGCAATTTGGCGAACGGTGGGCGAGATACTGGCTCGATATCGCCCGGTTTGCCGAGAGCAGTGGTTTTGAGCAGGACCACGATCGTCCTCATGCATGGCCATATCGCGATTTTGTTATTCGGGCGCTGAATGAAGACATGCCCTACGACGAGTTTGTCCGCCTGCAAATCGCCGGAGATCATCTGCAACCGGGAGACGATAACGCCTCAGTGGCTACGGGGTTTGTTGTTGCCGGTGTCGAGAATCTGATTCAGACGCGCAAGGACTTCGTTCAGCAACGTTACGACAAGCTGGATGACATGGTCAGTACCGTGGGAACAGCATTTCTGGGACTGTCGTTGGGCTGCGCCCGGTGTCACGACCACAAATACGATCCGCTTACCCAGAGCGAATACTATCGAGTCGCCGCGGCATTTGCCACGACCGTAAGTGGCGTGAAGGAAATGAAAGTGCGTGGGTTCAAAGCCTACGTCGCGACAGAAGCCGCGGAGAGCCGAATTCGTATGGTCGTTATCTCGGAACCGTCGGCCAAGGATCTGCCCAGTATTCCGGCGACGGTTCACTTCCTGGTTCGCGGTGATCCAACGAATCAGCGGGAAATCATGCCAGTCGGCTTTCCATCGGTTCTGGTGCGGGGTGACAACCACTCAGGCGGTGGGCCGCCGGTTGCTGGTCGTGTCGCCGTCGCGCGATGGATCACGGACACGCAGAACGGCGCCGGGCAATTACTGGCCCGGGTAATTGTGAATCGATTGTGGCAACATCATTTTGGTCGCGGGCTAGTGGCAACACCCAGCGACTTCGGCGCCCGCGGCGAGCGGCCGACGCATCCAGAATTGCTCGACTGGCTGGCGGCGGAACTGATTGAGAACCAATGGCGGCTCAAGCACATCCATAAGCTGATCATGATGAGCTCCGTCTATCGACAAGCATTTCGCAGTGCGGCGGATGGGAGGGAAGTCGCCCGGTACGAAAAGCAGGATCCGCATAACTCGCTGCTCTGGCGTCGAGAACCCAGACGGTTGGATGCCGAGGCAATTCGCGACAATCTACTCAGCGTCAGCGGCCGACTCGATCCAAAGATATACGGACCCGGCGGCTCGGATCCAAACCATCCGCGCCGCAGTTTGTATCTTAAGGTGAAACGGTCCAAGCTGGTTCCCGTCCTGCAATTGTTCGACGCGGCCGACACGCTACAGGGCGTTGGGCGGCGACCGACGACAACGACGGCTCCACAAGGACTCATGATGTTGAACAGCCCCTTTGTCGACGCCTGCTCCACTGCGTTT
>JAYGDO010000134.1:0-1610 GCA_046582885.1 Pirellulales bacterium | reverse complement strand
ATTGTCTGCTGGCGACAAGAGCGCTCGCTCGAACTATCCTGCCAACTGGCCTGATGACCAGTTTTCGCGGGCCGCTTTAGCAGCATTCGAAGTGTATTCCCGCCACCGCGACCTCATTGTGGGCGGCTGGCACTGGATGATTCAAGGGGAAGAACTTCCACTGCGGGGGCAAGTCGTCGTGGATATGATTGAAATTGTCGGATCCGTTGACGATCGTTAGAGAGAGTACATTTCGTCGAACCCTGTTTCTGCTAGCGATTCGACGGATTGAACGGAATTATCTCGGCGCCATCGATCAGCCACCGATCGTCTGTCAACCGAAGTTTCAGTTTGACTTCAAGCGGAATTTGTTGCCGCGCGGACGCGCTGGATTTTAGTTTGTGATGGGGCACGGCGACTAAGTCGACGTGCGCCGTTGGAGTTGTGGTCAATTTGTTCACAGTGATAACCGGCCCGTCTGTAATGTTGACCTCTTGTAGCTCAACAATCGACATATATCGCACCGCCTGGTTGCGCAAGCGTGTGGCGTCAGCGGCAAGATGACTTTGTACGCCTGCCAGGTCGTTGGCTTCGAGAGATTTGGCGACGTCGTAGACCGTCATCTCGACGCGTTCGCGATCGGTTACGATCAGGTGCTCGGCGAGCACCAACAGGCCGACGAGAAGAATGGCGGCGAACATGCCGAACAAAACTGCGGCGCGACCGGTATTGAAAAAGACAATCGCCAACAGGGCGATCGTAATCGCGCCGAGGACAATCACGGCGGTCGGGTCTTCGGTGAGCCAGGTCATCGGCTAGCCAGTTTCCGGCAAGAACGTTGGCAGCACGATTCCGCGAGGTGTTTGCGCGTTGCCATATACCTGTGCGACGTGCATTTCACAATTACGCGCCCCCCACTGATAGAGTTGTCGCACCAGATTTCCACAAGATACGGGGACGAGAAAGACCGGCATGCGACCCCTGTAGCGGTTCAATTCGGCAAAAATAAGAGCAGCCGCCTGGTTTTCTGTCCGCGAGACGCCCGGGCCGAGCATATTGCAGGCATCCGCTCCGCAGGAGGCGAGGAATCCGTCCACGCCGCCAGCCGCTTCGACGATGGAAACGTGCCAAAGTCCATCCGGGTTCTCGATGAAGTAGCGGTAGTCGTTCGTGCGGGTGATGCCGGAAACTTCTATTTCGATGGCCGCCATCGCTTCAATATCGTCGATTGTTGCGTCGCGAACTTCGATGTCGCCCGGCGGTTCGTGCTGCAATCCGCTTTCCGGTATTTCCAGATACATGTCTTGGAATGTGTTAAAGGGGACAAAGCCCGCGCGGGTATAGAGCGAGTATGAATCGAGATTGAAGCAACTCGAGACCAATCGCACCGGCTTATCGGCTGTGGTGGCCTCGTCGACGATGTGCTGCAGCAAAGCGCGAGCGACGCCGCGGCCGAATTGCTCCGGGTGTGAGTTCATAATCCCCAGCGACACGTGCGTCTCGCGGGGGTGCACGAAACACGACCCGATAATCCGACCGTGCGCATCATCGATGGCGACGATTCCCTCTCCGGGATCGATTTGGTCGTAGACGTCAAACATCACCCCGGGGGCAAGCTCGTCGTCTCGAAA
>JAYGDO010000148.1:0-3102 GCA_046582885.1 Pirellulales bacterium | reverse complement strand
CGGAAGACCAGGGTTCGATGGACTTGGCCGGCGGTCAGGGCAGCATGTTCAACGACGGCGATCCCTCCAGCCATTCGCGGCTTACCGGGGAGACGATTTTGACCGATGGCCCGGGCAACCGGGGCCTCGATTTCGATAACGATAATGACTTCATCAACAGCGGCGCGATCGACCGCAACGACGACTACTGCAACCTGTGGCTGGGCACGCTGCACGTGGACGCGGCCGACAAGGGCAACTGGCAGTTCACCTTCGATCAGCACGACGACTGGTACGGCATGTGGATCGACCTGAACCAGGACGGCGACTTTGACTCCACGGCCGGCGGCCTGGGTTCGAATCGCGGCGAACAGCTTTCCTGGAACGATGGCGGCACCAAGACCGTCAATCTCGATGCGGGCGACTACATGGTCGGCTTTACCCATCTGGAAGGCGGGGGCGGTTCGCAGGCCCGCGTGCAGTTCCAGAGCCCGACCCTGGGCCGCAGGACGATCAAGCCGACCGATCCGGCGCAGGACGGCCTATGGCGAATCACAAAATCTCCGGCGAACAACAAGGTCATCAAGGTCGGCAACGGTACGCTGCAGATCTCGGGCGACAACACCTACCAGGGCGATACGATCATCAAGGGCGGCACGGTACTGCCCGGCAGCAACAACGCGCTGGGTGCCGGTGTGGGCATCACCATCGTCGAAGCCGGCGGTACGCTCGGCTTGGAGGGCGGGATCGCGTTGGCCGAGACGGTCGCGCTGGCCGGCAACGGCGCCGCTGACCGCCCCGCCGCGTTGACCAACATCGCCGGCAACAACTCGATCGGCGACATCGCCCCCGCCAAGGGCGCGTCGGAATTCAGCGTCGGTTCGGAACAGGACACGCTGACCGTTACCGGCAACGTCGACATGAAGAACTCCAACCTCAACGTGAACGGCGACGGCAACGTCATCATCACGGGCGTCATCAGCGGTAATCTCAACCCCGGCTCCGAGCCTCCCGCACTGGGCGGTGTGACCGACGGCCTGGAGATGTGGTTTGACGCCAGCGATATCGACGGCGAGGACGACGGCTCGGCGGGCGATCCCGGCGACGGCGAAGTTGTCCAGGTCTGGGCCGACAAATCGGGTAACGATCACCACGCTACCGTGGCCCGCGACAACCCGGTGGTGCTCAGCGACTCGCTCAACGGCCTGCCGGCGGTGGAAGCGGTCGGCGAAGAGTACTGGAACGTACCGGGCAACACGTTCATCAAGACGACCTTCTCGGTCTTCCGCGCGGGCAACAACCGCACCACCTGGGACAACCACGGTGCCACGCTCAACCGCCGCAGCGGCCGCGGTTCGAACTGGCTGTTCGAGAACAACAATACCAACATGCACGGCAACCAGTACCCGCAAAAGGGCTGGAAGAACGGCCAGCAATTATCGGGCTCCTTCAATCTGGCTCCGATTAACGAGTTCATGATCTGGACGGTCGAGGTCAACAACAACGACACCGGCCCCCGCGAGTACTGGCTGGGCCGCAGCGACCACTCGCAGACCGACATCGAGATGGCGGAAGTCATCGCCTACAACCGCGTGCTGGACGACGGCGAACGCGCGGAGGTCGAAAGCTATCTGTCGGCCAAGTGGGGCATCGGCCTCGGCGAGGGCGGCGGCGCGGCGAATAACGACCTGAAGAAGGTGGGCGACGGCCGGCTGACGCTGACGGCGGTCAACACGTACGCGGGCGAAACGATCGTCTCGGGCGGCCAGTTGATTGCCGCCTCCAGCGGCGCGCTGGGCACGGCCGACGGCGGAACCACGCTCATCGGCGGCGGCGAGTTGGGCCTGCAGGGCGGCATCACGCTGGCGGGCGAAGCGCTGAGCATCCCCGACGACGCGACGGTCTTCTCCGCGGACGCCAATCAGAACACGCTGGGCGGCAGTGTCGTCGCCTCGATGGAATCGAATGTGATCACGCTCCGCGCCGACTCGGCGGCCGGCGGGCTGGTGATCGGCGGCGGCGTCGATATGGGCGGCGGAAAACTGATCACCGACGGACCGGGCGACATCACCATCGTGGGTGACATCATCGGGGCCAGCCAGAGACGCGTTACCGAAACCACGCCGAACGTGCTGAACGGCTACGCCTACGACGTCAGTTCGGGCGGCAACGGCGACGACAACCTGGCCAACATCGGCAACCCCGGGGCCACGCCCTCGCTGCTGCAGCGGGATCCGATTTCGCACATCAAAATCGACGGCAACTTCATCATCCGTTACGACGACGACAATCAATTCATAAATGGTGCCGGCCATCCTTCCAAGGGCTTCGCCAACTCGCTGGACGGCCTGCCCGGGCTGAACCAGAACGATAACTACGCCACATTGTTCACGGCGACTTTGGTCGTTCCCGATCTGAACAACGGCCAGCCCTACACGATCGAATTCGGTACGCACCGGGCCGACGATCCGGCCTACTTCTTCCTCGACAAGAACCAGAACGGCATTATCGAGTCGGCGCAGGGCGAACAGGTCGCGGCCCGCGGTTGCTGCGGCAACGTGTTCGCTTCGACTTCTGTCGCTCCGGGCAAGTATCTGTACATCGCCTCGCACCTGGAACGCGGCGGCGGTTCGCAGATCGAGCCGACCATCGACCTGACGCCCGACCCGCACGGCCGCCGCACGGTCCGCGCGTTCGATGCGGCCCGTCCGGGCCTGTTCGAATCGGTGCAGAGCAGCATCGTTCCGGCCGACAACAGCCTGATGAAGATGGGCGACGGCACGCTGAGAATCGCCGGTAAGACGGTTTACAACGGCGACACGACCGTCATGGCGGGCATCCTGGAAGTCGACGGCAAGCTTCGCGAGCCGTTCCGGGCGGCCGACCTGAAAGACGATCTGGCGACAATCACGCCGTTCACGGCCGTGGCCGATTTCAAAGACGACGTCGCCGGCTTCAGTCCGGAGGTGCCGTTGGCCGATTTGCAGGACGACGTGGCGGCTTTCGACCCGCTGGAGCTGGAAGCCAACTACCGAGACGGCTTCGCGGGCGCGGATTTCCCGGACAACTGGGAATACCTGACCAACGTCGGCACCAACGACCTGGCATCGGTCTCCACCACGG
>JAYGDO010000047.1:0-24741 GCA_046582885.1 Pirellulales bacterium | reverse complement strand
GTGGGACTTCGGCACCGGCGAAACGGGCAATTGGGGCTGTCACATTCTTGACATTCCTTTTTGGGCGCTCGGGCTAAAGTACCCGACAGGGGCCGCCGGCGCGGGCCCGCCGGTTCACGCGCAAACGAAGCCCAAGTCAATGACCACAAAGTTTGAGTTTCCCGCAGAAGGGAAGCGGCCGGCCGTGACACTGCATTGGTACCAGGCCGGCGGCGGTCCGCCAATTTTGAAAGAAAAAGGACTCCCCGCCGGTGGCAACAACACCCTGTTCATCGGCAAGGAAGGTATGCTGTTGTGCGGATTCGGCAAGCGAAAACTTTACCCGGAGGAAAAGTTCGCCGACTTCAAACCGCCGGCACAAACGATTCCCAACTCGCCCGGTTTTCATCGCGAGTGGATCAACGCCTGCAAAGGCGGCGAGCCGGCAACGTGCAACTTCGACTA
The DNA here is from genome assembly GCA_046582885.1 of Pirellulales bacterium. GTDB lineage: Bacteria > Planctomycetota > Planctomycetia > Pirellulales > UBA7805 > JAYZEI01. The sequence continues at coordinate 24,297 of JAYGDO010000047.1, read as the reverse complement.
CTCGGGGCCGATGTCCGAGACCGTGATCCTCGGCAATGTCGCCTACCGGGCGGGCGGCGAGTTTTATTGGTCCGCGAAGGATTTGAAAGTGTCCGGAAGCCAGGCGGCGCAGAATCTGATCCGCACGCCGTTCCGCAAAGGATGGGAAGTTTGACGTAAATCGTATGTCGGGGGGCCAGTCTCCCGACGAGCCGCGGGGGGAATGGGCCCGGCAACGGCCGCGCACTCCCAAAGAGAGTAACTCCTTAAACCATGAAAGGCACGATGATGAAGTACACGATTCAACCCACGCTGACGCTGCTGTTTGTTTTTGCGCTGGCGGTCTCCACATCAACCGCGCAGGTAAAACCGGAGATCATCCAACAAATCACCAAGGCATTGCCCGAACAAGCGCCGGCCAAGCCGAAAAAAGATCGCAAAGTTTTGCTCTTTTCCAAAACAAACGGTTTCCGCCACGGCTCGATTCCGGTCGGCGTCAAAGCGCTGACGATGTTGGGCGAAAAAACTGGTGCGTATACCGCAGTTCACAGCGAAGATGAATCGGTATTCGAAGCCGACTCGCTCGCCAAGTTCGACGCGGTGATTATGGTCAATACGACAGGCGAGATTCTCCGACCTCGAAAACTGCCCGGCGACGCAGAGGGAAAAAAGGCGGCGCTCGAGCGCGAGGAACGACTGAAGCAGAATTTGGTTCAGTTCGTTCGCGGCGGTAAGGGCCTCGCCGGTACACATTCGGCTACGGATACCTACAAGCGGTGGAAAGAGTACAACGATATGATGGGCGGCGCGTTCGCCGGGCATCCGTGGCACATGAAAGTACCGATCACGAACCTCGCTCCGAAACATCCGCTCAACAAGGTATTCGAAGGCAGCAGTTTCGAAGTGACCGACGAAATTTATCAGTTCCGCGACGGCACGGCTGAAAAAAATGGTCGCAAGTACTTACTCAGCCTCGATCCGAACTGGGATGGCATTAAGCGCGGACGGCGCAAGGACGGTTTCTTTCCGATCAGTTGGGTCGGCATATACGGAGGCGGACGGACGTTTTATTGCTCGTTGGGCCACCGCAACGAGATTTACTTTAACCCCGTGGTATTGCAGCACTATCTCGCCGGTTTCCAGTATGCCCTCGGCGATTTGGATGCCGACGCGAAGCCCGCGGCCGAATAGTGACCGTTCTCTAGATCACGGATAAAGAAGAATTCTGGACCAGCCGTCGCCGCCGCGCTCGTAGAGCTCGCGATCGTGGAGTCGGGCTTCGCGGCTGGTCCAGAATTCGATCCGGTCCGGTACGACGCGATAACCGTACCAATGCTCCGGTCTCGGCACCGGTTGTTCGGCAAAGCGGCGTTCGTACGCGGTGAACCTCTCTTCGAGCGTTGCACGGTCATTAAGTGTCTCAGACTGCAGCGAGGCCCAGGCACCAATCTGGCTATCGCGCGAACGCGTTTGCCAATACTCATCCGAATGCTGATCGGTGACCGGCTCCACGCCCCCTTGAATTCGCACCTGTTCGCGCAGTTCGTCCCAATAGAAACAAAGCGCGGCAACGGGGTTGGCCGCCAAGTCACGACCCTTTTTGCTTTGCGAGTTCGTGTAAAAGACGAATCCATACTCGTCGAAGCCGCGCAACAGAACGATGCGGGCCGCCGGACGACCATCGGCGTCAACCGTGGCGAGCGTCACCGCCGTGGGTTCGCGCAGAGAGGTCTGCGCGGCGCGGTCGAGCAGGTCGGAAAAACGCGTAAGCACTTCCTGGTAGATTGGGTCGGACATGATATTTAAATGACCGACGATGCCCGAATTGGCCACCGCGATTTCCGCCTTAAGCCGTCTCTGCTTCTTCTAGTCCCAACTCATCGATCATCGCTTCGCGGATCTTGAATTTCTGAATCTTACCCGTAACCGTTTGCGGAAATGCGTCTACGAAGCGGATATAGCGAGGGACTTTGAAGCGGGCCAAATTATCGCGACAGAATGTCCGCAACTCGTCGGCCAACCCGTCGTTGCCGGCAAAACCACTTTTCAGGCGAATCCAAGCACACAGTTCCTCGCCATATTTTTTGTCCGGAACACCAACGACCGCAGCCTGCTCGATGGCATCATGCGTGAATAAAAACTCTTCGATCTCACGCGGGTAGATGTTTTCGCCACCACGGATGACCATATCCTTGATGCGGCCCGTGATCTTGTAGTATCCGTTGGGAAGACGCACCGCGAGATCGCCACTATGCAGCCAGCCGTCTGCGTCGATGGCGCGGCGCGTTGCTTCCTCGTCCTTGTAGTAGCCAATCATGACGACGTGCCCGCGCGAACAGAACTCACCCTGCTCGTTATCGCCCAACTCTTCGCCCGTTTCGGGATTGACGATTTTCGCCTCTACCCCCGGAATTGTCCGGCCGACGGTCTCCACGCGCAGTTCCAGCGGATCGTCCGTCCGTGTTTGCGTGACGACCGGTGAAGCCTCCGTCTGCCCGTAGGCAATGGTGATTTCGCTGGCACCCATTTTATCGATCACCTTTCGCATAATTTCGATCGGACAAGGGCTGCCGGCCATGATACCCGTGCGCAGCGAAGTAAGGTCGCGGCTTTCAAGCAACTCGTCTTCAAGCTGAGCGATAAACATCGTCGGCACACCGTAAATCACCGTCGCGCGTTCCTTTTCGATGGCGTCCAGTGTCACGGCCGGATTGAATGACTCGGCCGGCACGATCATCGCCGTACCGTAGACCGCTGCGCACAGCGTTCCCAACACGCAGCCAAAACAATGGTAAAACGGAACCGGAATGCAGATGCGGTCTTGTTCGGTCATCCGCTGGCACTCGCCGATGTAGTACGCGTTGAGCAACAAATTGCGATGGCTCAGCGTTGCCGCCTTGGGAAAGCCGGTCGTTCCGGACGTGTACTGGATGTTGATTTTTTGTCCGGCGTCCAGCGAGGCGGCGACGATGTCCAATTCGGCTTCGTCGACGTCCTGGCCGCGCTGAATCACTTGATCCCACGACAACGCGCCGGCGGGCGGCACATCATCGATGCCTACCACCGCGCGCAACTTGGGAAACTGCTCGCTCGAAATTTTTCCCGGCTCGCCTTCGGCCAATTCGGGACACACCTCGGCGAGCATTTCGAAGTAATTCGATGATTTGAAGCTGCGGACCAAAAACAGCGCAACGGCATCGCTTTGCTCCAGAACGTATTTCAACTCGAATGGCCGATAGGCCGGGTTGACGGTCACCAGCACCGCACCAATCTCGGCCGTGGCAAACTGCAAAACGACCCACTGCGGCACGTTGGTCGCCCAGATCGCGACATGATCTCCGTGGCCAATGCCCATGGCCAGCAGGCCGCGTGCGACGCGACGAACTTCGTCGCGAAATTCGCGAAAGCTCATACGAAAGTCAATTGCTGGAAAAACGAGGCAGTCCGCATCGCCTCTCTTCTCGGCGGTTTGCTCAAGAACTTGACCGATCGTCATCCCGTCGATCCAGGGGGATTCCGCCGCGGCGGTTGACTCCGATGTTGCCATGGCGAGATTTTCCATTAGGAACACTCCTTTGTTCTCTTAACTGATTTCATCGTCGTCGGTAGGGAGGCTTCTGCCGAGGGTTTCATTCCCTCAGCGGATCGGACATGCCGACCGCCAGCGGGACAAATATCATCAGCGGGCACCAGGCCGCCAATGCGGTTGGAATTGTCGCATTTGAACCCAACTGATGGCAACCCAGAACAGTGATCATGAACGCCACCACCAGCAACACACAGAAGCCGACCGAGACGAACAGCGACCTCGGATTTCGGGTTAATACGATCGGCAGTCCCAAAAACAACAACGTTACGTCGAGCAACGGTTGTATGAACCGCGAATGAATCTCAACCTGCACTTTGGAGCTTTGCTGTAGGCTGGGGCTGTTCAAACTAGAAATCAATTCAGCCGTCGACGCGAAATTCCGCCACGCGCGACCGGCTGCCAGTTGGTCGAATTGAACGCCACTGACGACAAAACACTGACCGGACCCCAGCCAATCCGCATCCTTGGGCGTGATAATTACCGGCTCGCCGCCCAGCGACAGTGAGTCGCTTTCATCCAGTGATTTCGGCTGCGTCAGCTCGTCAAGTAAATAGCCGCCCGGCCGCTGATGATCGGTCGGAATAAAAGTGGCCCGCTCCGCAACCAGTTGCCTTCCGTAACGATCCAGAGTCCGTGGCAAAAAAAAGTTTGGCTTGAGAATCTGCCGCTCGCGCCGCTGCACCGACTGACCGCCGATCAGAATATCGGTTCCGTTATCGTACATCGGCTGGAATGCTTGCTCCTTGACTAGATCCTGCGCGTTGAAGCCGAGGTTTTCGCGAATCGATGGCAACAACAGCTCGCGATTCGCCGCAGCCAGCAGAGCCAACACAATCGTTGCTAAAATGATTGGCCGCACCACACGGGCTTTTGAGATTCCAGCCGCCACTAGGGCTGTCATTTCGTTATGTCGACGAAAGGCCGCGACCGTAAACATTGCCGCGACTAGGATCAGCAACGGACTGGACTGATCAAAAAACGCAAACGAACGGTATCCGTAATATTCGCCCAGCACCCCGAGCATGCCGCCGTTCTGTTTGCCGTAACTGCTAAGTTCCTCGAAGTTATTCACACTGTCGGCTACGACATACAGCCCCAGCAGGCTGCAGAACAATATGCAGAAAACCCAGAAAAACTGTCGCAGCAGAAAACGATCGATAATTGCCATATTGTATCGTTAATTATCAGTGAACGTGTTGACGCATTCGCTTTCGTTCCCGGATAGGTCCTGAGAACAAAGACGAGGGTTAGTCATTCCCTTTCTTTTGCTCCTCGAATTGCAGTCGCCAATGCCGCAATTCCCTCGCGAATTCGCTCCGGCGGTTGCACGCCAAAGCTCAACCGCATCATGTCGGTTTGCGCCGGTTCGCCTTCTGCTGGAAAACAATGGACACCCGGAACATACAATATGCCTTCGTCAAGCGCACGGCGGAACAATGGCCCGTCCACACCGGTGTCTGTGCCACCCACCTTCAGCCAGACGTATAGGCCGCCTCTGGATTTGCCCCACCGGACGTCCGTCATAGAGGACATATGTTTGTCCAGTGAGTCCAGCATTGCATTCAATTTTTTGCGATAGTTTTCGCGCAAGATCGTGATGTGTTGATCGAACAGACCGAGATCTAACGCGGCCAACATAACTTGCTGGCTTAGGTTGGGTGAGCCAAAATCGATATTACCCTTCTGATCGAGAATCGGTTCGACCAATTCCGTCGGCAACACACCCCAACCAACGCGCAATCCGGGAGAAAACGATTTGGAGAACGATCCCGTATGAATTACCGTGTCTGCGGTTTCGTCCGCGGCAAGCAGACTGGGAATGTCCTCTTCAAAATAACGCAGCTCACGATAGACGGAATCGTCGATCACGTAAATTTTACCGTGCCGGCTCCATCTTTTTGCGATTTCAACCAAGGCCACTCGGCGATCGGCGGTCAGGGTAGTACTGCTGGGATTGTCAAAATAACTGTTGACATAAATTGCTTTTACGCGACCAAGATCGCCGTTTTGGTCAAGCCGGTGAAGGGATTCGTCGATCGCCTCGGGAATCATGCCATCTTCGTCGATGGCAACACCAAACGACCTGGCTCCCAGGTTTTTCAACACTCCAAGATAGACAAAATAACTAGGCGCGGCGCAGAGGACGATGTCGCCGGGGTCAACCAGCGTATCACCGATCAAATACAACAATTCGTTACTGCCCGCGGTGGCAATGATGCGGTCGACTGACAATCCGCGGTCGGTCGGCGAAAACCCGTCGGCGGCAGCGAGCCGCTCCAGCAGTATTTCACGCAATTTAGGCTCGCCCGCGGTGCAGCCATACTGCAAAGCGGCGCGGGCGGTGGCGGGGTCGGACAAAGCACGTTCAGTCGCCTGACGAACCGCGTCCACCGGCAAAGTGGCTTGATCGACAAAACCGGCCGCCAGCGAAATCAGTTCGGGCCGCGCTAATGCCTCCTGCATCAAAAAGCCGATGGGCTGCCCACCCGCCCGTCGCGCTCGCTGGCTCAGTGGGCGGTCATCGGACATTTTGACAGGCTCGTTGGCGAAGATTGCGCGTTTCAAGGTCGGGAGCATAGAAAACCTTGGAAGCTTGGGTCAAGTCCGTTGCGCAACGCCGGAATAACCACTAAGATAACAAAATCAAAAAGACCAAATCCCGGTGACGCGTTAAAATGGTACGCCTCTAGGATATTGGGGAGTTGGTCATAATTACCGAAGGCATCGTATGCGACAGGCAATACCAGACAACTTGTTCCCCGCGGCAAGACAAATTGGGTTTGACCTGCTGTTTCCGCCCGGCTGTAGTTTTTGCGAAGTCGATATCGCCGAGCCCACAGATCAAATACAACTGTGCGGCAAGTGCCGCAACGAATTTCAAACCTCGCGGGAAGCGGTGTGTCAACGATGCGGCGCTAAACTGCCCGGAAACGTTAGCGAAGATCGGTCGTCCTGTGTCCATTGCCGCAAACAGCGACTTCGGTTTTCGAGCGTGATCGCGATGTCGGTTTACCAGGGCAATATCCGCCGCGCGGTACTGCGGACCAAGTTCCCCGGATCCGAGCCGCTCTCGATTGCACTGGCGCAACTGTTGGGAAAATACAAGTGTTTAGAATTGACGGGTTATTGCGCAGATGTGATCGCCCCAATTCCCATGCACTGGACGAGGCGGTTGCGGCGGGGTACCAATACCGCCGAAACAATGGCCGAATCTTTGTCGCGACATCTGAACGTACCATTTGCACCCAACCTGCTAACTCGAAAGCGCAAAACACAACGCCAAGCAGACTTGCCACTCGGACGACGTTTCGACAACGTACGCGGTGCGTTCCGGATTGGAACAGGATATGATTTAAACGGTCAGCGGGTACTGATTCTGGACGACATATTGACCACCGGTGCGACGTGCAGCGAGGCGGCCCGCGAACTTTTTGCCGCCGGTGCGAGCGAAGTCGCCGTGACCACCATCGCCCGCGCAATGCCGCAACAATAGAACCCCAATGATCAACGACACGATTCTCACGAAACAACGGACCACGAAACAGCGAACATTGTGATTTGGCCAACGCCCACCCCCTTTCCGATTTTCGTACCGCGGTGGAATAATTGGCGTGCCGTCACACCGTCCGGCGATTTTTAATTAGATGTCACCAGAACGAACACTTTCCGGGAAAAAGACTTCGAAACCACGACCGTTTCGGCGCGCCGTGATTCGAGGTTTGGCTGTGGTTCTGCCGCCGTTGTTGACGGTCGTATTTTTCCTCTGGGTTGGCGGCATGATGAATGACTCTGTCCTGAAACCAGTCACCTCATCCGCTCGCGAACTGCTGGTCTTCGTGACGACCGAGGAGAAAATTGTCAAGAAGTCTCCGGACAAACTGCTTCCGGAGCAGAACATGTTCAACGGGACGACGTATCATATTTTGCCCGACAACCGGGATTCGGAATTCCGCCATTACATTCCTACTCACGTTTTTAAAGAGTTGGCCGACAAGCTGGACGCCGACGAAAAAATGCCCCTCAGCGGTGAGGCCGCGTATCGAAAATACGTTGAACTTGAATGGCTACAGCCGCAATTTGTATTGCCGGTGTTCGGGAGCGTGTTCATTTTGGCGTGCTACCTGCTTGGCAAGTTCCTGGCCGCCGGCCTTGGCACGTTTGCGTTGGGGGTGTTCGAACGGGGCGTTGAACAAATTCCGGTCATTCGCAACGTCTATGGATCGGTCAAACAAGTCACCGATTTCGTTTTCAGCGAAAGTCAGGTTGAATACACTCGCGTCATCGCCTGCGAGTATCCGCGAAAAGGAATCTGGTCGCTGGGCATGGTCACCAGCGACAGCATGGCTGACCTGGCGGCCGCGGCCAACGAAGAAGTGTTGGCAGTTTTAATTCCAACGTCACCGCTACCGATGACCGGTTTTACGGTCACCATCAAGAAAAGCGAGGCGATCGACTTGAATATTACGATCGACCAGGCGCTGCAGTATATCGTCAGCTGTGGAGTCGTCGTGCCCCCCCAACAATTGACCGCAGGGATGAAGCGCAAACAGGAAGCTGCAAATGTCATCGGGGCATCCGTTCCAACGATCACCGACAATTCGCTGGTCGAGTCCGACTCGACGCCGCCGACTGCCGGCGGCTAACCCCGTCTTCGTCCGCTCCGAGTCTCTACGACAAAAAACCAGTGCCGTCACCCACCAAAATCCGTGTCGGAACCCGAGGCAGCCAACTCGCGCAGTGGCAAGCCCATTTCGTCGCCTCGTGCCTCCGTGAGTTCGGCGTCGAAATCGAAGTCATCACTATCTCGACGCACGGCGACCGGCAATCTGCCGGCCCCGTGGAGTCGCTTGGCGGAACTGGCGTGTTCACCAAAGAAATTCAGCGAGCGCTGCTGGACAACCAGATCGATTTGGCGGTCCATAGTTTAAAAGACCTGCCAACCGAGCCGGTCGAAGGTCTCGTCCTGGCTGCGGTCCCTCTGCGCGAGCGATGTGGTGACGTTTTGGTATCGCGGGGGCCACATACGATTGACGACCTGCCGACCGGCAGCGTCGTCGGCACCGGCAGTTTTCGCCGCCAGGCGCAACTGAAACACTGGCGATCCGATCTGAAAGTGTGCGAAATCCGCGGAAACGTTGAAACTCGGCTTGGAAAATTGGAGAGTGGCGAATTCGATGCTGTGATACTGGCCGAGGCCGGTCTGATTCGACTCGGCTTCGAGGAACGTTTCAGCCAGCAAATACTGCCGAAAGAACGGTTTCTGCCGGCCGTCGGACAGGGGGCCTTGGGCCTGGAAACTCGTGCAGACGACCAACACGCGCGGGCGGCGGTTGCCGAACTCGACGATCCGGAAACCCACATGGCCGTCACGGCCGAGCGAGTAATGCTGGCGAGGCTGCGTGGCGGCTGCCTCGCGCCTGTCGGTGCCTGGGCCCGCCAGGCAGACGAAGAAAACCTAAGGCTCAGTACTGTCGTGCTTAATCGCAGCGGAACCCAGCGGATCGAAACGCACGTCACCGGGGCGAGTACAGACGCCAGAGCACTTGGCCAACAAGCCGCAAACGAATTGATCGAGCGGGGCGCTGACGACCTGATTCAATCGTCGCGGGCGGGCGACTAGATCTACCGACTTCCGGCCGCTACTTCAGTCCCACCACCAGCGATCGGCGATCTTGGCTGGGTCAACGCCATCATGCGCCTTCTTGACCCGCTGCTTTTCGTCGTCCAGCAGATTGCGAGGTTCCAACGCCAGCGTTGGCTTGAGTTGTACGCCACCGCCTACCGGCGTCATCAACAGGTTGCCCTTCCAAACAACGTTGGCGACGGTTTCTACCTGAGCCGGCGCCTCGTATGTTTCTACAGCGTAAGCCTGCTCATCGCGAAAGATACCCAAGTCCCAACCGGATCGATCCAAGTAGCCCTGTTCCCGAATGAACGCGACGGCGACCACCAGATCGATACAATTGCGCATCTGCGCCCACAGCGGGTTTGCCTTCGCCATTTTCGAGTATGTCCGAGTGAACGATTCTGCAAACGCATTGCTGGCACGGTCTGTCTGTCCGCTGGAGCGACGCGAGCCGTCGGCTGAAACCAATTGATCCTCAGTCAGCAGTTTGACTCCATCACCGACCATTTCCATCGCCAGATCATCTTCTGTGACGCGAACGCACTCGTATTCCGGTACAAAGTACCACCGTTGTAGTTTGCTCGCTGAGGTACGCCCGGCCTTGGCAATATATGTCGTCATCTTTACCGGCGGCATCTCCAGACCGATACCAATCATCTTCATCCGGTAATCGGCTTCAACCAAAACCTGAGCAAAGTGTGTGCGCGGCGATATGCCGTGAACAGCGACGTCCTGCATGCCCATCGTCTCCCGCAGGCTCTGAGCGATACGCGGCGCGTCGGTCTTCCGAATGTTACGAAGTCCGTTTAGGTACTCCTGCATTCGCCGTAGACCTTCCTTGCGAGGATTAATCGAAACGCCCATAAACGGATCGTTCGGGCTTCCCGGAGCAAAGGCACGGAGGGCGACAATCAGATCCTGAAGTTCAACGACAGGCCGGCCGCTGTGGATACCAACCGCTCGGCCCGCGAGATCCTTACACCAACCTTCCGCCGGCCCCGCCAACACGATGTCGTTGGTTTCCGGATAGAAGAAGACGTATTTGACGCGTGTCAGGCCAGCAAGATTTTTCATCGCATCGGTTGGCTGCCGGTTGTTCGCCAAGCCATCGGCCACCGCTTTTTCCAGCCGGTTCAGCGAAATCTTTCGCATTTGACTGCGACGGACAATATCCTGATCCAAATTGCGCCTAGCCGCTGCGACCCGGCCCTGCATTAGGCGTCCGCCCGGATCGTTGTAAACAATCAGCCGCAACACGCCGTTGGCATCGATCTGCACTCCGGTCAATTGACCGTAAGCCGCCACGTTCAACGCACAACAGAAAACGAGGGTCAACACGGCCACCGCCGGCAAACGTCCTTTTGACATGGGTGCAAATCTCCTAGAGCAGCAAAAAAACCCGGGTGTCCGGTACGCCCCCACCTGCAGGCCACGGCGGGCCACCCAGATGGGAACGTTTGATGAGCGGAAAAATAGATAACCTCTGTAACTTGATCCTAATTTGGGAGACTAGAAAACACAAGAAATATATAGAAAATACCACACCCGCACCGTCGGCAGGAAATGGCGTATGGTATTCCGCTGTAACGTGTTAGAGGGTTCAACGAGAATCCGCCGTCAACGTTGCTTTACCAGACAGGTGGTAAACGACGGATAGGCCCGCTACCGGTTCTGCCCACATAGACCGGACGATCGTGAAAATACGCAGCGGCGCGACCTGAGGCGACCGGTGGTCCCGCGGAGAATTGGCCGCCGAATTTTGGCGGCGCGGGGCCCGGTTGGTGTTGGTGCGTTTGTTGAGCCAACATCGCCGCCCGCTGAGCTTTGGCCATCGCGAGAATAATTTCCTGTTCGGCCCGCTGGGCCCGCCTGGCAGCCATCCGGTAGGGGGCCTGATTCTTCTTTTCGCCGGCCAGTTTGTAGAGCCGAGCGGCTTCAGCATACTGCCCCAGCGCTTCGTGGCTAACACCAAGGTTGTATAGCGCTTCATGACTTTTGGGCTTCTCGGCCAAAGCCCGCTGAAAGTAACCCTGAGCCAGCGGCCAGTTTTCCGCCTGCGCCGCTGCAATACCGCTTCTTAGATGGCTTGCATGTTTACCAAATGTCGCGCCAGCCAATTCCAATTCGATGGGTCACATATTTTCGGTGATTCGATCAGCCATGGTCTTCGAGCAGCTCTCGGCTAACCGGATGGAAATAGTTTCGACGGAGCCGGAGCCCCGCGGGCCAATATCGAAGTCGTCTTTCATCGACTCTGTGACGCTGTCGTTGAAGGTGATTTGGCCCGTTTCAACGTCGAACAGTTTGACGCTGAGTGTGACGATCAAAGTCGGATCGCCGAACGAGATTGAGCGGCCCATTTCATTCTTATCGATGCGGGCTTTGATCGCCCCTTCCAGCAGCAGGTTTGCGCCCAGCATCCGGCCTTGCTGCAGTTTGACCGCCAGTGGCGTTGGCACGGCCCGGCCGCGGGATAGCCCGGCCTCGGGGCACTCAAACAATTGATAATTGGGGGATTCGTTGATCACCGCAACAAGACCGTCGTGCGCTGCCCGGGATATGTCGTCGGGGCCCCGAATACCAATCAGCGCGATGCGTTGCTTGCCCTGAGCCGCGGGTGATTGTTTGGCCGGCAAGCGAACCTTGGTTGAAGTGCAACCAGTACAGAAAACAAACAGCGCCAACAGCCTGCAAATAACTGACATGGGTTGCTCCAATGCCCTCGAATGAGAAATCGCGGTTGGTGACCGAAATGAACCGTCGTGCCAGACCTCTCCGCATCAAATGAATGATCGTCGGACCGGTGCCCTCAGGATCAGAATTTCTCCACAGACAGCACCGCCAGCAACCCGTCCAAACCCGCTAATGATAGGAACAGGTCAGTATGCGAGTAGAGCAGGCCGCACAGGTCCGTTTTCCGGGCTTGAGGCCGGTCAGGCAAGTGCATTCGCGGATGACTCCGCGAAAGAACCGATGCGGACGCGTGGAGCCTCGGAACGAGGTGCCTGAGGTCGTTATCGTCCCCATCAGACGGCTCGACAACTGGTGACAATTTACGCAGATGAAAACAGTGGAGACCTCGCGGGCGGAGGTGCTTTCCATCCGTGATAGCACCACCGTAGTATCGGTCGCTTGATCCCCCCATAAATAGCGAGTATTTCGCCGTCTTATCCGGACACCGCCATCGAGGTCCGGACGGCGGCGAGTCTCTCAAAAATTTTCCCTTGGCACTGGCTTGACAGGCCGAACTCTTGCCGCAATAATCACTTCCTAATTGAGACTGAGTCTCATTTTCATGGTGTTTCGGCACACAACTCTTGGAGAGCGAAAGAGATGAAGACACTACAGTCCAAAACCAAAACTCGGCACGGCTTTACATTGGTCGAATTGCTCGTGGTTATTGTCCTGATTGGGATGTTAATGGCGATCTTGCTTCCAGCGTTAATGTCCACCCGCGGCACGGCGCGGGGGCTGCTCTCGGCCAACAATCTCGATCAGATCGGAACCGCGTTACACAAATATGAAGCAGCCAAGGGGATGTTTCCGCCAAGTTGGTATGAACCGGACGTCCCAAACGGAAACAACGTGGACGGATGGTCAATTCACGCGTTGCTCCTGCCGTACATTGAAGAGGTCGAGCTTGCCAGCCGCATCGACTACCAACGATCGTACAGCGAGTACACGGCCGGTGGAGGCTTGGGCGACCTTGTGACCGTCGACGGTACGGCAAGTCACCTGACGGCGAGCCGCGTTCCTATCTACGTAAGCCCCGACGAACCACGGGATGAAGCACGACTCAAAAACGGCGAGCCGAATCATTACCCGGTCAACTACGCCGCTAATCTTGGCACGTTTTTCGTCTGGGATCCAGCCACCGGTGATGTTGGCGGCGGCGCGTTTGCTCCTGGCCGTGGCTTCACTTCGTCCGCATTTCAGAACGACGGCATGTCGAAGACAATTGCTTTCGCTGAAGTAAGAGCGTGGCAACCATACGCCCGAAATAACGGCAGCGATTCCTCGAACGCAAACATTTCTAATCTCCTAAACGTCGTAACTCCCGACACCGCCGGGCGACTGAACACGCTGGCCGATGTGGCCGACGTGCAGGCGTTGGTCCAGGCGGCACATGGGGCCGGAAACTACAAGACGAATTCAGGACACACCGAGTGGGTTGATGGCCGCGTGCATCAAATTGGATTTACCACCGTATTCGGACCCAACGAAAAGGTCCTGGTGGATGTCGCGGGCGATGGAGTTTTGGTCGATATCGACTGGACCAATTGGCAAGAGGGCAAAAACCGTGCGGCGGCGGCGGCGGACGAAAACCCGACATGGGCAGCCGTAACCGCTCGCAGTTACCGCGAAGAAGGGGTTTATGTCTTATTTCTGGATGGTGGGACAAAGTTGATCAGCCCCGATATTAATATTGGTTCCTGGCGGGCCTATTCGACGCGCGATGGTGGCGAGATGATCTCTGCGGTGGAGCAAGTCCGTTAGGTTCGCGGAAAACACGCGAAAATATGTCGAAAACGCTTTCTGTTGAACAGGCGGCCCGGGTGATCTTTCGCCGAGTTCGCCTGCAATCCGGCGAGATTGTACAAGTACGCTCGTGGTTGACCCGCGGCGACTTGCATGGCAGGCGGGTTGGTCCAGAACAGTGGCGAATTACGGAAGACGCCATTGCCGATTTCATGGCGTGCGAGGCGGATTCCGCTGCGCTAAAAATTAATGAGAAAACCAACGCCGGCCATTCCGTCTTGGCGACGCAGGATGCAACATCGCGGTCGGAATTAGTCCGCTCGTACCGGCAAGCGGCCCGTGATTATTTTTTGGACGTCATCACGCGCCGCGAGGACCGGTACGCTAGCAAGAATTGGAATCGCGCAGTACTTGCCGGGCAATTTGCGATCGTTGCGACCGGTATTTTGCTTTTCGTTTGGAGTGTTGTGCAATTTGATATTTCCGTTCGTGGCGGATCGCCTAGAGTACAGCTAGTTAACCAGTGGCTGGAATCAAAGTATGACGGTGAATACCACGTCGAGACGATCTCGGAAACTACGGCGGGTCCCAGCGACGGCGGAATTGTGCTGGCGGTCAAGTACCGCTATCCCTCCAAACACCGCGGCTGGATTCAGACAGAACAGTTCTTTGTGGTCCGCGACGACAAAATCGTCGATGTGACGTCCGAACTCTGACGCCGAGAATTGTTGAACCATTCCCGGTCCTCATTTTTTCTCAAGTCCACCGGGCAGCCACTACGCCTAATCTGCTGCCTGGATGGTACTTACGGAATTCCAAAAAATTCTCGCTGGTGTGGACCAGAGGTGTCCACGCTCTATTCGAAAATAGTTTCAGGCCAAGTAGTCGAGGCCCGAATGACCCGGAAATCCTCTGCCTTACAGGAAGAAAGTGCCATGCAAAGTGTGGGAGTGCGAACCGAGGCCGAAACCAATGCGGAACTCATGCAACAATTTTACGGTGGCGAAGCGACCGCGTTCGACAAACTAGCGGAGCGTCTACGATCGAGCTTGCTTTGCCAGGCACTGCAACAACTGCCCGCCAGACACAGCGGGCGTCATCAACTGGCCGAAGACTTGTTGCAGCAGGCGATGATCAAGGCGGTATCGACGCTGGAACGCCCAGAGATTCGGTGGCAGGCGGGCAAGGGCGGAGTTCGAACCTGGCTGGGTACGATCCTGCGTAACCTGGTAACCAGTTACTTGAGGTCGCCCGCCTCGCGGCAGTGGGTTATGACCGATTTCACAGTAGCCCGCGATGAAACGTCGAGCGGGCGGCTGGAAAATCAGATCGTCGATCATCGGATCAACGGCCAGCGAACCAAGGCCCGAACCGAGCACCAGCGTCAGTGGCTGATCTGTCAAGTAGATTGTTTGCCCAAAAAAATAAAGGCCATTGTCTCGCAGAAATTGGAAGGACGAACGCACCAGCAAATTGCTGAGTCGCTAGGAATCTCCAAATCCACGGTCACCTACCACTTTAATTCCGCGAAACGAATATTGCGATCGATGGCCGACACGGCGGCGTAAGCGTTGCCGAACCGTCCGGATCGTGTCAGAATGACGGCTCGCCCAGATGTAGGGGGGAGACTGTGCTATGGCCCATTCGTTCGCGCGAGGCAAACAGACCGCCCGCCAATTCAAGGTCCTACAGTTGCTCGAAAACTCGCGGTTCGGGCTGTCCACGCGCGAGCTGCGCGACGCGGTGATCGATAAACTCGGCCTTTCGTCGTTACACGAAAAGACGATCAAGCGCGACATCGAGCATTGGCGCAATCTCGGCTACGCGATTCACCAAGTCGAGTTGAATAATATCGAACGGCCCAAAGTCTGGAAGCTCGATCGCTCGTTGATGAAACCGCCAAAGCTGCCGATCGGTGTCGTCGAATTGCTCGCATTTTCCGCCGGCCGCGAATTGCTCTACCCACTGGCCGGCACACCGTACTGGGACGGCATCCAGCGGCTTTGGGAACGCATGTGCGAAACGATTTCACCCCAGGTGCTCGAACACTTACAGCGGCAGCGGACAGGCTTGGTTGTACGCGGACCGGTCCCGAAGAACTACTCAAAACAAGAAGGCATGTTGTCGTCGCTCAACCTCGCGGTTTACGAACATCGCACGACGGAAGTCAACTACAAAGGCCTTGGCGGCCAACCCCGCCGCAAACGAAAAATTCATCCGCACGCCATCTGCCTGTTCAACAACAGCATCTACATTCTGGCGGCTGATGCGGAAGAGGCCGGCAGCCAGATGAAGACGTATAAGCTCGACCGCATTTCTTCAGTAAAGGTCCTCGACAAACACTTTGCGCCTAAAAAGGATTTCGACCCTCAAGAGTATTTTGATAACAGCATCGGCATCTTTCGCGATGGCCGACCGCAAAAATTCCGCATCCGTGTCAGCGCCGCGCGTGCCGACCTCGCCATCGAGTCGCTGCATCCAAAACAAAAAACCGAACGCCAAGCGGACGGGTCAGTGACGATTGAAATCGCGGCGGCCTACGAGCAGGAGATACTGCCCATCGTCCTGAGTCTTGGCAAACACGCCGAAGTCCTGATTCCAAAATCCAGCCGCAAAAATCTGCTCGCACTCGCTCAACAGCTGGTTAGCCGGTATTCGTAGCGGTGCGATTCAGTCTACCGGCGAATGGCACGTAACAATCGCCGCTGGCGGGAATCGCCATGTCGATCCGAAGATATCTCGCAGTGTGTCGTTTTTTGTCCAAACTTGTTCAGTTGAACATTTGCCCTGCGCCGGGCGGTTCGAAGGCATTTTTAAAGTGTTCGATTTGCGGTTTCCTTGCCGCTTTCGGCCAGGTGACCGCAACGACATCAAACCGTGTTGGATAATGCAGCAAACCATGACGCCGCAAATAGCCCAACGCGACTTTTGTCACCCGCTGCTGCTTTGCGCCATCGACTGCTTCGGCCGGGTGGCCCGAATCATGCGATGAGCGCGTTTTGACTTCGACGAATACAACCGTCTTGCCGCGTTCGCCCCGGAGATCAACGGCGATCAAGTCCAATTCGCCAAGCCTATCTCGCTGGCTGCGGCCGACGATTTTGTAGCGAAGACGTTTGAGAAACTTCTCCGCAGCCGCCTCACCACGCCGGCCGAGAGATCGGGGCCGGCGGCGCAAACGGCGCAGCCAATTCAGCACGCGCTGCTCCCTTTCGCCGGCTCAGTCATCGAACGGGAATAATTCGGCCTGCCGCCGCACGGCTTTTCCGGACACGGCCCCCCACGAAGGATCGACATCCGTTCTATTTGCCGCGTTCCGCGCGACGTTCTTTCAATTTAACCGCCTTGCCAACACGATCGCGGAGATAATAAAGCTTGGCACGGCGGACGACACCGTGGCGTTTGACCTCGACCTTAGCAATCTTTGGCGATTGGCGTGGAAACTTGCGCTCGACGCCTTCGCCACCCACGATACGGCGTACCGTGAACATCTCCCGGCTGCCCTCGCCACTCATAGCGATCACCGTGCCGTTAAAAATCTGGATCCGCTCTTTGTCGCCTTCCATAATCCGGGTATGGACATCAACCGTGTCGCCGACTTCAAATTCGGGCGGCTGCTGTTTGGTGCTCGACTTTTCCACCAAGCCAATGATTTTAGTTTGATTCATGGCACTTTTTCCTTCGCTACGAATTGTCTTTTGTTTGTTTTTTCTCGATTTGATTAAACAGATCGGCCCGCCGTTGACGTGTCCGCCGAAGGCTTTGTTGCTCCCGCCAAGCGGCAATTTCTTGGTGGTTGCCGCTCAACAAAATCTCCGGAACCGAGTGTCCGCGAAACTCGCGCGGCCGCGTGTACTGGGGAAACTCCAGCAGGTGGCGGTTGGGGCCCGAAAATGAATCATATCGGCTACTATCCTCGTCTCCCAAAACGCCAGGAATCAAGCGGACTACCGCATCAATCAAAACCATCGACGCGACTTCGCCGCCATTGACCACATAATCGCCGATCGAAATCTCGTCAGGCCGCAAAATATCTCGTATTCGTTCGTCAAATCCCTCGTATCGCCCGCACAACATAAGCAACCGGCGGTGGCCCGCCAATTCTTCGACAACACCCTGGTCCAGCGTGCGGCCTTGAGGCGTCAACATGACCAGGTGCCCCTTCGTCCCCGTTTCTCCCTGAACCGCTTCGACGCACCCGACAACAACATCAGTCTTCAGCACCATACCCGGCCCGCCGCCGAACGGACGATCATCGACTGACTTGTGTTTGTCCGTCGCCCACTCGCGGAGATTGTGCAACCGCACATCAACCACGCCACACTCAATTGCCTTATTCAGTAAACTCTGGCCAAGATAGCCGGGAAACATCTCCGGAAACAGGGTCAGTACATCGAAGCGCATCGAATAGGGTTACTCGCTCTTTCCTTCTTCCTCCGTGGCGGATTCCTCCGTCGCTGCCTCGTCGGTTGCTGTTTCCTCGACTACTGCTTCCTCGACTGCCGCTTCCGCTTCTTCGACTACCGCTTCCTCGGCTTCCGCTTCCTCGGCTACCGCTTCCGCCGCGGGAGCTTCAGCAATTTCTTCGGCCACCGCCTCTTCGGCCGGCGGCTCGCTGGTGTCGGTCGCTGCTTCAACAGCCTCAGCCGTTTCGGGGACTGCCGTTTCTTCCGCTGCGGCGGGCTCCGGTGTTTCCTCCTTCGGCGGCTCCGGTGTGTAAGCCGGCGCGCCGAGGTCTGGCAAACTCTTTGGCAAGGCTAACTTTTCCTTCGCGGCCACCTGCACATCGAGATGTGTTCCGTCCGACCCATATTTTTTAATCAACACACCGACCCTGTCCGAAGGCTGTGCGCCAACGCCAAGCCAATAGTCGATCCGCTCGTTGTTCAGCGTCGCTCGCGCATCGGTCTCGGGAACCATCGGGTCGTAAGTTCCCAATTCCTCGATAACACGACCATCGCGCGGCGCACGACCGTCGACGGCGCAAATCCGGTAAAACGGCCGGTGCCGACGGCCCATCCTTTTCATGCGAATTCTAACTGCCACTTGGGGTCTCCCTGTGAAATTTTGAATCCTTATTTGTAGCAGCAACCGGAAGCATGAGCGAGGGGAGGCAGAATCGGGCCCCGCCGGCGATGTCGGTCACGACTATCCCTGGCCGGATCGTTTGCGGCGACGGATTTCTTTTTCGCGTTGTTTTTTTATTTTCGCTTTTTCTTTCGACGTAAGCCGCTTGCCCGTACCGATCTTTTTTTTGGTCAATTGTCCCGAAGGGTTCGTCATGGCCTGATTTTGAAGTTCCTTGGCCATCCGCATCCGTTCGCGGATTCCCTTCCCGGCCATCTGTTTCATCATGGCAGCCATGCCATCGAATTGTTTGATCAAATCGTTGACTTCGTTCGGCGCAACGCCCGCGCCGTCGGCGATGCGGCGGCGGCGGCTCTGATCGATGACTCTGGTCGGATTGCGCCGTTCATCTGCGGTCATCGAATCGATGATGCCGAACAACCGGCGCATGTCCTGCTCCACATCTGCGCCATCTAGCACGTCAGACATGCCACCCATTCCCGGTAACTTCTTCAACACCTTTCCCATTGGTCCGAGTTTGGTAATCTGCTGCATCTGCTTGCGAAAATCGTCAAGCGTAAACTCGCCTTTCTGCAACCGCTCTTCCTGCCGTTGCATTTCTTCCTGGTCGAATTCTCGCTGCGCCTGCTCGACGAGCCCGACAATGTCACCCATGCCGAGAATCCGCCCGGCCATGCGTTCGGGATCGAATTCGTCAAGATCCTCGATCCGCTCGCCCTCGCCGACGAACTTGACCGGTACGTTGGTGACCTCTTTGACGCTGATCAGCGCGCCGCCGCGAGCGTCGCCATCCAGTTTGGTCATGATGACGCCGTCTAATTCCAGCGCATCATTGAAACCTTTTGCGCTGTTGACGGCGTCCTGTCCGGTCATGGCGTCCACGACCAGATAAACCTGATCGGGCTGAACGCGCCTTTCGATATTAGTAAGCTCAGCCATCAACTCTTCGTCGATCGCCAGTCGCCCCGCCGTATCCAGAATGAGAACCTGCGAGCCGTTTGATTTGGCCTCCTTAACCGCAGCCTGGCAAACTTTGACCGGGTCTTTGATCTCGCGGTCGGTGTAAACCGGCACGTCGATCTGGCCGCCAAGCACTTCAAGTTGGTCGATCGCCGCCGGCCGTTGCAAGTCGGCGGCCGCCAACATGGGCCTCGCGCCGGAGGTTTTGATCCGCCGCGCAAGTTTCGCACATGTTGTCGTCTTACCAGAACCCTGCAAACCGCAGAGCATCAAAATCGTCACCGCGTCCTTGCGCAACTTGATCGTCGGATCAACAGGCCCCATCAACTTGACGAGCGCATCGTGGACGATGCCAATGACCTGCTGATCAGGATCAAGAGACTTGAGCACGCGGTCACCGACCGCCTGCTCGGTGACCAAGGCCATGAATTCTTTGACAACCGAAACACTGACATCGGCCTCAAGCAGCGCTTCCCGCACCCGCGCGAGGCCTTCGCGCATGTTGGACTCGCTCAGCTTCCCCTTGCCTCGGAGCGATCGCACAGCGGACGACAAATTTTCCTGCAGTGAATCGAACATTGCCGTAAGTCAAAGAGAGTAGCCCGGATACCACCTCTCGCTGGCGGAGGGCGGGTAATAGAGGTTCCGCAATATACTAGAGCAATGGGCGTTTTGGCAATCCACGATCTCTGCCGGTTGAGTTGGTTAAGTTCGTCCAACCGCAACTCAAAATGGATCTCGCCGTGACGCATCCGTTCCGCGCACGGCACTTGTTGTGCTGCGGTGAAACATAGCTAGTTGGAGCAACGAACCGCCACTTGTTATAAAACAGTAATGGGCCGCATCGAATTCACAATGAAAGGTGGTTGCGAAATGGAATGGCTTTTTCGCGTTGGCGTTGTTTTTCTGTTGTCTGCTGGCGTTTCAAAAACTACTGTGGCCGATGATGCCGATGCCGTTAAATCCCTAAAAGCATCCGCCACTTCGCTTAAGTTCGACGATAAAGGCCTGCTGGCCGAAGTCAATTTTCGCGGTACAAAGATCGGCGACGCCGAACTAGCGCCGCTCGCGCATCTCACAAACCTCCGCGCGGTGCTGCTCAACGATACGAACATCAGCGATGTCGGGTTGGCGACACTCGGCAAGATTAAGACACTGGTAAATCTCGACTTGCGAGGTTGTAAAATCAGCAACGCCGGTATGGCACATCTGGCGGGCTTAAATAGCCTGCGCGGCTTGCGTTTCAACGGCAAGAGCGGCCGTACTACCGTCGATGATGAAGGGCTCAAGCACTTGGGAAAGTTGACGAGCCTAAAAGTGCTTGCGCTGGATTTCTTGTGGGTCAGCGAGGAAGGGCTCGCAAAACTCGCATCGCTAAAGCGAGTTGAAGAACTTTATCTGGCCAAGACTTTGGTTGGTGACGAAGCGATGGCAGTGCTCAAACAATTTCCACGGCTGAGAAAACTTCGGGTTGCGCAGACGCAAGTCTCGAGTAAAGGGCTCGAGCATGTGTCAAAGCTGCCGGCACTGGAGGAGTTGGACGTCAGTGAAACGGGACTGATTTTCGACGAGGGGCTTGCGCATGTCGGCAAGATGGCGGCACTGAAGAAACTGAATCTGTGGCGAGTCGTCGTCACGGACGACGGCATTGCGCATCTGTCCGGTCTGCACAAGTTGCAGTGGCTCAACGTGGACAACACGCAATTGACCGACGCGGGTCTGGCTCATTTAAAGGCGATGAAGCAACTGGCGTTTCTGCACCTGGGATCGACGGCGGTGACCGACGCCGGCCTGCCACATCTGGAGAGCCTGACCGCGTTGAAGGATCTGAAAGTCACCCGCACCGGCGTCACTGCAAGCGGCGTGGCGCTGCTTCAGAAGAAACTGCCGAAGACGGCGATTCAACTGAAGTACATCGAACAGTAAGGCGGGCCGTACCCGCAAATCTAATTTGCGGCGCCGACGTTTGAAAGCAAGTTCAAGCCCACACCGGCAAGCCACCCTAAAATCGAGCAGTTCGCCTTACGCGACCTCCCAGCCGGACCGGTATTCTTTCCGAACATACTTGGCGGCGGTCGAGTGGTTCGTGACGGTCAGGTTCTTCGCGTCCCACTCCAGCGACTTACCCGTGCGATAGGCGACATTGCCGAGCAAAACGGACTCGGTCAACGCGCCGGAGTAATCGAAGTTGCAGGTCGTCGGCGATCCGTCGCGGCAAGCCTTGAGCCATTCTCTGTGGTGGCCTATCGACCGCGGGATGGTCGGTTCCGGCGGCTTGTAGCCCGCGAATTTTTCCGCCGGAAACAAACGATAGCTGCCGTAGTCGGCATACATCTCACCCTCGCTGCCGACGAACATCACGCCGCTACCCGGAACGCGATGGCCTTTCACTTCGCGCGGAATCTGCTTGCCGTCGTACCACGTGAAATTAACCGGCGGCAGATTGCCGCGGGCTGGGAACTTGTATCGAACGGTGAGGCCGAGCGGGCACGTTTCGGGATGAACGCCCGGACCTTCCGCCTCACAATGCGTCGGGTGCCGCAAGTCGAGCGCCCAGAATGGCAGGTCCATGTAGTGGCAGGCCATATCGCCGAGCGTTCCTTGACCAAAATCCCACCACCGCCGCCACTGTGCGGGATGGTAACGGCCGTTGGCAAACGGCCGTTCGGGTGCGGGGCCTATCCAAAGATCCCAACTGAGCGTCTTTGGAGGCTCCTGGCCGTCCTTGGGCCGCTCGCCACCACCCCAACCTTTGCCGACCCAAACGTGAACTTCGTGGACGGAGCCGATCACGCCCGACTGGATCATCTCGACAACGCGCCGATAGTTTTCGCCCGCATGGATTTGAGTGCCAAGTTGCGTGGCAACGTTATGCTTCCTGGCTGCTTCAGCAACTACCCGAGATTCGTGGACCGTATGGGTCAAAGGCTTCTCACAATAGACGTGCATCCCAGCACGAATGGCACGAATGGTCGCCGGCGCGTGGTTGTGATCGGCAATGGCGATCGTCACGGCGTCAATTTTGCCTTTTTCCTTTGCGATCAATTCCCGGTAATCGCTGTAAGTGCGGGCGCTCTGGAAATCGTTCTTTGCGCGGTTGAGATAGTTCTGATCGATGTCGCAGACGGCAACGATATTTTCGTGCTTAATGTTGTTGATACTGAATCGCGCTTGGTTGGCCGTACCGATGCAGCCGATATTGAGTTTGCCGTTGGCGGACTTGTCTTCCGCAGCCTTGACGCTGGACCAGACACCGCCCGAAATTGCGGTGGCCGCGGCGCTCGTTTTTAGAAATTCACGACGCGAAAAAATCGCAGTGTTCGGCATGACGGTTTCCTTCTGAAGAGGGCGAGATTTGCAGTGGAAGTCGCGGGGAGTCCAAGTAGCCGGAATTATAGTTGACGGCTCGCTCTACCGCCATCACCATGATACCGAGGGGACGCCGAGTCGACTACGCCGAGACTTCCCGTTTACTTCAGAATTCCGGTTTTGAATTCTTACCGAGGAGCCAACCGTGACACTGATCATTGGAGCTCGGGGCAAGCGCCACGTCGCGCTAATTGCCGACGGATTGTCCGTCGAAACCAACGACGCGGGGTCAAAGGTGAAAGCCACGAACTTACAGAAACTCTTTCCAATCCAGAGACAGTCGTGCGTGGTGACTCACTTTGGCCAGAACGAACTAGGCCCGGTGCCCGTCTCAGAAATTATCAATGGTGATCGCTTTCAACGGATGATGACGGGGTCGTGGAAGCGCGGACTCAATCACTGCGCGGCCAAGCTGATCGACCACCTGGATGACTCCGTGTCGCAAACCTTGAAAGGCTCGTCCCATCGCCAGGATTTTGGAATTTGGCTGACCGGGTTGTGGCCTTGCACCGATATTCCGGAGATCGTCGAAGTCTATTGGAAGCGGATGTCCGCCAAACGCGTCCGTGCGAACATCCACACACTGGGAGACCTGTCGATCGCGGGCGACGGCCTGCGGTACCTAAAGCAGTTTCTTACCAAACCGCTCGACAAAAAATTTTCGGTGCGAAAAATATCTGACGAATCGCCGGCGTATTCGATGGAATTCGTCAAGCGACTGTACGCCGAAGCGGAAAAAAGACAGGCGGAGAAGGCTGCAACTATCTTTGGTGGCGACGCCTGGATGGCACTGATCACGGCGGACGGCGTAGATATCGGAAAGCTATGACCGCCACGCAGAACCGGATTCGTAACCATCCGACCGGGGAGTAAAGCCCGTGTGCGGTTGTCGTCGAATTCTCGCTAGCCCAACTAACCCTGCCCGAAGACAGCGACGGAGATTCGTCTGCCCGCGCCGCTTCGAAGCCGTTACACTGTGACCAGTTCGCACGTATTTCAATCTGGGTTGCGAAAGTGGAACATGGATTCGATTCTTGTCACCGGTGGAGCCGGTTTCGTTGGAAGTTGCTTTGTCCGTCAGTGGCTTGGGCAGCAGCGCGGACGGCTGACCAACCTCGACAAACTGACGTACGCAGGCAATCTCGACTCGCTCTGCCCGGTCACCGACTCGCCCGATTATCTTTTTATGGAAGGCGACATCGGCGAC
>JAYGDO010000125.1:0-6323 GCA_046582885.1 Pirellulales bacterium | reverse complement strand
GCACATCGACCATCAGTCCGTGATCGGCAGTCTTACGGATGGCATCGTGCAGCCACGCCGTCCACTTCTGCGAGCCGTGCTGAACGTAGCCGTACTTGATTCCCGCCAGGCCCCACGACTTATAATGCGGCAGCAGTTCGTCCAGCTGCCGCTCCAGATGGCGGCGATCGACGTAAACGATGACGCCGATACCGCGCTGCTTGCCGTAACGGATCACTTCCTGTAGGTCGAGGTTCTGCCTGGAGTCCGTGCGAGCGTCGGTCTTCTCATCCTGATCGGACCCGTACCAACCGGCGTCGTACTCGATGAACTGGAGACCGTACTTGACGCAAAAGTCGACGCAGGCCTTACCTCCCTCGGTCGACAGCGATACCTCGCGAATCACCTTGCCCGGCTTGATCCACGACGTGTCCTTAATGGCACAAGGCTCGTTGAGGTTGAGCAGCAGGTAGTTGCGCTCGAGTAGCTGGCCCGCGTTGTCGGCGGCCATCACGACCCGCCAGGGGGTTTTCAGCGGGAGCGCCGCAACCACGGGGGAATGCAGTCGCGACAAAAGGGTGTGCCCAACGCCGTCGGTTTTTCGCAGTCGCATCCGCGCGTAGTCGACCAGAGCGGCCTCGGCGATGGCGATCACCCCACCGTCCGCCGTCTCCAAAACGCAGGGCCGCTCGACGCTATGTTTGATTTGGCTCAGCTTGACCTTCGAGTATTTCCCCTGCGCCGAGTAGACCGCCCAGATGTCATGGTCGTCGACAAAGCGGAACTCGCTCCGCTCCTTTTCAATGCGAATGTGCTTAGCACCGGATGCCTCCTCAATGATGTAACGGAACGCCACACCTTCTTCATAGGCCCGCACCTCGACCTGAAACTCAGCCTGAGGCCTACTGCGCCGAAAGCGAACGGTCGCGGTACGGTAACGGTCGCGAACCTTCGATCGCTCTCCCCAAACCGGCGACCACGTCGAGTCGCGCTCGCTTTCCTTGACGAGTTTCAGGGAATCGAAGTCGCGGGTCCAGTCAACGTCGTCCGCCAGTTCAAAACCGAGTCCGCTCGGTTGGATGACGACGGCCCGGAACCGGTTTACGCGATAGCGCGGTTGGCCGCCAGCGCCGAGGAAGAGTTCGATCGTAAACCTCTTGTCCGGCGACACGACCTTGACGGGTGCCCGGGAAGTTTCCCCGGCAAACAGAACCGGAAAAGGGATTAGTGCCGCGGGGCAGGCGATGGCCAGCAGCAAACAGGTCAGTCGGTTCAAATTCACGTTCTTGCCGTGGCTCAGCATCTGGTTCGGCCGGGGGCGATATGGTGGACCGACATCCATAAACCTAATGTTCGACGTATCCGCGGCGGCTGCGGACACCGTTGTGGCGACCGTTGCGGCGGTACCGGCAACTGGTACACTGACCGGCGGCAGCGAGGATTTTTGAGTCCACGTTCGTGACTCGAGTCGCCCCCCGCGGGTGCAATTGTGGGCCGGGCGGCGATGCCTGTCAAACGTCTCGCTCCGCAGGGTTCGTTACTTCTAACCGTGATGAGTCAGATCGCCCCGGATCGCGGGGTCTGCGAGCGACCGGCGGCCTCGTTGATGCGTCGTTCCGACCGGTTTGCAGAGTCCGTCCCGACGCGATGAAACGGCTTCTATTTGTCCTCCTGTTTGGATTCGCATCGCCACAACCGCGGCGAACAAGTTGGTATTAGTGATTTCTGATCGAAGAAGGATCAAGCATGAACTCCCGTAACCTTTCATCCGTTTTTCTAATCGCTTCCCTGATACTAACCGTTACTACGTCCGCAGCAGCTGACGACAACCAGCGAGGTTCCTTCGTGAGCATTCTAGAGAAACTTCCCCAAACTGAATCGCCGATCGAATTATTTAACGGCAAGGATCTCGCCGGTTGGACCGGCGCCGAGGGCTATTGGTCTGTGGAGGAAGGGGTTATCAAGGGCGCGAACAGCGATCGGGTTTCTTCGAGTACGTACCTGTTCAGCAACGACAGCTATCGCGATTTCCGCTTATTACTGGAAGTCCGGCAGACGCTTTCGCCAAAGCACTCGACAATGCATTCGGCGGTCGCCGCGCTCGGCGAACGATTTACCGACAAAGGCGAGAACAAACACGGGTTTCGCGGCCCGTTGCTCATGTTCTGTCACGACTGGGGGATCTGGGATGCGTACCGGCGAAACCGCGTCGTTCCGCCCGGTGAAGGCCCCAAAGTCGAAAGAAAGGGCGAGTGGAATCTGATCGAGATTCTCGTACTGCAAAACCGAGTTCGGTTCGTGGCCAACGGCGTCCTCATTTTCGACTTTACGGACAAACCGGAAATGCTCCGCAAGTCGCCGATCGGTTTGCAGATACACGCCAACGATCGCCCTCAAGAGTATCGCTTCCGCGGGCTCGTTTTGACAAAGTCTCCCGAGGACCGGTTAATAACTCTGCAGCAATGACATCCGCCTGCGGATTGCAGTACGAAAATACGCGCGGACGCAGCCCCCTTACGACTCGGCGGCGTCCGCCGCTCGTGTGGCGTCGCCGTCGCAAAGCCGGCTCCGCAGGACCAACCTGGGAAGGAGATGAAGGCGGGTGCGAAGAGACGGTTCATCGGTGCCCTGGGTGTCTTTCTGGCAACCGCCAGCGGGGCCTCGGCGGTTCAAGACGACATCGCCAGCGGTACCGATACCGCCGGGACGGCCGACTGTTTCTGCTTGACCGGCAGCAAAAATATGAATCATTGCGGCTGACTTTTGCAGGCCTGGCCTAGCAGCACAACCAACAAACCCGGATCCGTATGCGTTCTCGATTTATTACCGCGTGTTTAAGCCTACTGGCAGTTCTTGCGGCGCACACCGCCTCCGCCACCGAGAGGCAGACGCGACCGAACTTTATCGTTGTGCTGTGTGACGATCTCGGCTACGGAGATCTCGGCTGCTACGGGCACCCGGCCATCAAGACGCCGAACATCGACCGGTTTGCCGGGGAAGGCCTGCTGCTGACCGATTGTTATGCCGCCGCGGCAAATTGTTCGCCGGCCAGGGCCGGCCTGATGACCGGCCGCACGCCGCATCGCCTGGGGATTCACAACTGGATTCCGATGCTCTCGCCGATGCACGTGCGGCGAAGTGAAATTACGATCGCGACGTTACTTCGGCAGGCCGACTATCGCACCTGCCAGGTCGGCAAATGGCATCTCAACGGCATGTTCAATTTACCCGGGCAGCCGCAACCGTCCGATCACGGGTTTGACCATTGGTTCGCCACGCAAAACAACGCGCTGCCCAATCACAAGAACCCGTACAACTTCGTTCGCAACGGCATTCCCGCCGGACCCCTCCAAGGGTATTCCTCGCAAATCGTCGTCGACGAGGCGATTGGGTGGCTAACCGCACGCCGCAATGACCCGAAACCGTTTTTCTTGTTCGTATGTTTCCACGAACCGCACGAGCCTATCTCGACGGACGCGCGGTTTTCAAAACTTTATCCACCGGCCGACAAACAAAGCCGCGCCGCCCACCACGGCAACATCACACAAATGGACGCGGCCTTCGGGCAATTGATGGAGGCGGTCGACACGCTAAAACTCCGCGACGACACGTTTGTGCTGTTCACGAGCGACAACGGACCGGCGATTACCAGCATTCACCCGCACGGGTCCTCCGGGCCGCTGCGCGACAGGAAGGGTTATCTCTACGAAGGCGGCATCCGAGTACCCGGCATCATCCGCTGGCCCGGTGTCACGAAACCGAAAACGACCAGCGGCACGCCCGTCTGCGGCGTCGACCTACTGCCCACGCTGTGCGAAATCGCCGGCCTTAACCTGCCGGTCGACCGTGTCATCGACGGCGCGAGCTTCCTGCCGATCTTCGACAACAAACCGCTCGATCGGGCCACGCCGCTGTACTGGCAGTTCAACGCGGCGCGCGGTAAACCCAAGGTGGCCATGCGCGTCGGCGACTGGAAAATCGTCGCCACGCTGAACGTCCCGCAGATCAAGCCGTACGGCGACATTCGCGCCGCCGATCAGCAGTCTCACAAAACGGCCGAGCTGGACACGTTTGAACTGTATAACCTGGCGGACGACATCGGCGAGAAGAAAAACCGGCTGGCCGACGAGCCCGTCCGCTTCAAAAGCATGGCGGCAGAACTCCGCCAGATGTACCGTAAAGTGCGCGACGACGCGCCCGTTTGGCCGGCGTGGAAATTTCCCGGCTACGAAGGCCGACGCATCGAATGGCCGAGTTATTGGCGCAAAAAAAAGTGAACCCAGCGCTACCCGCATCCGCACGGTGCAACCTGGAGACGATCTGATCCGGGCTGCGGCGCTTCCGCCGCAGCCGAGAAGATACGTTGCTGGCCTGCGGCCCGACCGGATGCTCTCACCGCCGCCGGACTGATTTTCAGGAGCGGATCGGGCCTCCGGCCAGAATTCGATGGCGAATACGAAAGCTAGGATCACGCCGAGAATCGCCAATACGGTCGTTGCACATCCACCGCCGACGCTGGCGTCGAGAAGTTCCGGCAGGCGTTGCCGAACTGCAAGATCGAACATTAACCGCCGCCGCGGAAACTTTGATCCCGATCGGCTCTCGACCAGGGGCCGATGCGTTGCCGGCCGCCCTTCTTTTCTTGCAATCCGGCCGCCTCGCCGCGACAATGAGCGGAAAGGCGTCTTGGTTTGACCACGGTCACGCGGCCCACGATATTACCGCCTGGCCACTTTACCCCGATCCAGTAACCACTTCTCCCCAATGCCCTCTTCCACCCTCTATGCAGCCTTACTCACTCTGGTGCTGGGTTTTGCCGCGCGTGCGGGGGAACCTTTCCTCATCAAGGTAGTGGATGATGCCACGGGACGAGGCGTGCCGCTGGTCAGCCTGACCACCGTGCACAAGGTGACCTATCTGACCGACAACGCCGGGATCGTTGCCTTCGATGAACCGGGACTGATGCACGGACCGGTCTTCTTTACGGTGCGTAGCCATGGCTACGAGTTTCCCCAGGACGGATTCGGCTTCCGGGGCACACGCCTGACGGCAACACCGGGCAAGTCGGCGACGATTCGCATTAATCGCATCAACGTTGCCGAACGCCTCTGCCGGCTCACCGGGGCCGGCCTCTATCACCACAGCGTGCTGGCCGGATTGCCCATCCCTATCAAGCAACCCCTTCTCAACGCCAGGGTGCTCGGCAGTGACAGTGTGCACACCGCGATCTTTTGTAACAAACTGTACTGGCTGTGGGGCGACACCAATCGTCCACGGTATCCATTGGGGAATTTTGACGTCACCATGGCCACGTCACCCATGCCCAAGAAAGGTGCGGCCCGTCCCGATGCGGGAGTAAATTATACCTACTTCACGGGCAAGGACGGATTCGTCCGTAAGATGGCCCCGATTGAGGGGGAAGGGCCGACTTGGCTGGGCGGCATGCTCACCTTGAAGGACAAAGAGGGAACCGAGCGTCTGGTGGCAACCTACCTTAAGGTTCGCAAATCGATGGCGGCCTACGAGGCGGGGCTTTGCGAGTTTAATCCCCGGACAGAAATATTCGAGAAGCGCCACACGTTTTCCAAGCCAAAGGATCTGCATCCCATGGGGCATCCACTTCGCCACCGGGTAAATGGAAACAACTGGGTGTATTGCGGCTCCACATTGCCGAACATGCGATTTCCGGACAGTTATGAAAGCTGGCTTGATCCTTCGACCTACGAGGCGGTTAAAGTGGATGTGAATTTTGCCGACCCTGAGGGGGGGAAATTGAAACACCATCATGGCCACGTCGCGTGGAACCCTTGGCGCAAGCGGTGGGTCAATATCTTCACGCAATCATGGGGCAAGCCGACGCTGCTCGGGGAAATTTGGTACGCGGAAGCTCCCGCACCCGAGGGACCGTGGCGGCGAGCGGTCAAGATCATGACCCATAACCGCTACAGTTTCTACAACCCCATGCAGCACCCGTACTGGGCGCGGGAGGGTGGACGAGTCATCTACTTCGAGGGCACCTATACGGCGGCCTTCTCAGGCAACCCCAATCATACCCCCCGCTACGACTACAACCAAATCCTCTACCGCCTGGACTTGAACGACCCCCAACTAAAGCCCGCCCATAACTGAACCGCGAAAACGACCACACGTTAGGGTCTCTGCTCCGCTACTTTCGCGATTCATCGCATTAAGTCACACACCATCGCCCAGGTCCGCAAGTTGCAACGGCTTGGGCATTTTCTGTTGCGCGTCGCCGTTACTCCCCTCCTCGCACTCATTCGCAGCGGAACGGGGAAACTCAGAAGCAAGTTGAAGGTAGAGACATCCCGCCAAAAGAATTACAG
>JAYGDO010000352.1:0-2113 GCA_046582885.1 Pirellulales bacterium | reverse complement strand
CGGCTACCGGGTAGCGATGTTCTTCAGCTTCATCTGCTATGCCATTTATTCGGCGCTGGCGCTTTCGGCCTACGCCGCCATCAATCCCGGGGGAGAAGCGCTGGCGGGAGACGCACTGACCGCCGCACAAACGAAGGGGCTGAATCTACTCACGATCGGCTCGATCATCCTGGGTCTGGGTAACGGAACGGTCGAGGCATTTATTAATCCGGTTGTGGCGACGATGTTCAGCAAGAGCAAAACGAAGTGGCTGAACATCCTGCACGCCGGCTGGCCCGGCGGACTGGTCCTGGGTGGCATCTTGACCATCCTTCTGGGATCCCAAGCTGCCGACGACTGGCGTATTCTCATCTATCTGATCGCCATTCCGGCCGTCGTTTACCTGTTCATGCTGTTCCGGGCCGAGTTTCCCGTCAACGAACGAGTTGCCGCCGGAACCAGCTACCGGGAAATGCTCGCCGAGTTCGGTATGATTGGTGCGGGTATTGCCGGATTTCTCATCTTCAAAGAGTTGGGCGGCAAATTCGGTTGGTCCGACGGAGTCGTCTACGGTCTACTGGTTGCCTGCATCGTTGCCTATGGACTCTATTGCAGATCTCTTGGAAGACCGCTGCTGCTCTTCCTCTGCGTGGTGATGATGCCGCTGGCCACGACAGAACTGGGGACGGACGGTGCCATCACCGGAATCATGGAAGGGCCCATGAAGGCCGCCGGTTACAACGCGCTGTGGGTCCTTATTTACACCTCCGCCATTATGACCGTGCTCCGCTTCTTTGCTGGACCGATTGTCCACAAGCTGACGCCGCTCGGTCTGTTGGCCACCAGTGCGGCCCTGGCTGTACTGGGCCTGTTTTGGCTATCCACCGCCAGCGGCATGCTGGTGATCTTTGCCGCCGCCACGCTCTACGGCCTCGGCAAGACCTTCTTCTGGCCGACGACCCTGGGGGTCGTCTCCGAGCAGTGCCCGAAAGGCGGCGCGCTCACACTGAACGCCATCGCGGGCATCGGTATGCTGAGTGTCGGCATCCTGGGCTCACCGCTGATCGGCGCGATGCAGGAGAAGTCCGTAAAAACGGCGATTGAAGAACAGAAGCCGGGTGTGTACGAGACGGTTTCCAAAGACGACTCTTATTTCCTCGGCGCATACACCGCCCTGGATGCCGCCAAAGTCAAGGGCTTGGGCGAAGCTGAGGCCGAAGCGGTCAACGGGATCGCAGACAAAGCTAAACAGGGCGCTCTGGGCAACGTGACCGTTTTCCCGCTCTTCATGCTGGCCTGCTACGTCGGCTTGATCTTCTACTTCAAGTCGCGGGGCGGCTACAAACCGGTTGAAATCGGAGGCGACGCGTCTGCGGACGGCGGTACCTGAAAAACTTAACGCTGCCGCAGGCTGCGGCATTCAGTTCATTGAGGACGGGTTAGTACCAACTGCCCGTCCTTTTTTTTTGCCCGGATGCTCCCCGGCAGCGAGAACTGCGCGTCAGCGGCCGAACGGATGCAATTCGACAGCGAATGCCATTGATCGAATCCCATCGACTGCAGCGACCATCGCATTGCTCGCCAAACCTCGATCAGCAACTCGCTGACGAGATAGGCGGGGGCGTCGCCCAGCGGGCCGCACTCAACGACGGCCGAATCTTTCGACAGCGACACGGTATCGGCAAACCGGGCGGCGACCAGGCCGCCGATCGATTCCTGTGCGTCGCCCGCCAATTGCCCCAGTCGCAGCAGCGCATTTACGATTTCGGGGTTGTAGTCCGCGCCGAGCAGCGGCAGTAGTTCGTGGCGAATGCGATTGCGCATAAATTTTACATCTTGATTGGACTCGTCTTCCCGGTGTGTCTGGCCGATCTGCGCCAGATACTCGACGACCTCGGCGCGGCGAATCGAGAGCAGCGGCCGCAGCAGGGAGACTGCGGGCGAGAGCGGCCGGCTGCGCGGCATCCCGGACAGCCCCGTCAAACCGGTACCGCGAACGATGTGATGCAGAATCGTTTCGGCCTGATCGTCGGCCGTGTGAGCCGTGGCGACCAGCCGTGCCCCGTGTTGCTCGGCCACGGCCGCCAGAAATTCGTAGCGTGCCCGCCTAGCGGCAAGATCGGAAGAGCACACG
>JAYGDO010000571.1:0-20254 GCA_046582885.1 Pirellulales bacterium | reverse complement strand
CCGCCGACCAGCTCGCCTGTGCAACGTGCCACCAGGAACATCGTGGCGGCAATTTTGATCTGAAGCAGATGGCGGACAACCAGTGCCAGTCCTGCCACGCTGCGGCGTTTGACAGCTTCGGCCACGGTCACCCGGAGTTCTCCGACTATCCATATCGCCGCAGGACGAGGATTTATTTCGACCACGAGTCGCACTACGGTGTTCATTTTCGCGACGTCGAGCGGTTACCGGCCGAGCCGGGGGTTGAGGCGTTCGTGGTCAAAGGAAAGGCGCCGCAGCAGACATGTTTACTTTGCCATGAAATGGACCTGGGCGGCGAGAAAATGTTGGTCCGCCCGTTCGGAGAAAGCTGCGCGGCGTGCCACGCGGGTCAAATCAAAGACGACTTGCTGCCTGGCTTGTCGCTATTCGCCCTGCCGGTACTGGATTCCGACGTGTTTGACGTCCGCAAACTGAAGCGAGGACCGAAAAACCCCGAGGCGGCGGGAATACTGCCGCCGCTGATGCGATTGTTGTTCAGCGACAGCAATGAATTTTCCGACCTCGACGGGGCAGCCCGCAAGCTCGATCTATCCGACTTGCGGGATGCGACGCCCGGCCAACTGGTTTTTGCAATAAACTACTTCAACGCCTTGAAGCAAGAACTCAAACAGATCAAAGCAGGCGGCCAAATTGAAATCGAGCGGCGGCTCGCCGCCTCGCTTGGGCCAGATGCCGATGAGAATGATGTGCGGCGGCTTTCCGGGCTGATCCGGCACGATTGGATCATGTTGGCGCTGGGAAGTTTTCAGCAATTGCTCGGCGGCCAAACAGCGAGTGAAGAGGATAATCGTCCGGATGGTCCGATTAAAGATGATGACGAATTGATCGCCGAGCCCACCGCAGTTGCCGGCAAGTCCGGAGCGATTGGCCGAGGATGGTACGTGCGCGGCCGCGATCTCTCACTGCGCTACCGGCCAACGGGCCATGCCGATGAATGGCTGACGGCGGTGCTGGACGTGGCCGTCCGCGGCGGCGGTAGCGCGGCGGAGAATTCTCCGCTGCGCGAGCTGTATCAGCGGCTTTCATTATCTACCGCGACGGGCCGCTGCATGAAGTGCCACACGATCGATGCGACTGTCGACGGAACTTATCAGGTCAATTGGCATCCGTATCGGCCCCAGCGCGGCCAGCGGCACTTTACGCGGTTCGCGCACCAGCCACATTTGACCATGTTGGACGATCAGGGCTGCATGGCTTGCCACAAACTGAACTCTCCGGACGCATCGGTTGAATCCGATGTCGACTGGAATGTGTTGCGGTCAGAGTTTTTTCATGGTGACTGGCGGCCGCGGCCTGCGGCCGATTCTTTCCGGCCGAATTTCCAAACGGTGATGAAATCGGATTGCACACAGTGTCACCGGCCTCAGCGTGTCAGCCAGAACTGTACGACCTGCCACAACTATCATGTGAATGCACACGACTGAATCGCCGCGAGGCCTACGGCTCTTGTAGTTGTTCGGTTGGCAATCCTTGCAGGTTAAGACGATTGTGAGCGCCGTTGCGCCCGCGTCAGTCGGGGCGCTCCGCGAAGCTACGAGGTTCAGCTTTAGCGGTATCTACTGACTGGGTCATGCGGATTCTTCCAGGACCCCGCCGGAGGGGAAGAATTGCTCAGACACCTCCAGTTGCTCGGACGATTCGAACACCAGGGGCTCATGAGAGTCCCAAAGTCAAATGCCGCACGAGTCCCCGCAGTTGCTGCGATAGCCGACTGCCCGGAAAGCTGGAGAAGACCCAAACGATGAGACCTGCGAGATTGTTCTATCCAGTGGTTGTCATCGCAGTTGTTGGTTTTACGGCGCCCGCCCGGCCTGTATCGGCCCAGGCCACGGCGACGGAACTTAGGAAGCTGTCGCCTGCGGAACAAGCGGAGGCGTACCGGGCGCTGTATCGTTATTTGAATTTGGATCACGGCTCGAAATTGGCCAACAGCGGTGGCGGCCACTGCGACCGCACGATTGGCGGCGTCAGTTGCCCTACCACCGGTCCCGGCGGTCGGTACTACGCTGAGCGCGTTGCCACAGAAAAAGAGCTGGCCAGCGGAAATCTGGACGCCAACACGGCGCACGGCGCCAAAACGTCCGCACATCGACAAACCGTGGCCGGTGCGGAGCGAACGCCGGCCGGCGGGCAAACTTACATTGCCAAGAAGGCAGCCACAATCGCGGCGGAGCAAGTCGCTTATGCCGAACTTTCCGAAGTCGAGCAGGTGGCGGTCGATCAAGCGCACGCCGAAGTCTTTCATCACGATCCGTATCCATCGGCCACCAGGTGTCAAGCGTGCCATCCCGGTCATTTTCGTGAATGGTCGGTTTCGCCTCATGCGTACGCCCAACTTAGCCCGGTGTTCAACGCGATGTCGGCCAAATTGCAAAAGCTGACAAACGGAACGCTCGGCGACTTTTGCATCCGCTGTCACACGCCAGTCGGCATGGCTTTGCATGAGCCGATGATTATGAGCAACATGGACCGCCATCCCGCCGCGCGCGAAGGCGTCACCTGCTGTGTCTGTCATCGCATCAACAAAGGCTGGGGCAAGGGCTCGGGACGGAACTTTCTGGTACCCGCCGGTTTGGAGGGCCCCGTTTATGGAACGCTCGGCATGGAAATTCTTTCCGACGTATTGTCGAACCGCGAAAAGTACGGGGTGCTGAAAACCGATCCTCGATCCGCAGAGCGCGGCCGTGTCATCCATAGCAACGCTGTGCCATTTTTTGAATTGCAAACCTCCGGATTTTGCGGAGCATGTCACGACGTGTTTGCGCCAAACGGCTTTCGATTGGAAGACGCTTTCAGCGAGTACAAAACCTCCGCTGCCGCCCGCAAGAAAAACCAATCTTGCCAGGACTGCCACATGGGTGAAGTACCCGGCGAGCCGGCCGGCTATCGGATCGCCCCGATCGCCAAGGTAGGCAACGTCCATACCCGTCCCCGCAAGCGGACCAACCACATGATTTCCGGACCCGATTATTCGATCGTGCATCCCGGCATTTTTCCGCACAACCCGGAGGCGGTTAAAGAAGAACACGATGCCTACTCCCATGCTCGTGGAGGACCGCCGGGCCTAGCAACAATGCGCGAATGGCTCACGTTTAATTACAGGGCCGGCTGGGGGACGCGTGAATTCGAGCAGTCGGACGCAGCCGGAGAACTCAACGAAAACGGTGCCGAAGCGTGGCGCGACCCGGCGCGGAGATATCGCGCAAGGGATATCTTGAATGAGCAAATCACATTGCTGGGCGAATATAACGAATCGCGGCGGCGGATCTTGGTGACCGCGTTTAGGCTTGGCCAGATCGAGCGTGATTCACGCGTCGGCAGCGGGTTGGCGTTTCGGATTCTCGTCTATAACGGCACCGACGGACACGGCGTGCCGACCGGTTTTGACGCCGAGCGAATGGTGTTCCTACGGACGATCGTCAGTGATGCCAACAACAAGATTGTGTTCGTTTCGGGCGACCTTGATCCCAATGGCGACATCCGCGACAGCCATTCGGCGTACGTTCATAACGGAAAATTGCCGATCGATCGGCAGTTGTTTTCGTTGCAAACAAAATTTATTACCAGAAATGTCCGCGGTGGCGAGCGCGAACAGGTGCTGAATGTGCCGGTTTCGCCCGACCCGCTGCCCTATATTCGACCCGCGACGCGGCCCTACACGGTGCTGGGGCGGCCGCTGGGCGCTCGCAAGCACAAGCAGACTTTGGAAACCAACAACGGCGAGCGGTGGGCTCGCTATCACGTGCATCCAACGCAGCTAACCGGCTGCGGGCCGTACACGGTCAGCGTGCAAGTGGTCGCCGGCATGGTCCCGGTCAACCTGATCCACGCGATCGCCGACGTTGGTTTTGACTACGACCTGAGTGCTCGCGAAGTTGCCACGCGGATTGTAGAAGGTCATTTGGTTTTGCACGAGCGCCGCGCGGTGTTCAAATAGCGATCGATCATAATGAAGTCAAATTACGCATTTTATATGGCGGGCCGCGGCCACGGATTCGCGCTGCTCTGGTGGGCTCAGACCGCCGTACTGCTCGTGCTCACCGGTATCGGCTCGGCAAACGAACCTGTCGGTGTCGATCCGGAACGATTCCATACGACGGGCGCGCCGTTTCCGGGTGACGGTGGTTACTTTATCGAATTCCCCGAAGATCCTCCTTCGGCGGTTGAACGCTTTGTGGAAGTTTTCCCCACGGCGCTGACCTGGCCCAATGAACCGCTGGGCAACTTTTTGGCAAAGATCCTCCGCCAAGACCGCTACGAGTTGCACACCGAGTTGCACACCGAGCCGCTGGGAATCCAGTTCGTGCCGGATCGTCCGCCGTTGATTATCGAGTGGAATGAACTGTTCCTCGGCCCGGGTCCGTTGGCGGAAGGCATTCGGACGCCGACCGGCGCGATCTGGCGTCCGGCGTTTTGGGCCTGGGGCGAATTCCGCACCGCCATCCAGTATTTCGACAACGGCGTCGGCGACCCGGCGGCCGAGTTTGCGAACCGGCTGGATCTGTTCGGTCAGATCAATTTATCCGGCACGGAACGTATCGTTTATGGCGTCCGACCGTTCGACAAGGAGAACGCCGCCGGAACCGGCCGCCGCTTTCTGGGCGCGGACTTTCGCGACGGTGGGTTGCCGGGCGGCAACGGCGACACGCAGACGCTGTTTTTCGAAGGCGACGTCGGCGAGATTTTTCCGGGGTTGGATCCGTATGATTTCAAGCTGCTCGACTATGGATTTTCGGTCGGCCGCATGCCGCTGCTGGCGCAGCAGGGCCTGCTGATTAACGAAGATCGCATCGATGCGGTCACGCTCACCCGCAACACGCTGAACGGTCGCGGAAATCTAAACCTGCGGATGACGGGCGTTTACGCTTGGGACCAAGTGACGCGCAACAGCCCGATTGCGGGCAACCCCAACCGCCGCGACAACAATTCCAGCATGGTGGCGCTGTTGACCGAGAGCGACTTCTTCAAGCGCACCGTGAACTTTGACGTTGCCTATGTTGAAGGCGACGCGGTTCACGGCGACGTATTGGCTGTCGGACTCAGCGGAATCCGCCGGCACTATTGGTATCACAACACCTACAACACATCGCTGCATCTGCTGGCGTCGTTTCCGACCAACGGCGTGACGCCTTACGCCGATCAGGGCGAATTGCTTTTCGCCCAGATTTCTTGGACGCCGCACCATTACTACGATCTGGTCTATCTGAATGCCTTCGTGGCAATCGACCAGTTCACTTCGCCCGCCCGCGGGCCGCTGATGGGCAGCCCGCTAGGTCAAACGGGAATTTTGTTCGCCGCCGCAGGCGTAGGCCGCTCTGGAGCGCCGCTGAGATCACGTACCAATGACCTGGCCGGCGCGAGCCTCGGCTATCAATGGTTCTTCAATGAATCGCGCAGCCAAATGATCTGGGAAGTCGGCGGAGCCGCGGAAACCGACCGCGGCACGAATCGCGGCGTCGCCGGAACGGGACTGCGTTACCAGCACGCGATTGGCCAGCACTTTATCTTCGTCGTCGACGGTTCGGTCGCCAAGCGTGAAACCGCGGAACTCGGCGTCGGCGGACGGGTCGAGATGCGGGTGAAGTTCTGAGTCGTGCAGCGGCAGTTTGCCGTTTCGCCACCGGCCAAAGGCGGCGGCTTTTCGCAGGCGTCACCGCCGCTCGCTCCAGCTGAGCGTTAAACCGCCAGGCCTCAATGTTTGCGCGGTTCTCTCGCGCATTTTTTAGGGCACTTTACACATTTGCATTCGACGACCCATGTGACGCACGGTACTTTCCGAACGCACTCTTTGCATTTGTAGGGCTCGGCCACGGGCACGGAGATCTTTTTCGGGTGACCCGGACAACTGCATTTTACTTCGCCCTGCCTGAGGCAACTCTTGCAACACCTGGTCGTCGCGGCGGGCACGTCTTTGCACACGGTCTTGTAGTCCCAGCACGTGAACTTTTCTTCTTTGAAGGTCACAACTGGCTTATAAACCTTTTTCAGGTTGTGCCCGCAACCGCATTCGCAGCACTTGTCGGCCGATTGAACATTGCCGATAACGACGCATAGCAACAGTAAGCTGGCGGTAGAAATTCTGACAGCGCGCATGATTTCCTCTTTCGATAATGAAGCAAGCAAGCGGGTTGAGAAAGTGTACCACCGCCCGCCGGCTGAAAAACACTTCGCGGAGTCCTTAAGACAACTTTGCTGGCGAAGATCGACGTTCTATGACGCCGAATCCGGTTATTGTTGTTTTACTGCTTCGGGCACTTCAAATTTTCGGCATTTCAGCCAAAATGTCGGCAGAGCTACCGGGGACAAACGTCGGCATCAACGGTTCATCCGCGATGGAACATAAAAGTCTTTCAAAGCCGCTGGAAGGGACCAAGGTTGCGTTGACCGGGCGGTTGGCTTCGATGACGCACCGCGAAGCGACCGAGCTGGTCGGAGAGTTAGGCGGCAGCGTTGTCCAATCGCCGACGCGCGACACGCAGTTTTTGGTGATCGGCCAGGACGGATTGCCCTTGGGAGAAGACGGCACTCCAACGGCGAACCTGCTCCGCGCGCGGAAGCTCAAGGCCGAAGGATACGCGATCGAACTGGTCACGGAAGACACTTTCCTGCATCGGTTCGGGTTGCTCGAGCAAGAAGCGGGCGTGCACCGCCGCTATTCGATTGTGCAACTTAGCCGGATTCTGGGCTTGCCACGCGATCGGATACGCTGTTGGATGCGATCCGGATTTATTGAGCCGGTGGAAACTGTGAATCGACTTGCGCTGTTCGACTACCAACAAGTGACCACGGCCAAGATGTTGTATGAGTTAGTCGGGTCGGGATTAATGCCGCCACGAATCCGTGACGGCCTCGAACGCTTACGGCGGTGGCTGCCGGGTATCGATTATCCGCTGTCGCAGTTGTCGATCCTGGAGTCCAGCGGCCGACTGGTTGTGCGGTTGGAAGACGGCCAACTAGCCGAGCCGAACGGACAACTGCAGATCGACTTCGAAGGCAGCCACAGCGCGCCGACATTAACCGTTACCGGCGCAGAGGAAAAATCAGTTGACGATTGGTTTGACGAAGCGTTACGGCACGAAGAGGCGGGCCAGTTCGACGAGGCACTGGCCGCTTATCGGGTTGTTGCCCAAGACGATCCCGACGATCCGGTACTGCATTTCAATTTGGGAAACGTGCTCTATTCGGACGGCAAATTGAACGAAGCCGTAGAACACTTTCGTAAGGCGGTGGAGTTGGATTCGAGCTACGTCGAGGCGTGGAACAACTTGGGCAATCTGCTCGCCGAGCAGGATCGAGTTGACGAGGCGATTTTGGCGCTACGTTACGCGCTCAGCCTCGTGCCGACATACGCCGACGCGCATTTCAATCTGGCCGCGATCCTGGACGTCGCCGGTTTCGGCGATGAGGCGCGGCAGCACTGGCAGGCTTATTTGCGTCTGGACCCAGCCAGCCCTTGGGCTGACGAAGCGCGTAAACACCTCGATATTGCCCCAAACAGCTGAATTGAGCCTCTAAATCTGGAGGAGTGAAGCCCGCTTGTTGAGAGTTTTGGGCCAAGGTGGACTCAGCGTCGGCCAGAGGAGCCACCGTTTCTTCTATTCGCCACGATTCTGCCCAAGGAATCGATCCCGAACGCCCCGCATCGTCTTCCAAATCGGATCGGTCTCTTCGTTCGGCGAGACATTCATGAATACCCAGGTGCGGCGGTTCTTGGCCGACTGCCACGATTTAATTTCAATTCGTAGAGTTTGGGCCTGTTTCGTTTTGAAAGGTTCGACCCATTTCAGTGCAGCAACGTAGCCGTCCAAGGTTGCTTTCTTACCGTTGTTATCAGGCACGACGCCGATCGAAAAGCCGTCGGTCTTGATCTGGCCGCGGCCGACCGACCCGGCCAAGCCTCGATAGTATGTGAGTAGTTCGGCATTGAGCGACTCGACGGTCAACTTTGGCTGGCCCTCGAGCCGGAACACGATCACGTACGAGAAAAAATCCTTGGCCTCCGGCTGAAACATCCCCGGTGCGAACCGGATTTCTTCGACGCCTTTAACTTTCATGTCCCGCGCAAATTGGGGCGGCAGCGCAATCCGCTCGCCGCGCCAATCGTTCGGTACGTCGAGCCGGATTTCATCCTTCGGTTCGTTGGCGATCAAGTTGCCCGCCACACTGTAAACGCACGTGCAGAAAATTGTTAGCGAGCAGATATTGCGGCGCGTGATCATGGTTTTGGCGGGCCTCGGAGGAATGCGAAAATGTGGCGTGGCGGTGAACAATCGTGTTGGTGGCCAATCGGAAAAGCGGCCACCGTTTATAGCTTAACTTCTCCGGTACTAAAACGAAGTATGTGCTTGGCGGAGAATCGCCCCAGCCGTGTGTTGCTGATTCGTCCACCCATCGTAACCCGACGCTGCGGCGAGGAAAAAGGTGCGGCTAGCACGTTCGTTGGTTATTTTGAGTGCTGGTTATCCAGAATAACCGGTTATTCTGACCGCCACCCGCAGTGCCAACACACGCTCAGAGCCCTACCTTTAACGCCTCCATTTTCGATTCACGGCCTCAATCCGCCACGTGCTGCTGCGGTAAATGTGGTATAATTGGCGTGTGGCTGTCTGATTCAATTCACGGAACAATGATGCTGCTTTTTCGTTTTTCGATTGCCGGTCTAGCCGTTGTTTGCGTCGCCGCGCAGGCCCGCGCACAGGGGACTTTTGGCCAAAGCCGCAATCTTGGCGGGTCGGCTAGTTCAGGACAGCGGACCGCCTTGAGCGGCACGCCGGGCGATCGAATTGCCCAGGAGCAGCAGGATGCGGGACAGGTCACCGGTGGCGAACGGTTTTTGCGTGATAATCGACAGCCAGGGCAATTTGTCGGCTCGGACACGGGCGATCTGAACAACTTATTCAGCCAGTTCGGCGGCGCTGGGGGCGCTGGGGGCGTTGGCGGCGAGTTGAACAATCGGTCGGCAAATGCAAATCGCAATCAAACCAACCGCGGATCAACCGGTCGGACTCAGCGGCGGCCGTTTCGCACCACGCTGCGTGTCGGATTCGAGTACAAGCGTGTCTCGCCTACAGAACTGACTGCCAAGCTTGACCGGCGGTTGGCAAAGGCGATCACCGATCGCCGGCTTGGCGAGATTGAAGTGTCGGTGGCTGGCCGAATTGCGATTCTGACCGGCGCGGTTCCGACGCCTGCGGATCGCGTGTTGGCGGAACGGCTGGTGTCGCTTGAGGCCGGAATCTCGGCCGTAAAAAATGACCTGAAGGTTGTGCCGCTGCCTGCGCCGGCAGAGAAGCCGGCAGAGAAGCCGGCCGAAGATGACTCGCCACCGTCGGCTGATTGAGTTGCAGAAGCTTCTGCGGCGCCGCGCGACCAGTTTGCTCCGATCGACCGATCGAGGGATTTCCCGGCGGCTGTTCCGGTTGCTCCGGCGGCTTCAACCAAGGTCGTGTGTCCGTCGCCTTAACGGGGTCGCGGCTCGGAATCGTCCGCTCGCGCGGTGTCGTTTGCCAGGGGGTTGAAATACGGCGCTGAGTGCTCGGCGGCAGTGCGATCGTGGTCGTGCGAATTCCGGGCTGCGGCTTGGCGGCGGTTGTTGCCGGTCGTCGACCCGGGGGGATTGGCTGATGTGCGGCTACCGCGTTGATTGGTTCGTCGTAACTGACCGTCCGGACATTTTGAAATTGCATCTGCGGCGGCCCCGCGTATGGCGGAGGTGTCGCACCGGGCAAAACATGCCGCGCCATCTGGCCGACGATGACGTTGTTCTGCTTGCCGCGAAAAACAGCCACCAGACTCAGCTGTTTTTGTTCGCCGGCCACCACATCCCAGGGGAGCCAGATGCTGTACGAAGGACCGAAGTCGGACAA
Organism: Pirellulales bacterium; assembly: GCA_046582885.1. Lineage (GTDB taxonomy): Bacteria > Planctomycetota > Planctomycetia > Pirellulales > UBA7805 > JAYZEI01. Next base: position 10,346 of record JAYGDO010000571.1, on the reverse strand, counting down.
ACTGAAGTGTGCCGGCAGTTGCTCGCGGGTGAAAATGTATTTGCGATCGGCGGGCCGATTTTCAGCCACTCCCTTACGGTCGTCGAAGGCGTAAACCACCAGCTCGCCTTCAACTTTGACCGCTTTATGCTTTTCGTCATAAAAATAAATGCGGCCGGCGAGCCCACGCGTCGATTGGCGGCCCGACTGGTGTAGAACTGTGTCGGACCAAAGACTGACAATCCTGTGTGGGGCCTTGACTATGGTGCCATCACGTTTGTGCTTGAAAATATTAAGAGCGTTTTTCGGCACAAGTCCGCTCAAGCCTTGGGCATTGGCCGCCGCACAAAGTCCGATCAACACGGCAGCGGTGAGACAAGCCGAACTGAAACGTGATTGTCGTTTTTCCATCGTTCTGTCCGGTTACGGTCGTTGTTGCCAGTGGTGTGGTGCTGGCGTGGTCTGCTATGTTTGGCGGCGTGTAGGGTGAGTTTTGGTAACTGGCCGGCACCACGGGCCGTCAATTGTCCGATCCGGCGGATCGATTGGGATCGGCTGGATGCGCTGGGCGAAAATAATCTACGGCATTCGTAACATCGCCCCTAAACAAAATCGAACTGCTGTGGTTGCTGTTGGGAACTGCGGATTCCGGCAGCGGCGTCGGATTCGAGCGAGTAGGCGGCGGAGCGGATTCGGGACTCTCGATCGGTTCGGGTACGGTCGGCATAAGATCGGGGTAGATCACTTTTGTCGGACCACAGTCCCAGCAAGCGACGTGACTGTTGCCGCTCTCGCTCAGATTATGGTCGCCGTGCACCGAGACGACGTCGGCCAGGCACCAACTCATCCGCTGGGATTCCATTTGCTTGACCATTTCGAGGTCGGCTTCATCACGCACGATATACGGCGTCATAATGAACAGCAGCTCTGTGCGTCTGCGGTCGACACTGTCGAAACGGAACAGCGAGCCGATAATGGGAATCTTGCTCAGGTGTGGCACCCGCCGTGCAATCGTTTGATCGTCCTTCGTAATTAAACCGCCGAGAATTACCGTTTGGCCGCTTGCGGCGCTGACCGTGGTCTGTGCGGTGATCGTATCGATGATTGGCGAACGGATCACATCTCCATTGTTGTTGATCGAAATTGGGATACCGTCGTCGACGGAACCCAAGCGTGATTTTTCGGCGTCGATTTCCATCACAACCAGGCCCTCGGGGCTGATCCTCGGCGTGACGCCGAGCAAAATGCCGACGTTTTCTAGTACGGTGTTGTTAATGACCGTTCCGCCGTTGGTTATCTGCGACGAAGTGATCCGCGGTACCCGCTGGCCGACTTGAACAAATGCCGGCTGATTATCGAGCGTCATCACTTGCGGTCGGCTGAGCACGTCCAACCGCCGATCGTCCTGCAGCGCCCGAATCAAAATGCTGACCTCGTCGTTTCCACCCGATATCACCAAGCCGCCGTAACCCAATTCCGAATTGGTGCGGGCCACGGAAAAACTCGAAAGCATTTGCGGCGCGAAATGGTCGCGCGTTCCCAACGACGTGGCGCTAGAATCGTTGCCCAGTGGGGCATTGTTGAACAGAAATCCGGGATTCAAAACATTGTCGACCATCGCGCCACGGTCGAACAACAGCGAATCCTGCACGCCCAGTTCAATTCCCATTTCGTCGAAATCGTCCAGCACCACTTCGGCGATTAACACTTGAATTAAGACCATGGGTGGCCGTTTGTCCAGATCTTCGACCAGTTTCAAGATCTCTTCAAAATACCGCGGCGTAGCGCTGATGATCAGACTGTTGTTGACCGGCTCGGCCACGACGATCACTTCGCGTTCAATTTGTTCGAACGGGCTGATCGTCTCCGGCGCGAGTTGTTCGACCTGGCGCTGGCTGCGGAGAAATTCGTTAATTGCGGCGGCCACATCCGCGGCCGGCGCATTGCTCAGCCGATAAACGGTACTCTGCCTCTCGCGGGCATCGCTCTCGTCCAAGCGGAGCAGGATCGCTTCGACCACTTCCAAGTCGCTCATCGCGCCGGAAACGATAACGCTGTTGGTCCGTTGATCGACTGAGAATCGCAGCGGCACCAGCGAAGTTTCCGTACCAAGTTGCTGCTGGCCGAATTGCCCGCCGCCGGTCGTCGTCTGCCCGAACAGGTCTTCAAGGACTTCGACCAACCCCAGCGCGTCGCCGTTGACGATCGTAAAGACTTTGATTTGCGCCTCGGCGGAAGGCAACTGATCCAGCTGGCGAATCAGCTCGCCGATTAATTCCATATTTTCGGGCGGTCCGGTGACAACGATCGCATTGGCGCGGATGTCGGCTGTGACGCGAACATCGGAGAAGATGCCGGACCGCAGAATTTTGCTACTCTTGGAGTCGAGCGTTTTCAACATCAGCATCGCCGAGCGGTTTTGCTGGGCTTGACCGGTTCCCGCCGCCGCCTGTCCGCCGCCGGATTGTTGGTTTTGAATGGCGGCCTGTAACACTTCCGTCAACTCGTCGGCTAGAGAGTTCGTCAAACGGAATACGCGAACTTCATTGACCGCCTTCGCTTGCGACACGTCGAGTTTTTCGATTAGCTCGCCGATTTCCGTCACGTCGCGGGGACTGGCCTGCACGATAACCGCATTGCTACGCATGTCCGACATGATGCGAATCCTCGGCCCGAGTCCTCCCCGCTCTTCATAAAACTGTCGGATGGTCTGTTCTGCAGTCGTAGCTGCAACATGTGTCAACTGAAAGACAGTCACTTGCGTTGCGGGCGGCACGGGTTGATCGAGCTGTTTGATCAATTTGAGGACCGATTGCACGCTGTCGGGCCGACCGATTAGCAGCAGAGCGTTCGGATTGACCAATGCGGTGATACTGACGCGGCCCTGGCGAGATTGGAGCACTTGGTCGTAGAGCGGTACCAGTAGTTCGGCGAGCGCTTCGCTGTTGACGTGTTCAAGTTGGTAGACCCGGATATCCGGTTCGGTCCGCACGCTGAGCCGTTCGATGTCTTCGATAATCTTTGTAACCCGCTCGACGTCGCGCGGATTGCCTCGCACGATGATGACGTCCAGGCCCTCGACAAACTCAATTTGCACCGGCCCGAGCGGCGCGTTGTCAAAACCGGCAGCGGCCGCAGCGGCGTTACCGGGCGGCTGCGCTGGGGCGTTGGCTGCGGGCTGGTTGGCGTTGGCTGCGGGCTGGTTAGCGTTGGGCACCGGCGGCTGCTTGTTGTTCGCATCCGGCTGATCTTGCTGGAAGGCGGCCAGTGCCAACGCCACTTTTTCGCGAGACGCCCGACGGAGCGGCACGACATGTGTTTGCGAGTCTTTTTTGTTCGCCGGTTTGTCAAGCGCGCGGAGGAAGTTGCTCCACGCGATGGCGTCGCCGTTGGGCCCATTGATTTCGACGCTGCGGGCGTTGCGGTCGATTGAGATCCGGACCGTTTGTCCGTTGGCAACCGGCAAAGCAAGCACCTTAGGGTCCACGCCCTCGGGCGAAACAATACGCAAATTCTGGCCCCAGACCTTTGAAAGCGCGTCGTGAATTTCCGGCCAGCCAATGTGCGAGAGTCCAACCACGCGGCGGGCACCACCGCGCGGCGCGGCGACCACTGCCGAAACGCCGAGGTTTGTCAGTAACTGCATCGCAATTTGTTCATGAACACCGGCGGGGGCGTTAACCAAGACGCGGCCCGTCCTCGCGTCTTCGACAAACTGAACGCCGGTAACCGCACCGAATTGCTTTTGCCATTGAGCGATCTGCTGTTGAACTTGCGGTTGCGGGATGTTGTAGGCCCGAACGGACAGAGCGGATCGAGGCCCGGCCGCCTTTTCGTCGGCGTAAATTGACTGCGTGGGAGCTTGTGCGGGACCAACGGTTTGTTGCGAGTTGACTTTGCTTGGCGGGCCAGCCGCGGAAACGTGATCATTGCTCGACCGCACCACGATCACCAGAATGACGGCGACCAGCAGGCACGCCGTGACGATCAGCGAACGAAATTTCCGCCCGGAATCCTCAATTCGTTGAAAGTAGTTCGCCATCTATTGCTTTCACTAGGGCTGCAGAGCGGGCACAGCATGCAACGTGATCCGCGCAGAGTCCCACTGGGGACTAATAATCGGCAAAGTCGGTGTAATCGCTACACCTAAAGAAACAAGACGGTCGCGAGAAATTTCGTCTGGGCTTGTCCGCCTGCTAGCTACCGCCGGCCGGTTGCTTATCAGCTTCGAGAAGGTTCTCGCCGATGCGCACGAGAATTCGTTGCCGATCCCCAATCGTAATCTCGGCATCGCGATTGCCGATCTTCGCGACCTGTCCGGCAATGCTGCCAAAGCTAACAGCATCACCCGTTGATAGCTTGTGAATCTTGCCGGTCGTTCTGACCTGTAACCAGATCTCGGGCCTTCCGCGGCGTTCTGTCGTCCCGATCAGATATGTGTGCTTGGCGATATCGAATCCCGGCTTGCGCGGTCGCGTGGGCGGCGGCTCGGTGACAACAACTTTTGGCGGTTCAACGACCGTTACACGCACCGTCTGCCGCGACGTTTTTGACGGAATCCCGTCGTCTTTGGACAAAATGTCGAATTCGAATGTACCAAGCTCTTTAGGCGTCCAATTGAATTGCCCCGACGATCCGCCGATTTGCGAGCCGTCCGGAGCTGCGTCACTCAGTTCATACGTGACCGTGTCCAGCGGATCCGAGTCCGTTGCTTTGGCCGTGAAACTCAATTTGCGCCGCACGTAGGCTCGTTTCGAGCCGATACTCGCCAACTTCGGCGGATGATTGGGCGGCGCAAATAGATTGCGGTCGATGATCTTGTCGACCAGTTTTTTAGAGTTCGTAGACGCCAACCATGGATTCGCCAAGTTTGTCAACTGATTTTCATTGGTCGAACCGGGCAAGACTGCCGCTTCGATGCCGATGGTGACATTGAGTTTCCGGCTATCCGTGATGGGTGTTATTCGCAGGCCACGGATCAGGTGCAAGTGGTCGTTTGCGTAAAAATTCTGCAATAGTAGCGCGATTTGATCGAGTCGCCCGATGCCGCTAACGTTGAACGGTAGTCGATGAATAACACCGTTGCTGTTCAGCCCGCGGGAAACTGTGACTTTGGCTTTCCCCAACTCCACTTGCTCGGCCAGATCCAACAGCCAATCTTGATAGATCGACCTCGCTACTTCTGGAGTTGCCGGCAGCGAGCGTTGTTCGTATTGGTTTAGGCGCTTGGTGGCTTGGCCGGCCCTTTTTATGGTCGACTGTTTGTCCGCAATTTCCTGGTCCAAACTAGCGATTGCACTATGTCGGTTTTCCAGTGCCGTACTGACTTGGTTCCAGATAAAGAATCCACACAGCACCACGGCCATCATCCCGGTTATGGCTGCCATTTTTTTTTCGCGGGGAGTCATTAGTCGGCACTCCTGGCGGTGGAGTCCGACGGCGATTTTCGTGCTTCGGGCACCTGGTTTTTCGGCCGGTCGAGCGGATCCAGCGGACTCAGCAACAAGGTCTCTTTAAACTGCCAGGGGTAGGCGGTCTCGGGTTTCTCATGCTGACCCCCGGTTCCGATCACCCGATGGGCGGCATCCCGCAAAGAACTTTCCAATTCCGAGATGGTATTGTGTTCGTCCACGAAACCATCCAAAACGATTTCGCCCCCGCCCTCACGCCGAGTACGGCTGGAAAACCGCTCCACGATGGCCTGTTCCGGTTTGGGAAATCGCTCAGACAATTCTGCCAGTTGTTCTAGCCAGATTACTTCGTTACGTGCCCAGGCATCGATCGTTTCTACTTCGTCGATACGCACATTGGCAGATTTGATGGCCTCATCGAGATCGGCGGAATCCTGTTTTCGAATAGAGATTTGCTGGTCGAGACTCGAGATTTTCCACCAGATTAAACTAATGACTACCAGCATTAAAACGGCGACCGCGACAACGATGGAAACGGCCTGCTGTCGGCGGTTCGGCGGTTCGGCTTTTTTGCGTGGGTGCAAAAAGTCGATGGCGTGAGGCCGTTCATCCTCTTCGTCCAGCAGAGCGCCCAATAGCGGCGCAAACCCACCTGGATCGGGACACTGCGATTTCAATTTTCGCGGCAGCGTGACTTGATCAAATGGATCGCAAAGTTGTACCGGCAGGTTGATGGACTGCTGTAGTGCCTCACGCAGTGTGGCGTACATCGAGTCGGTACCAAACAGAACGACATTCTCGATCCGCCGTTCACCGAGCAGACTATGGGCCGCTGCCATGGTGCGGCGAATTTCGCCGGCAAGCGCTTGCGCGGTTTCATCCGACCCTTCTTTACCCGGCAACCGCACGGTCCGCATGAAAACCGCCTCGCCATCCATCAATACCGTTAAGTCGGCTTCGACGGTCAGTAAATCGACCATCAGTTGGGTGTCCGCCGATCTGCCGTCAAGATGACGTTTCAGCAATGACGCCGCTGCGCATGATCGCAACAGCAGCTTGCGCGGCCTCAGTTGCGCGGTTTCGCAGGCCGCTTGAATCTGTTTGATCGCCTGTGGCGAAATGCCGGCCGCCAACACGTGACGCTGCTCATTTTCGTTTCCTGTGACCGGTAGAAAATCCAACGACCAGTCATCACCAAGTGCCGAAAAATGGCTTTGGGCTTGAAACCGCACCAGTTCGGGCAGCTCATCTTCCGGCGCCGGCGGAATCGTCAGCATCCGCAATTCGACGTTGCCGCGGCCGATGGCGACCAGCGCATCCAGGCCGGCTAACTTGCGTGAGGATATCTCTTTGGCGATCCGTTCGCCGACGTCGACTTCAGATAACGTCTTCTCCATCTCGGGTGCCGCAACCGATACGGTGAATACTTGCTCGATCTGGGGTTCGCCAACGCCGCTACGGGCAACGACGACCCGCGCCTCGCAGGAATCCCATTCAAGTGCCAGATATCGAGCCATTGTCTTTTAGCCCCGGTAGTCAGCTACTGAATACCCTCATGCCGACCGGTGAGAGCCGATCGCCCAATTCCATTCTAATCAACGACAACGTCGATCCCTAACGTTTCTAATGGGTGTCCGCGACCTAAATGGCTAATATTCCGCCACATCAGAATGCTAGGTAGGTCGCGTGTTGCGTCGAGAACAACTTCCAGACGAGTCGCCGGACCGCCGCGGTCAAAATAACCAATAACCTGAGCGCGATAAACATCGCCACCGGTGGTGACATACGGCATTAGCGCTTTCATTTCATCCAGCGACACCAGCGCGGTCGTCAACAGCCACGTTTCATCCTTGCGGTGCTCCGTTTCGTCATCGGGATCTTCCACGCGGGCGCTGATAATCGCGTCAACCAAATCCACTTCCATTCCTGGAATCGCCTGCAGCACCGCGCGGGGCGCTTCGTTTATGTTGATGCGGCCGGGAATCGTCGGCTCCGGATAGACGGTGCACTGATCCATCAACTGCGGCAGATAGGTGGACATGGCGATGGGACCGTCGGGAAACGTCGTGCCGATAACGGTTGGCTTTTCTTCACCGTCGAACTGGACCCGGACTTTCTGATCGACTAAGTCCAAAACTTGACTGAGGGGAAACCGGCCCGGTTGTGACAAATCAAATTCGCCCGTGGCGCCCACGACGCCTTCATCGTTGCCGCGATACGGCCCATTTTGTCGATAGACGACGATGAACGTCGCCCACTGCTCGTCGAACACAACCGACAACTCGTCGTAAAGCTGTTGCATATCCTCCATGTTCAAAAAGATGCGCGGTTCGCCCAGGGATGTCAGATTTAACTCTTCACTGTAGAGTGTGAAATATGCCGCCCAACCGCGATCAAGCATGCCGTCGGTATTGTCCGTTGTTTCTGTTTCGATCGCTTCTCCCGCTTCCTGCGGGTCGATGATGCCGTTGCGGTTGTGATCCAGGCCGTAGAGTAACGATGAGGTCATACCGCGGACGAGCAACAGCTCTTCGACGGAATCGAGCGTCCCGTTTTTGGGTGCGTACGGAATGGGCAGACCAGAATAATATTCAATTTCGGCACCGAATTCGCGCGGCTCCTCGTCTTCATCAATCCAATCGAGAATCGCGTCGGCGATTTCTTCCATCATGCCGGGCAGCGCCATGAGTTGATCGCGCGAAGCATTTTCGCCCTGCAATTCCGCCAACAGCAATGCGTTAAGATTGATTCGCGCCGATTCGTTTTCCAGTCCGTAACGCAGCCCCGCGCCGACGTAGCCTTCCTCGTCACTCAGCGGCGCAATCACGCAGAACCGGCCGCGAAACGCATCATCGGGATCCTCCTTGACGATACGGCCGCGAAATTCAAGTTCGTTGTCAAAGAGACCTCCCGCATCGCGGCGGGTCTCGGAATCGAACATCAAAAACGCCCGCAGCGCATCGACGCCCGAATCGGCCAACGCCCGGGCCTGAACGGTTTGGCCGGAAACGACTGCCGCTTCGCGTTCGGTCAGCATCAGATCGCTGAACGTAAATGCCGACAGCGAGAGCATCGCGACAACCCCCAGCACCAAAATCAGTACGACGCCGTTATTTCGCCGACGATGAGTCACTGCGATTCCTCCTCGCCAGCGGTGTTGGCTTGCTCTTCGGCCTCGATCAGAGCTTCTTCATCCAATGGTTGGCCGGTCGGCAGGCGGACGACGGTGCGAAAGATCGAATCGGGATCGTACTGGCCGGGCGCAATGTCGCGGCGCAATTCGGACATCGACAAGTTCTCTCGGTACTCGTCTGTTGGAGCGAAGGCAATAATAATCTCGACAGCGACCGGCAGGCCAAGCAGGTCATCCGAATTCCACTGCTCGAGCCACTCCACGCCATCGAAGTAGCGAAACTCAAGCGCACGGACTTCCGGCGCGATCAGTTCGGCATTGTCCAGCAGAAAATCCGCTTCGCCGCGACCAGCGGCCCAGCGGACCGCTGCGCGATCGATCACGCGGCGGACCAGGCCAATCTGCGCCAGCTCGTTTTCGGGGTTAAACGGCGCTGTGCCGCCGGCCTGATCGCTGTACACGCCCGGCTGTTGCAGGGCCGCCAGGTAGTAGGCCACCGACTTGACGTCTCCCGACGGGCCGGCGGATTCGCCTGCGGCTGCAATCCGCGCCAGTTCGTAGCGGTTCGGCAAATGACTGATGTCGAAGACCAATTCGTATCGATTTCCGAACAGCCCGGGTAGTTCGGAACTGGTTATGGACGATGCAATGTCGGCGGCTTCGTCGGCGGCTTCATCGATGGCCGCGGCCCCCTCCGCTCCTGCTTCCCCGGTTAATTCTGAATTGAGATCGCCGAGTTGTGCCGCCGGTAAATCAGCGACGCCCGAGAAGTCCGTCGTCTTCGCATACAGTGAGCCACGGAGGTCGGTCGACATTTGCTGCAATACCGCGCGGACGATTTGCGCCTGTTCGGCGTCGGCGCGACGGCGTTCGGTTGCCCGTAATTGAAAGTCGATTGCCATGCTCACCAGCAACATCACGATGCTGGTCAGCGCGATGGCCAAAATGACCTCCAGCAACGTCAGCGCTGCGCGGCTGGTGCGGTGCGGCTGCGGGCAAATCGAAGCAGCCCCCATTCGCCGGCCGCCCCCGTCGAGGCGAAGATCGGTCTGTCTGTTACGGTGCATTTTCTGCCCCCGTCAAATCGCCGACGTCACTGGCTTCTTCCGCTTGGCTTTCGGGCTCGTCTTCTTCCAGCAGTTCGAGGTCGGGGTCGAGCACCCATCGGTCGAGCATAAAGCTGAGCGGGCGCAGACGCGGATCGACGTCTTCTTCCACGATCACGCGGACAAAAAACAGATTCTCTTCCTCAGTCGAACGGACGACAATCGAATACAGCCAATCCTGATTCGTTTCAAACGGCACCCGCTGTACGGACTCCAACGGCACGACTCGCGCGGTCAACTCCGACATTTTGCTTTCGCACAGCAACTGGGCCGCGGTCAAATCACGCGAGTCGGCGGCACTGCGCGTGCCGATCCGCATCACGTGGCCGAGCGTGGCAACTGCGCCGGCCAAAATCGCCAGCGCCAGGATGACTTCCAATAAAGAGATCGCCGTGCGATTGCGAGGATCCTGTCGGGCTGCAGCGGTGCGCAGCGGAGACCCAGCAGGAACTGCGCCTTTCCGAACCGCAGTGGAGCGGCCGTTAATTTGTAAATGGGACATTTTGAAAATCGTTGACGGTTTCAATTTCGCTGACGCGGCCCGAGCCGGTCATGGCGCGGAGTGTAATCGCGATGGCCTGTTGGCGATCGTTGTGCAAATAGATTCTGGCCGGCGACGATGTGCCGTCCGGATAAAAGAGAATCGGCGCGGACCAAACGCTATTGGAAATCGCGTCGCCGCCGGACAACACTTCGTAATCCAGCCCGCTATCCGGT
>JAYGDO010000538.1:0-1697 GCA_046582885.1 Pirellulales bacterium | reverse complement strand
ATCGTACGCCCGTGGGGAAACAAAATGACCGAACCATTACGCGGTGGAAAGGAAATTCGTTTCATCTACGTGGCGGCCGCGGTCGTCGTTGTGATCGCCGGAATTAAGGCGGCGGCCGCCATCGTCGTGCAACTGCTGGTGGGTATCTTTCTCGCCGCGCTCTGTTTGCCGATTTTCAACTGGCTGATCAAAAAACGCGTCCCGGCCGCGGTCAGTTTGTTCATTGTCATTTCGGCCATGCTGATCGTGGGGATGTTTCTGGTTGCCGTCATCGGCGCATCGGTCAACGATTTTGCGCACGAATTTCCCGCCTATCAGGCAAAGTTCCTGACGCTGCAACAGGAGGTCTTTGATTGGCTCAGGGCAAAGGGCATCGATACCGACGACATCGCTCACGAAGATGCCTTCGACACGAAAAAAGCCCTGGCGGCGTTCGCCACCATGCTGGGCTCGTTCAGTACGCTTATGGGCGATGCGTTTGTAATTTTTTTGATCTTTGTATTCGTGCTGTTGGAGGCGGCCGTATTCGAGGACAAATTGGGGGCGATCGGCAGCGGATCGTCGCGCGAACGCTTTGAGCGAATTCAAGAGGATCTCCGCCGCTACATTGCCATCAAGACGGTGGTCAGCCTGTTGACCGGGGCGCTGATCACATTGTGGCTGTACATTCTGGGCGTTCACTATCCGGTGATGTGGGGCTTGTTGGCATTTCTTTTCAACTTTGTGCCCAACATTGGTTCGATCATTGCGGCCGTTCCGGCCGTCGTGCTCGCGCTGCTGCAGCTCGGTGCCGGGCCGGCGTGTTACACGGCTGCCGGATTTCTGGTCGTCAACGGCGTGATTGGCAACGTTGTCGAGCCCCGCGTGATGGGGAAAGGCCTCGGCCTTTCGACGCTCATCGTCTTTGTTTCGCTGATATTCTGGGGATGGGTGCTGGGGCCGGTCGGCATGATCTTGTCCGTGCCGCTGACAATGGTCGTTAAAATTGTGCTGGAGAACAGCAGCGACTTGCAGTGGATCGCGATTCTGCTGGACTCCAAGCCCCCGCGGTCGGGCGACGCCGGCAGTGGGGCGTAGGGCCAAGCCGCGTTTATTTGACGACCGCAGCGGCGGCTAATTTATCGCGGCAGCGGTAAAGTCTGGAAACGGCAACCGGCCCGTTGCCGCTGCCTATACCTCGAGCACCAGTTTTCCGAATTGCGGCGAGCGGCGCATGCTCTCCAGCGCAGAATTCGCCTCGGCCAGCGGCCGCACCGAGTCGACGACGGGCCGAAGCGCTCGGGCCTCGACGAAATCGAGCATCGCCGCGAAATCGGCCGGTGATCCCATCGTCGTGCCCTGCAACCGCAACTGTTTCCAAAACACTTTGAACAGATCCAGGTTGTCCGGCGGACCGGCCGTCGCGCCGTAGTTAACGATCCGGCCTCCCGCCGCGGCGATATTGACCAGCCCCGCGTAGCCGGCCCCACCGCCGCTGTCGATAATTAGGTTTGGCGGCCCGGCCCGGCCCGCCAATTCCTTCGCCCAGTTTTCGTCGTTGTAATTGACTCCGCCCGCCGCGCCGATCTGGACCGCCCGCTCGATCTTTTCCGCCGACGACGAAGTCACCCAAACCTGTGCGCCCGCCGCGACCGCGAACTGCAATACGAACGTGGCCACACCACCGCCGATTCCCGTTACCAAAACCCTCTCGCCGG
>JAYGDO010000531.1:0-2501 GCA_046582885.1 Pirellulales bacterium | reverse complement strand
AGCGGTTTGGCACCTCGATGTCGGCTCATCACATCCTGGGGGTGGAGAAGCTCCCAAGGGTTTGGCTGTTCGCCAATGAAAGTGGTACGTGAGCTGGGTTCAGACCGTCGTGAGACAGGTCGGTCCCTATCTGCCGTGGGCGTTCGAAACTTGAGGAGGTTCTTCTTTAGTACGAGAGGATTTGGAAGGACGAACCTCTGGTGTTCCTGTTGTCGCGCTAGCGGCATGGCAGGATAGCTAAGTTCGGAAAGGATAAACGCTGAAAGCATCTAAGCGTGAAGCCCTCTCCAAGATTAGGTTTCGTGGTTCGCCTTAGGGCGAGCGAGAGTCCCCTGGAAGACGACCAGGTTGATAGGCCGGATGTGTAAGCGCAGTAATGCGTTCAGCTTACCGGTACTAACGGACGAAAGCTTGGCCACATAAATCGAAAGCTCTTGGTGCGTGTGGGTCGACGACCCGCCGCCTGTGGGCAGCGATAGCGCCAAAGAAATCCACTTTGCAAAAACTGTTAAGTGCCGTCGGTCTACCGGTCGGCGGCATTTCTTCCGGCGACCATATCTGAAAGGTCACACCCGATCCATTTCGAACTCGGTAGTTAAGCTTTCAGAGCCGATGATAGTGCTGCAAGCGCTAAAGTAGGTATCGCCGGATTTGTTCTCATTCGCCCTCGCGCCTTTTGGCGCGAGGGCTTTTTCGTGTCGCGTCGACTCCGTTGCCCTCGGCTAAAGCCGCAGCCGGCCGATTTGAGGTCGCCTGGTATGTCTGCCGAATCCTGCCGGTGCTACGTTGGCCAAGGTACCACCGGGTTGTAGAATGCCACCGGGCGGGTCCGCAGCTTTCGTGGGCGTGGGTGCCGGTTGAATTCTGCGGGCGCTACGACCCGCGACTTGTGGTGTTGGTTAACGGGGAGTTTCAGTCAGATGACGACGCTCGTGTTGACAATAATCGGCGCGGACCGATCGGGATTGGTCGACTCGCTGGCCGATGTGATTTCCGGTCACGGCGGCAATTGGATGGAGAGCCGAATGGCGCATCTTGGCGGGAAGTTTGCGGGAATTCTTCGCGTTTCCGTGCCGGCTGAAAACGCGGATGCACTGCTCTCGGCATTTAAAGAATTGGAGAGAATGGGGCTCGGCGTCCACGCCGAAGCGGATCCGACCGTGGCCTCGGGAGAAGACTTCATCCCGGTCACTTTGGAATTGTTGGGCAACGATCGCCCGGGCATCGTTCGTGAGATTACACACGTCTTGGCTGCCCAAGGCGTCAACGTCGAAGAGTTTCATACCGAATGCACCGAAGCGCCGATGAGCGGCGGTCAGCTGTTTCGTGCCAAGGCGCAATTGCGGCTGCCGCCCAGTTTGGATCGGGACGCGCTGCGGCGGGAAGTCGAACAGGTCGCGCACGATTTAATGGTGGACATCAATCTGAAAGTACCGGACGCCTGAACGCCGATGCAGCGGGCAGTCGCGGTGACTCCGCGTGAGCTGAGGCGAAATGGGTGGTTAGCGCAAGGATGTCGAAACCGTCGATGGGAACAACCGATGAGATGAACAGTGACGCGCCGTTCTGGTCGATACGGTCAGCCGGGCAGGATGACGTTCCGGTGATCGTCACCTACAACATGGAACTCGCCATCGAATCCGAGGCTAAAGAGCTCGATGGTGAGATATTAACCCGCGGCGTCCACGCGCTGTTGAGCCATCCGGAACGCGGGCGTTATTTTTTGGCCGAACGGGATGGCCGCGTTATCGGGCAAATTATGATTACGTTTGAGTGGAGTGATTGGCGATGCGCGATGTTTTGGTGGATCCAGAGCGTATACGTACATCCCGACCATCGCCAAAGCGGCGTATTTCGCTCTCTCTATGAACATGTCGCCAAGACGGCCCGGGAGGATGGCGGCGTCTGCGGGTTGCGGCTCTACGTGGAGAGCGAAAACCAGGCGGCGCTGGCCGCTTATCGTCGGATGGGCATGACGGCGGCCGGCTATCATGTCTACCAGCACGATTGGTCCGGCGCGGTCCGCCAGACGTAGAATTTGGCCAGAAGTTTCCGCTTAAGCGTCCGCCCTGCCCTTTTGCCGCGACGAGAACCGCGAGTAACCATGCTAGGAAAATCAGCGATACGGTCTGCTAGATTCACGATTGCGGCGGCGGGCCTGTGGGCGTTCTCCGCCGGAATTTGCGGACGTGCAGACTGCGGCGAAGAAATTCCGCTTTCCCGCGATACGGTGATTCGCTTCGCCGGGCCGCAGGCCGGGCGTCGGGTCCTGGCCACGCGAGACAAATTCATCCGCTCCGTGAGTCGTTTCGATGTCGAGAGCCGGTTGGGAAAGTTGAACGCTACGCCCGACGAGCTGCTGCGGTTTGCCGCCGATCAGGTTCTGCCGTGGGAGGCAGCTTTGCAGGCAAAGATTGAGCCGGCGGTGGCGCTGATCCGAGAGAAGCTGGCCCGGTACAAAGCCCGGTTTCCCAAAGAGATCCTGTTGATCAGGACGACCG
>JAYGDO010000399.1:0-3936 GCA_046582885.1 Pirellulales bacterium | reverse complement strand
GGGTCGTGACGATTTCCCAACGGCCGAACTCGGTGATAGCGATCAAGTGCAGGTTGGAGATTGGGCTTTCGCGGTAGGAAATCCGTTTTTGTTGGCGACTGATTTTACGCCGACCGTAGCGTTCGGAATCATTTCGGGGGTGCACCGTTATCAATACCCCGCGGGGACAATTTTGGAATATGCCGATTGTCTGCAAACGGACGCCGCGATTAATCCCGGCAATTCGGGCGGGCCGCTCTTTAATGCGGACGGAGAGTTGATCGGAATTAACGGACGGGGTTCGTTTGAAAAGCGCGGTCGCGTCAATGTGGGCGTCGGTTATGCGATTTCGATCAATCAAATCAAGCATTTCATGGGATACCTGAAGAGCGGTCGTATCGTCGACCATGCGACGATCGGTGCGACAGCATCGACCGACGAAGATGGTCGGGTTGTGGTGGATCAAATTTTATCCAGTTCCGACGCCTTTCGTCGTGGAGTTCGGATTGACGACGAAATTGTAAGGTTCGGTGGTCGCACGATCCGCACGGTCAACGGATTCAAAAATGTAATGGGCATTTATCCCAAGGGCTGGCGGGTACCACTTACCTATCGTCGCGATGGTGAGACTTACAACGCGTGGATTCGGCTGACGGGCAACCACAGTGAAGGGCAGCTCGTCGAACTGGTCGCCGGCAAACCTCGCCAACCCCCCGGGCCAAAGCCTAAGGAGGGCGATAAGCCCGGCAAGGATAAGGAGGAGAGGCCTAAAATCGACCCGGCGCAGATCTTGAAGAAAAAGCAGGCGATGCCCAAGATCGTCAAAGATCACTTTAAAAAGAAAAAGGGCTACGCGAATTATTATTTCAACGAGCTGCATCAGCAGCGGGTGTGGCGGTCGCTGTTGAATTCCGGTGACTTTCAGAATGTGCCGGCACAATGGGTTTTGACGGGAAGCGTCCGGACGGAAGCCGGCGGCGGTGAGGCTAGAATCGAACTTGGCCCGAAACTGGGCAAAGCGGATTTGCCAAATTTCCTCGCGAGCGCGGACTTTGACGATGAGTTGGGGGAGAGGCTCGACCCGCCGGCAACGGGCGGATTGTTGGTGGCGCTGCACGTATGGCAACGACTGCTGCTGCGAGGCATCGACGATTTTGGAGAGGTGTATTACCTAGGAACCGCACCGTTACCGGGCCGCGAAGGCCAATTTGACGTTTTGGTTGGAATCCATGGAGGGGTCGAAACGCGGTTTTTCTTCGATTCTGAATCGGGTCGCATGCTCGCAGTCGAGATGTTTCCAGAGGATTATACGGACCCGTGTGAACTGTACTTTCACGACTATCGTGAAGTTGACGGCCGTTTTTTGCCCGGTCGCATGGAAGTTCGTCACGGCGAAGATCGATACGGCGACTTTCAGTTTAAAGCGTTCGTGTTCGAAAACGTGCGAGAGTAACGGTGAAGAGATCACAAGTCAGCTTGTCTAACGATCAAGAACCGCCGCAGCGCGGTGCGCGGTGGGTCGCCCTGGCGCTGGCGATCGTCTGCGGCGGCGGGGCGGTTGTCGAAGGCGCCACGTCGTTTTCAACCGCCATTAATTCGGTTCAGCCGAAGATCGTCAAAATCTATGGCGCGGGCGGGGTGCGGGGACTGGAAGCCTATCAAAGCGGCTTTTTGATCTCGGCAGACGGCTACGTGGTGACGGTCTGGAGCACTGTTCTTGACACCGAATATGTGACGATCACCCTCGATGACGGTCGCCGCTTCGAAGAGGCTACGTTTGTGGGAGCCGACCCGAGACTTGAAATTGCCATCCTGAAGGTTGATGCCGTCGATTTGCCATATTTTGATTTAGCCAAAGTCGCAGAGGGGCGGGTGGGCAAACGGGTGTTGGCCTTCAGTAATCTCTATAAAGTTGCGACGGGCAGCGAGCCATCGAGCGTCCAGCATGGAGTGGTCTCGGCGCTGGCCAACCTGACGGCCCGGCGGGGAGTTTTCAAGACACCTTACAATGGCCCCGTCTTGGTTGTGGATGCCATGACAAACAATCCCGGCGCGGCGGGTGGTGCGGTGACGGATCAGCGCGGAGTACTGCTCGGCATGATTGGCAAAGAACTCCGCAATGCACAGGATAATACCTGGCTGAATTATGCGTTTCCGATCGGAGAGCTACGTGAGTCGATTACGGCGATTGTTGAAAATAAGAGTCCGCCGCGTGGCGGCGACGAGAAAGACTTGCCCAAAACTCCAATCGATCTTGCTGCGCTGGGCGTCATTATGGTTCCAGAAGTCGTCGACAGCACGCCGCCATACGTGGATGCGGTGCGTTCCGGATCGCCTGCAGAAGTGGCTGGGTTAATGCGAGATGATTTGATACTGTTCGTCGGCAGCGTGCTGGTCCAGTCCCTCGATAATTTA
The DNA here is from genome assembly GCA_046582885.1 of Pirellulales bacterium. Classification (GTDB taxonomy): domain Bacteria; phylum Planctomycetota; class Planctomycetia; order Pirellulales; family UBA7805; genus JAYZEI01. The sequence goes on along the minus strand of JAYGDO010000399.1, from coordinate 1,542 downwards.
GCGCACGAATGTCTCCGAATTGACGCGAGGCGGGCGGTGCAGTTGACCGTCCGGCGAGGAGATAAATTGCAGGCTATCGTCATCGAACCTGCCGCCAATCCCGGAGGAAGTAATTGATGCGTTTGTTCGGCAGTTTGGTCCTGGTTGCTCTGATGTTTGGCACCGTCGTTGCGGGACGTGCTGCCGACCAGGCCGAGCTCGAAGAGTCTGCGATACGTGCGGCGGTCGACCGTGTTGCGCCGTCCGTCGTACGGATACAAACCGTTGGCGGCCGTACCCGCGTCGGCCAGGTGACGCTCGGTCCCGGTCCGAGCACTGGGGTTGTCGTATCCGAAGATGGCTACGTTATTTCCAGCAGTTTCAATTTTGCCGGCGAGGCAGCAACGATTTTGGTCGAGTTGGCGGGCGGCACGAGTCGTCCGGCAACGCTCGTAGCACGCGATCTGAATCGGTCGCTGGTGTTACTGAAAGTTGATCTGCCCGAGGGCGCGGAACCGTTGCCCGTCGCAGTAGCCGCCCCGGACGATGGCGTTAAGGTTGGAGCTTGGGCGATTGCGGTGGGCAAGACATTCGACGCCAAACAGCCGAATATGTCGGTTGGTATTATCAGCGCGGTGAACCGAATTTGGAACAAAGCGGTTCAGACGGACGCCAAGATTTCTCCGAATAACTATGGCGGACCGTTAATTGATATTTATGGGCGAGTTGTCGGGGTTCTCGCGCCGCTTTCGCCGCAATCGACCCAGGCGGTCGCTGGCGCGGGGTGGTATGACTCGGGGATTGGGTTCGCCGTCCCTCTCACGCACGTTTTTTCGGTACTCGAAAAGCTTAAGCTGGGCGACAATTTGCATGCGGGGTTAATGGGGATCAACCTCAAGGGGCGCGATCAGTTTGGCGTCCCCCCAACGGTTGCCGCTGCCAGATACGGCTCGCCCGCACAGGAGGCTGGAATTGAGGCGGGAGACAAGATTATCGAAGCAAACGGCCGGCCGGTTGTTAACCATTCGCAATTAAAGCACGTGGTGTCGCCGTTATATGCGGGCGACAAAGTCCGATTGGTCGTTATGCGGAACGAGGGCCGCAAGGAGTTTGAATTTGAGCTGGCCGCAGAGTTGCCCGCTTATGCGCATCCATTTTTGGGAATCCTGCCTCGGCGGGATTCTGATTATAAAGAAGGCGTAACGGTACGGTACGTTTATGAGAAAAGCGGCGCCGCGACCGCCGGAATAAAAACTGGTGACCGGCTGATTATGATCGGGAATAAGGCGATTAGAAAACGTAGCGACATCTATGAATCGCTTTATGCGTCGGCGGCGGGAGGAAAGATCAGCGGTGAAGTCGCCGACTCGACTGGTGAGAAAAAGAAGGTTGAAATCACGGCCGGGGAGCTGCCGACGACGATTCCCGATAATGTGCCGCCCGCCCGCGAGGAAATGAAGAATGATGGCGAGCTTGATGTCGCCGTGGGCGGCTTCGACATCAAGCTTCCTGAATTCGAGAACAACTGTTTTGTCTATGTGCCGGAGAATTACAATCCGCGTG
>JAYGDO010000262.1:0-5477 GCA_046582885.1 Pirellulales bacterium | reverse complement strand
TCTGCGGCAGTATCGGGTATCGTCGCTGTGAGCGGTCCGCGGAAAGCAAACTCCCGCTTGCCACGGCCCGTCAGATGGACGTTGTCGCCGGTATACAACGCAACCAAGTCATTCACCACATCCAGGTCGTAGTGCAGGACGCCGCGCAAAGAGGCCAGCGGTCCGGTCGTCAACTGCTCGATCGAACCGGCGACGCCAGTGACTCCCGCCAGCCTGGACTGAAAGCCAAATTTTGAAATCGCTAATCGATCCGCCGCCGCGGCGTACTCCGCCGAGCCGGAAAATGTGGTGATTGGTTCTTCCCAAACTTTGATCCATTTCTGCGACTGACCGACCGCGAGGATTTCGCCCCGCCGCTCGGCGCGCATCGGCCGCGACACAACAAGCTGCCTGATCGTCGCGGCAGTATCGCCGCGGATGATTCCGTTGGCGCCGCTCAGGCGAAGCTGCGCGTTCAGCGCGCCGGCAAGGCGTACAGCGGTCGGCCAGTCTGCAATCCAAGTTTGCAGGCGGCTCAGATCAGCGTTGACGACCGCAGTCCCGCTGAGTTGGGGACGCTTCCCGGCGAGGAGTTCAACCATCAATTCATCGAACCTGGCCGAAGCCGCCGAAGATGCGATCGTCGCGTCGCTCGTTCGAAATACGGAATTTTCCGCATCCCATGAACCGCTGACAGCCAGTTCTCCTCGCGGTTCAGCAATGGCCAAACCGCCGCCGTTGACTTGAAAGTCGGTGACCTGCACTTTGGCGTCGCTCAAATCAATAGATTTCGCCGCCACGGCAAGATTACCGGTCGCCTCAACGCCTCCACGAATATCCCAGTGCTGCAGCGGCAACCAATTTCGAATCCGCGGTAGCCAACTACCCAGTTTTCCGGAAATCGAAAACGCGACCGGCCATTGCACGTCATTTGCGAGCCGATTGACCGCCGCGGTTAACTCCGCCTGCAGACGGTCCCCGCCCGCCAATACGCGGAGCTTCGCCGCATCGATGCGGATGAGCCGAGATTTTTCCGCTGTTCCGGAAGCCTCGAACGCCAAGGTCAGCCGCGATTCGCAAATTGGCGGCCGACCCTCAATCGCGAATACCGAGTCTTGCAACAGCAAATGCCCATCGCTCTGAAAATCGTCACCTTTTCGCCGCAAATTTCCGGCCGCGCTGAATCGACCGGCCAGTTCGACATCTCCCAGATCGACAAATTGCCGCAGGCTCGTCGTCAGCCCGCCCAAATCGCCAGCGACCGACACCGTGGCTGAAGTCGCCGTACCATTGCCGATGATCTTTAGGAACTCCGATCCGCCCGTAAAGTCGCCACCGAGTTGCCCATTTGGTAATCTCACGAGACGGTACGTAACTTCGATCGGTTGTTTCCAAGAAATTTGACGGCCCCCGGTTTCACCCTCTAGATCGCTCGACGTGATTTCACCGGTCCAGCGCCGCGCACCATCCTCGATTGCACTGTCTAATCGCAAAGCAATTTCGCCAGACGTCACACGGGTGTCATCTTTCAGTTTCAGCAAACGCGGAAGCCGCTCGGCACACTTGGCGATGTTTACGGACCCTTCCGCGTGGTAATTTTGGTCCGCCAACAGTACCTCAACGGCGGTCGTGTCCCATCCCATCCCACCGCGGATTTCCAGTTCGGCCAGCTCAGATCGCATCGTTGCTGCGTCGATTTGCAATCGATTCTCGTGGATGACCAGTCGCGCATCCGCTACCAATTGATCGAGCAACAACGTGTCCGGTCCGAACCAGTACGCCGCGGCCGCACGAAGATCAACAACGTCGAGTTTTCCAGCAACGGCGACGCCGTCGTTGGCGGCAGCCGGGTCCCAACGCACTTCAATGTCCGACGTCAGCGTGCCTTCAAGATTAAGGTCTCGAGTGAATCGCCGTAGAATCGGTGCGAGGGGTGCCAGCGGCATCGATTGCGTTGATACCCTAACGACGGTGTCGGCCTCGGCAGCGGCAAAGTCAAATGCTAGCCTGCCTGTGGTCTCTTTCTCGCCGCCGAGGCCGACATTGGCGGTTGCCTGGATGGCAATCGGCTGGCTTTGCGCCGGGCGATATTTGAAAACAAAATTTACATCGCTCGCTGAGCCGCTGACCGTGCCGCCGACATCCGCAATCAGGATCGACCCGTCCGTGATGTCGATCGAAATCGGCGAACCGTCACCGTCTCCCGACAACAGCCGCTCCAGTGCGTCTTCGATGTTGCTACCGTCGGACCGCATCGAAAGAAACAGTTGCGGATTTTCGATGGTCAACTTCAAATTGTCCTGGCCGCCGAACAGCACATCGAATAGCGTCGCCTCGATCGACGCGCTTTTCGCCTGGAGCAATCGATTACCGTCGGCATCACTCAATTGCGCGTTGTAAAACCGCAGCGGCGCAAACCAAGATAGTTCGGCGCGACCGATGTCCGTTCGCAACCCCGAAAGGAACTCCGCAGCCAGTTGATTTCGTAGCCCGGTTTTCGACACGATCCACGGCGCGAAATAAGCCAACGCACCGATGGCGGTCAGCAAAATCGAAATCCGCAGCGCCCACTGCGCCGCCTTTCCGAGACGGTGCCGAGATTCTGTGGCGGCTTGCCTGGCCATGATCTCACCCGGTGTTCCCGACGTACTTCCCCGTTCATGCATTCGGCAGAAAAAGACGCCGCAAAGTACACGAAAACTTGGGGGGATGTTATCCGTAAATTCCGGCCGGGCGCTGGCAGTGCTGGCAGAGGCGGGCCGCGGCACACAAATCGAAACAAACGACCGACGCTGCCGCCGAGCTCAGACAGAAAATGAACGGACCGCCTGCAGACATTTAGACCGTCAGCCGCAAGCCTGAACAAGGCTCACCGCCACCGCTAACGTGCGGTAATTTCGACCGCCATGCCGTCCACCCACGTTTTGAGTTCGTCGGTGTAGTACAGGTAACCGCGGCTGGCGGGCCCCGTGTAGTTACCGGGAATGGCGGCGGTGAGGCTGATCGGCAGTTCGACGCGCTGCTCGGCCTCCAGTGCTCGCCAGTAGAGGACAACTTCGCGGCCGATCACTTCGTAAGCCGCGATCTTTTCGGCTTTGACCAGTTCTTTGAGTTGGTCGTGCCGCACTTCCAGGCCGCCGGGGATGCCGACGATTGCCATCGGTGAGGGAACCGTTTCACCCGTGCGGTTGATGACGACCACGTTGGCCTCGGTGACCGCGCCTTCGGTGATCTTCGCGTCGCGCAGTTTGCACTCGAGGTGAACTTTGCAGTCGCGGCCGCTGTTGGGTTTGACCGTGTTGTAGTTGCAGGCTACCGAATACGGCATCGCCGAGCCGCCGTCCATGCGGACTTCGATTTTGTGTTCGCCCGGAGTGAGTTTGTCGGTCACGTCCGGCAGCACAATCGCGCCTTGCGTTTCGGTCGAGAATTTCACCGGCGCGCCGACCGCCTTGCCATCGACGTACAGTTGCAGATGGCCGGGTGACTTCGGCTTGGCGCGGGATTGATCGTAGGCCACGATCGCTCGCAGCGCGAGGACGGTCGATTGCGTCGAGCCGAATCGGCCGGCCTTGCACGTCTCGGCCAAAAACTTCATCGACTTTTCGACGTTGGCGGCGTAGCGGGCATTTTTCAGCCAGGCCAGCACGGCCAGCGACGTGGTTTCAATTTTCAAAGCCTGCCCGCCGCTGCCGACGATCGAAGTCGAGGCACCCGATAGCGATCCGTCGTCTTCCTGCTTGCCGGACAGCTTGTCGAGCAGGTGGTTGAGTCCTTCGTCGTCGCCGCCGAGCGCCAAAACGTTGGCCGCCAGCGCCGTGGCGTAGGTGTTTTGCGTGCGTTCGCCCGCGTTGCGGACCCAGACGATTTCGTTCTTGAGCTGTTCGGCCGCGATGCCCGCTTCGAGCAGGGCCCAGGTGATGTAGCCATTGGAGCATTCCGGCTCGGTGATCCAGGTGTGAAGGGCGCGGCGGGCGCGGTTGAAACCGCCCTTGCCGTCGCGCTGGCCGAGCAGCCAGTCGCGGGTGCGCTCGAGCATCTTCGGATCGACGTGGTGGACCTGCGCCATGTCGGTGAATTCGAGCAGGCCGTAGGCCGTCAGCGCTTCGTGTCCGGGATCGGCGCCGAACCATTCGTAGCCGCCTCCCTTGCATTCAAAACCCTTGAGCCGCTCGTAGCCGCGTTCGAGAATCTTGCCGCTCCGCTCGACCAGCGTCGGATCGACGCCCTGGTGCGACATGAAGTACTGCTGGGCCATGACTAGCGGATACGTCGTCGAACTGGTTTGCTCGAAGCAGCCGGACGGCTCGCGAATGAGCCGCGCCAGGGCTTCGTTCATGTTGGCCAGGGGCGTTGGGAAAACCACGATGCGGCTACCGGCGCTGTTGGCAACAACTTGTTCGGGAATCTCAATGGAGTGCCTCACGGTCGCGCCGGGACCGATGATGCCGCCAAATCCGATCTCGATCGGGAAGCCTTGCGGGCGAATGACCAATTTGCGGCTGACCTTGTCGGCATAGGAACCGGCGGACGCAGACAGATTGAAGTTGGCTAGGCCATTGTGCTGGCCGACGACGATGTTCACCAGCCGCCGCACCCGCGAATCGGCGGCGATCGTGATCGGCGTCAAGTCCGCTGACTCGACACCCAGCGACGCGTGCGCTTCGACCGACAGTTCGACGCCGGTCAATGCGGAACCGGTCGCGTTAACCAGGCCGAGCGGCAACTGGATGCGGTCGCCGGCGGTCACTTCCAGCGGCAATTTCGGTTCGGCGTAGAACGGTTTGACCGACTCGATCACTTCACTGCGACTGGCCAACGCGCCGCCCATTGTGAAGGCGTCGGCAAACACGCGGAAGCTGGAGACAGCGTCGCTGAGTCCGAATTCGAAGACCGCTTTGCCTTCGTCGTTCGTCTTAATGCCGGCTTGCCAGAACGGGGTTTCGGTGAAATCGACGCGTTCGCCCGGTTGCCGGCCGGGTCGGACTTGATGCGCGAAGATTCGCACCGCGACAAAGTCATTTCGCACGGCGATGTTAATGTCCTCCTGCTCTTTAGCAATTAGACGTCTTTTATCGCGATCCAGCGCCTTGCCGAGCGCCTTTTGCAATTCTGACCTGTCATCGACCGCCCGAAACCCAGCGTTCTTGTCCGCCCGTTTGTTTTCGGCCCGGATTCGCGGTTTCTCGGCAGCGGCATTGGCCGCCACCTGCTCCTCCTCGGGTTCCTCAAAAAATTCCGGGTCGTCCTGCCGGGGAACCTCCGCCTCGTCGATTTCCAGTCCGTCGTCAAAGACGACGTCTCCTTTAAATTTTTGGAACACACCGCCGCCGGGCCCGCGGCCCTGTAGCTCCAAATCCCGAACCGTATTGATCCGCATGGCGAGTGCCCGCCGACCGTTGTCGCCGTGTTCGGCCAGCCATTTCGCGGTATCGACCGTGGCGAATCGCCGCCAGCCCTGCGTGCCCAGCAGCAGATCGACGGCTTGCGGTGCTTGG
>JAYGDO010000196.1:0-14482 GCA_046582885.1 Pirellulales bacterium | reverse complement strand
GGGGCAGGAGCCCCAAAGATTCAATTCCAGGACGAAATGACGGGGCAAATTTCGGTGGCCCCATTCGGCAACGCGGGGTAGAATACATATATGAGCCGCATTGTTAATACAGCATTGATATTCACGTTGGTCGCCTGCCCGTTCTTGTGAAAAATTGGTTGGGCCGTTCCGGTGGAGCGCAATGACGGACGACGGGTACAAGCCACGAGTTTTTTTTGCCCCTCCTGTTGCGGCGGCTCTACCGGGCGGACTCTGCCGTCTGACTCGGACCCATCTCCATCCGACCGGGCACCCGTGAAATGCGACTGCATTTGCGGCGGGGCGGTGGCAACGGTTTCCGCCGACGACGGTCATCCCTGCGGGCAACGGGTGGCGTCGCATTCAAATCCCCGTGCCGCACATTCGCCTCTAACTACCTCCGACCCGGACGGCGAATATCATCCTCCGCCACTCATTCAGCCGGCGAGTTCGGGTCGTGCCCTGCGGACACTGCTCGCGTCTTTCATCTGTTAGAAAGTCCGGAGTAGAGGGTACGGGTTCCCTAAAGTTGACAGCTCGGGCCTCCCGATTCTCTATGTCTTCCGTGCACCACGGCGAACGTTCGCGGTGCCCCCGATGTTTGACTTTCAACACTAGAATCTCGGCTCAAAATGAAATTTCTCCCCTGGGAGTATGCGATTCGCAATCTGTTCCGTCGGCCGCTACGGACGACGCTGACGTTTGTCGGACTAACAACCGTTGTCGTCCTGGTGTTCGTCGTGGTCGGGTTCATCCGCGGGTTGGAAAGGTCGCTGTCGGTGAGCGGCAATCCCAACGTAGCGATTGTTTTTTCGATGGGTATGGGCCAAAACTTGGAATACTCGTCGGTCGCCATGCAGACTAGCGATATCGTTCCGGCCAGCGTCAGCGGCATTCAACAGCGGCACGGCAGGAAGTACGTTTCGCCCGAACTATATCTGGGCACGGAAATTACCGTGGGCGAGAACCCGAGTCCGGCGTTTGGACTGGTTCGCGGCGTAACTCCCTCCGTATTGCTTGTGCGACAACAGGTTGAAATCGAAGAGGGCGGCTGGCCAATGCCCGGCGAAGTCATCGTGGGCCGCTTGGCCCCGGCCAAACTCGGTGCGCAGCCTGATGAACTCGCCATTGGAAAATCGCTGGAACTGGAGGGACGCACGTGGCGGATCAGCGGCACATTTTCCGCGGCCGGCGCGGCGTTTGAATCGGAAGTCTGGTGTCGGCTGGACGGATTACAACAAGCGATGAAACGCCAGGACCTGAGCCTAGTCGCGGTTGCCATGGCGCCGGACGGCGACTTTGCCGATTTGGATTTGTTCTGTAAAGGCCGGATTACCGATTTAGAATTACAAGCCCTGCCCGAAGTAGAATACTACGACTCGCTGCAAGAAGACTACGGCCCGGTCCGCCTGCTAGCGTGGTTGGTGGTACTGCTGGTGGCCGGAGCCGGTGTCTTCGCCGGATTGAATACGATGTATGGTTCGGTACTGGGACGAATTCAGGAGCTTGCCACGTTGCGCACCATCGGTTTTGTCCGCCGCGCGATTGTGGTGAGCTTGATCCAGGAGGGGGTCGTGCTCGCCTCCGCAGCGAGTCTTTTGGCAACGCTATTGGCGCTCACGATGATTAATGGTGTCGCTGTGCGATTTACAATGGGCGCATTTACCCTGCGGGTGGACGGTATAGCTGTACTGGTCGGCTGCGGTGTGGGGTTAATGTTGGGACTGCTGGGCGCCATCCCACCAGCCATTCGTGCGATGCGGATGCCGATTGTCGATGGCCTGCGGGCCGTTTGAAGAAAGAGGGAACCCGAAGCGCAAACGAAAAAAGGCGACAACCGCTTATGCCGAGTCACAATTTCAAACTAAATACAGAGGAGAAATTAAAATGAAACGACTCAATCTCATTTCATCGATATTGTTCGTGGCAATGGCTTTGACTGTGGGCTGCACGAAATCGTCGGTCGATCAACCGACCGGAGAAAAATACCTGCTTACATCGGAACCCAAAGGCGGACAGGACGTTGTCGATGCGAAAAAGACGGCTAAAGACGGAGACGACATCGTAATCGTCGGCCGGATTGGCGGCGACATCGATCCGTGGGTCAAGAACCGGGCGGCATTCACCATCGTCGACCCCGCCATCGATTCGTGCAGCGACATCTCGGGCGACAGTTGCCCGACACCGTGGGACTACTGCTGCCGAACGGACGAACTTCCCGCTGGCAGGGCGCTGGTCAAGATCGTTGATGCGGACGGGAAACTCGTAAAAACCGGCGCGCAGAAGCTGTTGAACGTCGAGCCGCTGCAAACGGTCATTGTGCAGGGCAAAGCCGAAGTCGACGACGAAGGCAACCTAGCCGTGCTTGCCACTGGCATTTTTGTGCGAAAGTAATCCCATGTCAGAAGTTGATCTAAGAGAACTCGCCATCGATCGCGAAGAACTGCATCCAGCCCGCCGCGGGTGGTCGCATGTCATGTCGCGGTACGTGCTGCCCGCAGCGCTGGTCGTTGGTTTTTTTCTGTTGGTAGCCTGGACATCGTGGCAATTTGTCTTTCCGCCGACCCCCGTGACGGTGGTTCCGATTTTGTCCACGCAGGCACGGAGCGAGGGCGAACCCCTGTTCAAAGCGGCCGGTTGGATAGAGCCGCGGCCGACGCCGATTCGAGTCGCCGCACTCGCAGCGGGCGTTGTCGATCAGCTGTTGGTCGTCGAGGATCAGCCGGTCAAAGCGGGCCAGGCCATCGCGGTACTGGTCAAAGACGACGCCCAACTTGCCCACCATCGCGCGAACGCGGACATGCGTTTGCGCGAGGCGGAATTGGATCAGGCCAACGCCGCGCATCAAGCAGCAATGACCCGATTCGAGCAGCCGGTTCATCTGGAAGCCGCGCTGGGCGCCTCGGAAGCGACGCTGGCAAAGCTCAAGACCGAACTGACCGACTTAAAGTTTGAAAGCCGCATCGCCGAGTCGAAGTTTGAGTTCGCGAAAAAAGATTACGACGGCAAGTTAGCGGCCAAAGCGGTCGTTTCCGGCCGCGCACTGGACGAAGCCCAAAGTACATTTCGGTCCGCCCGCGCGCTGGTCGAAGAATTGCAGGAGCGAGAAGCGTCGCTTAAAGAGGAGCAAACCGCGCTCGACAAACAAACCGTTGCACTACGAACGAGATTGAAACTACTGGCCGACGAAATCGAATCGCGTGACGAATCCGGGGCCAAGGTCAAGGCCGCCAACGCGCGGTTAGATCAAGCCAAGGTCTCGGTGGCCGAGACAAAATTGCGACTGGACCGCATGACGATCCGCGCGCCGCTCGATGCGCGTGTTTACCGCCTCATCGGTCACCCCGGCGCGGGAGTTGGCGGCGGCGTCATGACGTCGATGCTGGGCCACGATGGTGGTACTGTGGTCACGCTTTATCGCCCGGATATGCTGCAAATCCGCGTGGACGTGCGATTCGAGGATCTGCCGCGGGTGCGGCTGAATCAAGAGGTGCTCATCGAGAATCCCGCCGTGGAAGAACCCTTGAAAGGTAAAGTTCTGTTTGTCAGTTCAATCGCCGACATTCAAAAAAATACGCTCGAGGTAAAAGTCGCCATCAACGAGTCGCCGCCCGTCTTCAAACCAGAAATGCTTGTCGATGTGACGTTTCTGGCACCGAAAGAATTCGCGGGCAAAGCGATATCGGAAACGCGTTTTTACGCGCCGAAACGGCTGGTCCACGAACAAGACGGAACGACGTTCATCTGGGTGGCGGACCAGTCGGCGGGCGCCGCACGAAGGATCTCGGTGAAAATCCGCAGCGCCGTGACCGGCGACATGGTTGAACTGACCGGCGACGTGAATGTATCGACACGCATCATCGCCAGCGGATATGAATCGTTGAACGATGGTGACCGTATCGCAATAACCGAGAGCCCCAATTAGAGGAATCCGCCATGGCGTTGGTCGAAGTTAGAAACGTCATCAAGCACTACTACAAAGGCGAGGAAACCATCACGCCGCTTGGTGACGTTTCGCTGGACATCCATCAGGGTGAATTTATCTCGCTGATGGGCGCCAGCGGCACCGGCAAATCAACGTTGTTAAATTTGCTCGCCAGCATCGATCGGCCGGACGGCGGCAGCATTGTCATCGATGGCGTGGATATCGGCGAATTGTCGCGAACCCAGTTGGCCAACTGGCGCGCCGCCAACATTGGCTACATCTTTCAGACGCATAATTTAATACCGGTGCTGACCGCCTACGAAAACATCGAATTGCCGCTATTGCTGCTGCCCATGCCTCGCACCGAGCGACGCAAGCGGGTACTGATCGCGCTGGAAGCCGTCGATTTGCTTGACCGCGCCGACCACTATCCGCGTCAGATGTCGGGCGGTCAGGAACAGCGCGCCGGTATCGCCCGCGCGATCGTCGCGCATCCAAAAATTGTGGTCGCCGACGAACCGACCGGCGACTTGGATTCAGAAACATCAAACCAGATCCTGCGGCTGCTCGTCAGGCTGAATGCAGAACTCGGCATGACCATGTTGATGGTTACACATGATGCGGATGCCGCCCAGATCGCCGGGCGGCAATTCACACTGCAACGCGGCCAATTGATTGAAACCGATATGACCTCCCCGCCTAACCGCGACCCGGCGGGGACCGCGGCCACAACATAGATTCACGCACCCCAGTCCAGATTGGGTCGCGATAATATGACGACTGACTCACATGTTTAAGTTTTTACCCTACGTGCTTAAAACGCTTTGCCGACATCGGGCCCGCACGCTATTGACGGCCAGCGGGTCCGCAGTGGCGATTTTTGTTTTCTGTTTTGTGGGAGCCGTCCAGAACGGCATGGACGATATTCATCGGCGCCAGCAAGCAAACCGCGCGCTGATTATATTTCAGGCCAACAAGTTCTGTCCCGCCACAAGCCACTTGCCTGAAGATTATGATCAAACGATCAGGCGCATGGACGGCATTCGCGAAGTTGTGCCGATCCAGGTGTTTACGAACAACTGCCGCGCGAGCCTGGATGTTGTCGTGTTCTACGGCATGCCGCCGAAGTTGCTCCGCCAGGCACGGGGTTTTAAATTGCTTTCAGGTAACTGGTCGGAATTCGAACGGCATCAAGATGCCGCCGTGATCGGCCGCGCGGTCGCCAGTCGACGTGATATTGATGTCGGCGACAAATTCAGTATCGGCGGGTTCAGCGTTAATGTTGCCGGAATTTATGAAAGCGACGACCCGGCCGAGGAAAACTATATCTACTCCCATCTCGATTTTCTCCAACGCGGTCACGAACGAAACCTCGACGGAACTGTGACTCAATTTGAGGTGCTTCTCGACGAAGGCGTGGACGCGGTTGCGAAATGTGAAGAGATCGATGATACGTTCCGCAGTGAATCGGTCGAAACCGACACGCGGCCGAAAGGCGTTTTTCAAGCCAAGAGCCTCGGTGATCTGACGCAACTGATCGGCATGGCTCATTACCTCGGTTTTGCGTGCGTCGGTTTGGTGCTGGCTTTGGTCGCCACGACGACGGTCATGTCGGTGGAGGACCGCATTAAGGAGTATGCCGTACTGCAAACGATCGGGTTTTCCGGGCCGCGGGTGTTCGCCATCGTCATGACAGAAAGCGTGACGCTCAGCCTCGTCGGCGGCCTGCTCGGCGTCGTTATCTCGACCGGGGCGCTGGCAGTGGCCAACATCTCGATTGCGGCTGAAGCGGTTTCAATTGCCGTCACACCCTCGATCCGTATCGCGCTGATCGGCGTGGTCGTTTCTGCGATTGCCGGCATGCTGGGCGGCATCGCGCCCGCAGTTCACGCTGCCCGAACGGAGATCGTGCCGGCGCTGCGGCAGGTGTAATTTACGGGACTTCGGCCACGGCGGCCCCTTGCCGTGCGGCGGCCCTGAAAAAAAGTGGCTCGCCGTATTCCTCGACGCCGAATTGTGCGATCTTCTTTTGAATGCGATCGGAAAGCAGGAACTTGGCGAATTGTTCAGCAAGCCGGTGGTTTGTGTGGGGGTGTTTTGCAGGATTAACCACAATGACTGAATACCGGTTCAACAGCAGCGAGTCGCCTTGCAACACGACCTTTAAGCTCACCTTTGCCCGCTGCGCCAAAAAAGTGCCGCGATCCGCCAGCGTATATGCCGATTTTTCGCTCGCCATCCGCAGTGTTTGGCTCATCCCCACCCCGCCGCGCAGATACCAGTCACCGACTGGTTCAATGCCGGTTGCTTCCCAGAGTTTTGTTTCTTTCAAGTGCGTTCCCGAGTCGTCACCTCGCGAAACAAAAACAGCGCGGTTGGCCACAATCCTTTGCAAGACATCTTCGGCGGAAGTTGCCTGCGCCAATTTTGCACGATCCGAAATCGGGCCGACAATCACAAAATCATTGTGCATCACCAGCTGCCGGCCGATACCGTGGCCTGCCGACACAAATTGTTTCTCAGCATCGGGGGCGTGCGCCAGCAAAACATCGGCATCGCCGCGCCGTGCCAGGGCCAGCGATTGGCCGGTTCCGACAGCAACGACTTTGACTTTGACTTTGAACTGCTGCTCAAACAGTGGCACAAGTTCGTCCAATAATCCGCTGTCGCGCGTGCTGGTGGTCGTCGCCAGTGTGATCGTCCTTTCCTCGACGCGATCCGAGCGGCAGCCACCCGCAAATAACAACGACACCACTACGACGGGAGATAGGTAGCTACGGTTCATCGATATCTCAGTAAATCATTTTACCTTCTACAAACTCAGCCGTGCGCGGGTCGCTCGGCGACTCAAAAAAGTCGTCGCTGGCGCTTACTTCGACCAATTCGCCGTTTAACAAAAATGCGACTCGGTCGGAAATTCGCCGCGCCTGGAACAAATTGTGTGTGGCCCACACGATCGTCCGCTCAGGCGACTTCCTTTCGTCCGCCACCGCTTGCTCGACCAGTGCAACGTGCGCGGGATCCAGCTGCGATGTTGGCTCGTCGAGCAGCAATAGCTCCGGCTCGACAACCAGCGCTCTGGCCAAAGCGACCAATTGGGCTTGCCCGCCCGATAATTTCGTCGCCGCCTGGTCGGCGAGAGGTTGCAGATTCAGTCGCCGCAGCACCGCATCGACTCGGTCCGCAAGATCGGCTCTTTCCCCGCGGACGCGAAGTCCGTATTCGATGTTCGCCCGCACGGTGCCCGATAGCAACTGTGGCCGCTGGAATACCATGGCGATTTTGCGCTGCAGCGAAAGTGGTAGCGGCCCCTGATCCAGCCGGTGGTCAAATATTTTTACTTCACCCACCGACGACTGCTCCAGTGCGGACAGCAACCGCAGCAGCGTGCTCTTGCCCGCGCCGGTGGGCCCAAGCAAACAAAGCATCTCACCCGTCGCGATTTGCAGGTCTTCGACCTCCAGCATGAACGACGCATCGTGCCGTTTTCGGACGCCGTTCAAACGGCAGCAAACTTCTCCGTTCATGCCAACCGCCTGCCGTGCTGCATTCGCAGGATAAACAAGTTGACCAACACGGCCAATCCGAGCAAGACCGCGCTCAAAGCCAGCGCGAATTGAAATTGGCCCTTACCCGTCTCCAACACAATCGCCGTCGTCAGCACCCGCGTGTGCCCCTGAATATTTCCGCCGACGATCAGCACGGCGCCAACTTCGGAAATGCTGCGGCCAAATGCTGCGGCCACAGCAAGCGCCACACCATCCCGCGCTTCGCGCAACAACGTCCAGCGTGTTTGCCGATGGCTAGCTCCGGTTGCACGAACCTGCAGCACGAATTCCGCAGGAACCGAGGCCACCGCATTTCTTGTGATGCCAATCACAAACGGCAGAGCGAGAACGGTCTGCGCCACCACCATCGCCCGCGACGTAAATAGCCAATCGAGCGACGCCAGCGGGCCGCTATTCGATAACAACATGAACAGCACTAATCCGACAACAACGGGCGGCAGGGCCATGCCCGTGTGAACCGCCGCGACCACCAGCGACTTGCCGCGAAACCGGGCCAGCCCAAGCCACGCTCCCAGCGGTACGCCGACCACGGCGCTGATCAACACCGCCAGACCCGAAACACGGACCGTCAACCAAAAAATTTCCCACAACTCGGACATGGCATCTCCATGACGGATCACTCTGTTATCCCGGTCGTGTAGTATCGCACTCTCGTCAATACGCTTAAAGGTAGCGGCGCAAATTGAACGGTGCGGCACTTGACTCACCTCTCGCGAGGGCGGACGATCAGGGAATGCTTGACGACGTTGCCCATGCGCTTGCCGAGAAACTGGCCCAACAGCAGGTTCGCGTCGTATTCGCCGAAAGTTGCACGGCCGGGATGATCTCGGCAGCCCTCGCCCGCGTGCCTGGCATTTCGCACTGGCTTTGCGGTTCGGCCGTGACTTACCGGCAGGCGACAAAACAGGCGTGGCTTGATGTCTGCAAAGAATCGATCGAACAACACACAGCCGAGAGCGAGCACGTCGCTCGCGAGATGGCGATCAACGTGTTGAAAAAAACCCCCGAGGCGGATTACGCCGCCGCGGTCACCGGCCACTTTGGCCCCGAAGCTCCGCTAGAAGCAGACGGCGTCATCTTTGCCGCCGTTGCTCGCCGCGAGCCACAATCACAGATCGCCGCCGACGCCCGGTGTTTCACACTGACCGCGCAGTCGCGAACCGAACGACAACAAGAAGCGGCGGCGATCGTCCTGGGTCAATTGCAGCGCGCGATCGAGACCGCCGTGTAAAAATCCGCCGCTCGACGTTATGCTGGTGGTTGATAGCGAATGTTCACCATCCTCGACAAAATCGTCGACGCCAAGCGTGATGAAATTGCCGCGGCTAAAGCCGCCAGGCCAAAGTCCGAACTGCGCGCGGCGCTGGCCGATACGCCGCCGGTCCGTGATTTCTCCAGCGCACTGGCCAGCACGACCGGCATAGCGCTGATCGCCGAAATCAAGAAAGCAAGCCCGTCGGCCGGCGTGATACGTAAAGACTTTAACCCGGCTGAGATTGCGCAAATTTACGCCCGGCACGGCGCAAGTTGCTTGAGCGTGCTGACCGACGAGCCGTATTTTCAGGGCAGCCTTAATTGCTTGCGACAGGTCCGCACAGTGACGGATGTGCCGCTGCTGCGCAAAGATTTTATTCTCGACAGTTATCAACTGCTCGAAGCCCGCGCGGCGGGAGCAGATGCGGTTTTGCTGATCGCCGAATGCCTCGACGACTGCAATCTCCGCAAACTGCACAACGAAACGATGGAACTGGGCATGACGCCGCTGGTCGAGCTATATGAACCGGAAAATGTCACCCGTGTGCTGGAGGCCGGTGCGACGCTGATCGGCGTCAACAATCGGGATCTGCGAACCTTCGAAGTTGATTTGCAGCACACGATCCGCCTCCGCCGCGAAATCCCCGACGAGTGCATCGTCGTCGGCGAAAGCGGCATCCGCACGGCCGACGACGTGCGGAGGCTGGATGACGCTGGCGTGGATGCGATTCTCGTTGGCGAATCGCTGATGCGCCAGGCGGATATCGGTGCGGCGGTTGAATCACTGATGGACTACCAAACACCGAAAGGCCCGCATCAATGAATAAAGTTCTCATCATCGTCGGTGACGCGACCGAGACGATGGACACGCTCTATCCGTATTACCGCTTGCAGGAGGATGGATTCGAGCCCGTAGTGGCCGCGCCGGAGAAACGGTGCTATCAAATGGTGCTGCACGAAGTCAAACCGGGCTGGACGATCACCAAAGAATGGGAGGGTTACACAATCGAAGCCGACATCGCCTTCAAAGATATCGACCCGGAAGGCTACGTTGGTATTTTCTTCAGCGGCGGCCGTGCGCCCGAATATATTCGAGACGACGAAGACTTACTGCGCATCACGCGGCACTTTTTTGAATGCAACAAACCGATCGCCAGCGTCTGTCACGGGGTCGAAATTCCCGCTCGTGCGGATTGCGTACAAGGCCGGCGGATGGCGACCGTGCCGAAATGTAAATTCGATCTCGAAGTCTGCGGCGGCACCTTCGTGGACGAGCCCTGCGTCATCGACGGCAACCTCGTAAGCGGCCGTACGTATCACGACCACGGCCACTATGTCGCGCCCTGGATCAAGATGTTGGTTGCGGAGCGGGAAAAGGCAACGCTTGCCAGCGAGTAGCCGTGCGGCGGGACCGGCTCCCGCCGAGCCATTAACCCGCGACACAGCAGGATGTGAATCGCCCGCTGCGACTACTCGCCGAAAAAACAGTAATAAGTCTCATCCCGCGCAACTCGCTGCACATAAAGTGCTGCTTCGGCCAGGTGGTAATCACCCCAGATACACGATTCGCCGTGCGGAATCGGCAAACCGGCCGGCACATGGTCCCAGCCCCGGGGACGATGATAGACCGCATGCAACAGCAAGCCTTGCCGATCCGCGCCGGTGCTCAAATATGGTTCGCCGAGCAGCCGATCCAGCACGGTAAGTCCAGCCCGCCAGTAGTGATCGCCCTGCTGCGTTCTTCCCTGTCGCTGCAGGTATCGTCCGAGCCGCAACAGACCTTGAGCGGCAATCGCGGCGGCCGAGCTATCAACTGGCTCACATTGGTTTAACGGATCGGCCGGCCGGTCGAGGTAATCGCCCAGTTGCACCAGACCCGGCGCGCCGGTGTCCCAATAAGGAATACCGTCCGTCGGCGTGTTGTCGATGTAATAATCGCACGCCGCACGGGCCGCGTCGAGCATTACAAGCGTTAGCCCATCGCGACCGCCGAATTCGACCAGTTCTCCGTCGGATACGGTTTCCAGAAACTCGAGTTGCTCCGGATACCCGAGCATAATCCACGCCAGTCCGCGAGTCCACGTCGTAAATGGCGAGTAACCCTGCTGGGTGCTCGGGCAGCGGAAACGACCGTCGTTACAGTTGAATATACACTCGTGCGCGACTCGACCGCGGACACCGTAAGCGTCGCGACCTTCGCCATAATAGACGTTGTACTTGGCCGTCACTCGGGCGTGCTGAAGCAACCGGTCCAACAATGAAACGCGCTCGTCGTTCTCGTCCATTAGCACATGCCCTAGCCGATGTGCCAGGGCCAGCGAACGCAGTGACCGGATCGTGTCACAGAACAGCGAATGCGGTCCATTGAAAGAATAAATGTATCCGTCGCCCTCAATCGTCGCACTCCAACGCGACGCCTGAACCGCACCGGACGACTTCAGTGCCAACTCATAGAAATCCTGTTCGCGCTGGTCGCGGGCAATTCGGCCTTCCCGCAGCAGCCGTAACAAGTTTCCGTAGGTGCTAATATTGTTGAAACCGTGATCGTGGACGCCGAAATGCGTCACGTGCGACGCCATCTTTTCGATCGTTGCAGTCCGGCCGATTTCAAGAAATTGTTCGTCGCCGGTCGCATCAAACTGCAAAATCGCCCAGCCAAATTGAAATCCTTGTGTCCATTCAGTCCAACCTTGAGACGTGTACTGCCCGGCGACGGTAAACACGGGCGCTGACGAGTCGGCCGTTTGCGACCCGGCGATCGACAAGACTTTCTCGCCCGACAGATCCCACATCCGCGAGAGCTTGTCTGCCAGGTCCGCCGCATTTATCTTGTGATTGATCGACAACATCAAAATAGAGCCGAAAAGAGTAACCCGGTGCATCAGCAAGGGATCAAAACCCAGCACGCAGTCGCTCGCTGACGCTTCAGGTTACGATCACCAAGAACCCGAATTGTAGCCATGATTCACCGATTCACCAACGCACGCCAAATCATCAACTCGCTCATCCTTCCGGCGGTGCTTGTCGCCTGTTTGCCGGCCTCG
The DNA here is from genome assembly GCA_046582885.1 of Pirellulales bacterium. Taxonomy (GTDB): domain Bacteria; phylum Planctomycetota; class Planctomycetia; order Pirellulales; family UBA7805; genus JAYZEI01. Next base: position 2,672 of record JAYGDO010000196.1, on the reverse strand, counting down.
GCAGTCGGCGGGGACGAAAAAAAATACACGGATCCACCCACCTCCGGTTACAAGCAAATGGAGATCGCAGGCTGGAAGTTGCATGTCCATAAGCGTCTGTTCGACAAGCGGGCCGACGTAGGCCAAAAGGCGTTACAGATTATTCGAATCCAACTAACCCAGATGACACTCTACATGCCGAATAAGCCTTTGGCCGAGTTGCGCAAAGTTCCCATTTGGGTCGATGACCGACCCGACGGCGGGGCGCAGTACCACCCGGGCAGGGACTGGCTGGTCGATCACGGCTACAACCCCGACAAAGTCAAGTCGGTTGACGTAAGCCGTTCCGGGGCGTTTACGAACTACGTCATGAACCAGCCGTATGTGATGATGCACGAATTGGCGCACGCTTATCACGATCGCGTACTCGGCTTTGATGATCCGCGGATTGTGGCCGCCTATAAAAGGGCTGTCGACGAGAAGAAATATGAAAAAGTTCTGCTCTACAACGGCCGCAAAGTGCGCCACTATGCGCTATCGAACCACAAAGAGTACTTCGCTGAATGCAGCGAAGCCTACTTCGGCACCAACGACTTCTATCCATTCGTTCGCGCCGAACTGAAAGAACACGATCCGCACATGTACGCGCTGCTGGACGAAATCTGGCGCGGCATCCCGCGTAAAGACAAATCGTCCGCCGCGGCCGAAGGTTGACGGCAACTACGCAAACAGCTCAGGGATCACTTTACCGGCGCGGACGATCATGACCGGACGGCCCGTGTTGGTGTGGTACTCCTTGGTGTGATCGACGCCCAGGTTGCGATAGAACGAGGCGGCCGCGTCGTCGGGCGTGATCGCATCGTTTTTCGGCATCGCCGCTTTGTCGTCGCTTTCACCGATGACCTGTCCGCCGCGGACCGCACCTCCCGCCTGCAGCATGAACATGCAACGCGGGTAATGGTCACGGCCGCCTTCGGCGCTCTTTGTGTTGATCTTTGGCGTGCGGCCAAATTCACCCGTGACGAAGACCGCGGTTGAATCAAGCAGCCCTTTTTCTTCCAGACCGCATAACAGGGCGGACAGCCCCGTATCGAGCGCGGGCATGTTGCGATCCTTCAGCCGTGTGAAATTGTCGCGATGCGTGTCCCAGCCGCCGAGCTGCAACGAAACGAAACGAACTCCCGATTCGATCAACCGACAGGCCAGCAGGCAACTCATTCCGAATGCTTCCTCACCGAACGGCTCGGCAAACGCGGGCGACTCCTTGCTGATGTCGAATGCTTGACGCGACCGCTTCGAGGTGATAATCGAGTAGGCCTGTTGCGAAAACCGATCCAACCCGTCCAGCAACTGGTTGTCTTTTTCGATATCCTTGAACGTGGTATCCAGATCGTTGAGCAGCGCATGCCGCTTTTCAACTTCCGTGACCGTCAAGCCATTTCCCAACGCGATACCGCGGACGCTGAACGGCGCGCCGGCGCGGGGTGTTGCGCCGGTGTTCAGCGGCGCGTATTTGACGCCGAGGAATCCGGGCCGTTGACGCCCATTGGGAACCTGTACGAACGCCGGCAAATCGACCGGATTTTGGCCTTCGGTTTCCTTAGAGAGAACCGCGCCGTAACCGGGGTACTCCAAAGAGGGCAGCGGCTTCGTGCCAACGTTGACATATTCCTGCCCCAGGCGGTGGGCACCCAACGTATGGCTGACGCCGCGCAGAATCGCGAACTTGTCCGCACACTTGGCCAGTTTCGGCAAGTGCTCGCTAAATTCGATTCCGTCCACGTTGGTCTTGATCGGATTGAACGAACCGCGATACTCCGACGGTGCATCGGGTTTCAGGTCGAAGGTGTCCAGGTGGGAAGGACCGCCATTCAGATTGACAAAGATCGCCGACTTGGCGGCGGCGGCCTCTTTTACTTCGCCCGCTGCGGCGAGCCGCAAATAGCTGGCAAGCGTCAGGCCGCTACCGGCCAAAGCGCCGACTTTGATAAAGTCGCGCCGGCGAACTCCGTCGCAAGTTCGGTGGATCGTCATGGGTGTATTCCTTTAATGGCTGGGTTGTTTTGAGATTTGGTGCGGCGCTGCAATGCAACGCGCCATTCGCCATTCTACCGATCTCTGTCCGCTCTGTCCGCTACGGGACAAAAGCTACTTAATGATTAACGATGAACTCCTTGGTGTTGAGCAAAGCCCACATCAGGTCGCGGACACCGCTGATCGTATCGTCGGCTCCCGTGATGCACTGCCTGGAACTCGCAAGTTCGTCTTCACTGGGAAAACGACTAAGCGTCCGCAGAAACGCTCGATTGACGATCTGCTCTAGCTTTTCTTTATCGACTTCTATTTTTTTCGACTTGTTTGCAGCCGGCGCAAGTTCGGCCAGTTGCTTGCGAAGTTTCACCACCTGCTTTTCGAGCAGTTTGGCGCGATCGACTTCCTTCTTTTCACGAAGCTTGCGGATTTTCTGGTGCGTCTGCGCGATCTGCTTGCGAAGATTCTGGATCTTTTGCTGGGGATTGTCCTTGCCGGCGCCCTCTGGAATTAGATCGGCTGAGATTTGCCCCAGCCAACCACTGCCCCGCGTGCCGACCAACTGCAGAATATCGCGGTCGTTTTGCAAAAATACGGTTTGCAACAGGCTCGGCTCCATCGAGCGGTCGCAATCGCAATTGCTGTCGCGCGTCGAGCGACCG
>JAYGDO010000039.1:0-7420 GCA_046582885.1 Pirellulales bacterium | reverse complement strand
TCGACTCGCGCAGTCACCGGACTCAAGGCGGCATCTGCTGGGACCGGCTGTTTTTCCTGCGGCTCTTCAACGTTTGGCGGCACGTCAATCGGGTCGGGAAGCACGAAAGGCTCATCAACGGCCGGCCGCGTCGCATCTGTTCCCGACAATTCGTCGGCGGTGTTTGTCTTTGGTTTTCTGTTACGAGCTGCATTCCGTTGCTGTTTAATCGTCGGCGTCGACCGCAAGTCGTCCTCTGACTCCTTCGCTTTGGGCGATGACGAATCGCCGTCACGGTACCCGGCACTCTGCTTGTTACTGCTTTGACCGCCGCTTAAGTTATTCTTCGTACCACGCGTGTTCAACGCCGCAAAGAAAACCATCGCCATCAAAACCGCGATTGCCGCACCAGCGATGATCCCCCAGATGTTGCTTTGGGGACGCCGGCGACGATACCCACCGGAACTGGGTGCGATCGTCGAGACCTCTGCCCTGGGCGCGACATCGGCGGTTGCCGTTTGGCTGGGTTCCTCAACGACGGCGACCGGCGGTGCTGCCGGCGGCGGCACTGAAGCAGCTAGCTGATCATCGACAACTTCAACATCGACCGGTGGTTCCGCCGCCGCCTTGAGCGTTGTGTTGTATTCACCCCGCCGCCGCTCGTCCAATAAACAGAGTTTCGCCGCTGCAATTTCGTTTAAAACCCCTTGAGATCGCTTGGCGTGGCGTCCGGTAGCAAATGTCCTAACATACACCATCCGTTCATCAGCGGCACGCGCCAACGCGGCCTCGTCAGACTCGAACAGGTCGACACCGAGCAACTGATAATGATTCGGCGGCTGATCTTCGGGTTTGATACCGAGCCACTCGTAATAGAGGTCAATTTCCTCAGACATCAATCCGGCCCCGCTCGGGCTTGCAACCGCCTGGGACCGATGAGACGCCACGCCTCATCCCGTTCCCTCGCGACAATATACGCATTTTACCAAGTTATCTTGGAATGGAAAATTCAACCTTGCTGGCAAGGCCATTTCAGAAAACGGCAATCAACCGTCCGTTTGGAGGCTAACCTGCCGTATCTGGAAACCTTATAAAAAATTACAGAAGCCGCCGAGTCATTGGATTTTGGCGCGCTCGTTGGACGCCGCATAGGCATTGTGGCCCGTCGAATTCCCGGGCAGCAAATCATGCTCGGCGCGCGGAACCAGCGCGGCGTGCTCGGTGAGCACATCTTTATAATCTGAATTCCGCACCCGATTATTCCATTCGTGTGGATCTTTTTGGTGATCGTACAACTCTCGCGATCCGTCAGCATACTGGATAAATCGATACCGTGTTGACCGCACCGAGTAGTTGCCGGGGCCAAAACTCGTAATTGCCGGATGATCCCAGACTGCGGACGGATTCTTCATCAAAGGAACCAAGCTTTGGCCCTCCTGCTTGGAATCGGCATCGAGTCCCGTCAGTTCTCGCAGGGTCGGCAGTACATCGATCAACTCAACCGGACGATTGCTGCGACGATCGCCCGCGAATCCCGGCGCCGAGACGATCAACGGAACTCGGGTTCCGTCTTCCCAGAGCGAACGCTTGGCCCAGCGCTGTTTCTCACCCAGGTGAAATCCGTGATCGGAAAATAGCACCACAATCGTATTGTTGGCATAGGAACCGGTATCCAAGGCATCGAGCACACGACCGACGCAGTAGTCGGCGAATGTGACCGAAGCCAGATAGGACTGTACCGCGTGCTCCCACTGCCCCGCCGATTTGACCCACTGGTGCGTCGGCGAGACATGCTTCAAGTTGGTCAAATCGATCGCATATTGACTCAGGTCGCTCCGGTCATCCGCCCGCACCAACGGCAACTTCACCAAATCACGCGGGTGCATGGCGAACCACTTTTGCGGCACGAACATCGGCACATGTGGACGATAGAATCCGACGCCGAGCAGAAATGGTCGGTCATGCTCCTGTTTCAATTTGGCAATTGCCCAGTCGGCGGCCATCTTATCCGGCATCATTGCATCCGACTCAGGAAAGGCACCCCAATCCCATAGCGGATGGCCGTGCGGTTGCGAAATTTTCGTCTTGGGCCGCGGGCCAAATCCACCGTTGCTACCACCATACTGCTGAAAGAACCGCCGGTCGCCACGGTGAAAGATTTTGCCGACCGCCATCGTTTTGTATCCGGTCGCGGCGAACACTTCGGGCAGGGTTAAGACCCCGTTCAGCGCCGGCGCCGCCTTAAGATCCGGGCTCAGGAAATAGACGCCGGTCGAATGCGGATAACGGCCGGTCAACATACTGACCCGCGACGGGTTGCAGACAGGCGATTGGCAATGTGCATTCACAAACAGCGTTCCGCGCCGCGCAAGGCGATCGATGTTTGGCGTTTTCGCCTGCGGATGGCCCCCTAAACAGCCGACCCAATCATTCAAATCGTCGATCGAAATCAACAGCACATTGGGATTTTCGGCCGGACTAACCGGTCCTACGCAAACAGCGCCCAAAACAGCGGCCAGAACCATTGATCTGTTCATTCGTATGCTCCTTGTATATCGACAGCGGAACCGAGGATCGCCTGAATTTTGCGATTTTTTATCTCCGCTCGCTATTGGGCTCGCCATCCATTCAATAAATACTTTCAGCCCTAGTTGACCTGCCGGACGATCATCTTGAGCGAACGAGATTTGCTGTCGGTCAGCACCTTGGCCAGCCCGCGCTCACCGTTCTTTTCCCCCATGTGCGTTCGCTTATTCCCGTCCAGAAAAAACAGCGTTACATAGTAGGATCGGCGGGCCTTGATCTGCGCCGACTGCCCCAGTTGGAGAGTCAACTTCGTTTCCTTGCCCGTTTGGTGTGACATGGACTTCTTTTCGATCTGATCGACGAGCGTGGCGCCGACATCCGCCAGCAGCGGATCGTATTCATAAAGTCGCACGTCAAGCGTGCGGCCCGCAAAGGAAGCGACCCCGCCGGGCAAAATTACATGGACCGTGACCCTGGCCGAGTTCTCGCCCAACGACGCCGTAACCGGCTGCACCCGAATTTTTCGCTGCTCGGCATCCCAACTCTTGACGGCCTTGATTCCCTGTCTTGGCACCTCGTGAAACGTGATCGTGGCATTGTCGGACCGCTGAAATCCGATCCGCGTGCTCAGGGCCATTAACTGGGCATCTCCCTCGTTCACGGCTGCACTAAAGCGGTGGCGATTCGGGTCTGCCGCATCGCGAATATGGATTAGTACTAGTGATTTCTTGAAGTCCACCTTGGGGGCGTTCTTGCCCGGCTGCAACTGGCCCCAAATTCTTGACCAGGTCTTGCCATCGGCGATGAAACCGCCGAGCTTGGCCTTGTCGACGGCCTGCCGTGTTGCCTTCAGCGTCAACTGCTGGCTGATTTCAAGTGGCCTTCTTTCCAGCGCGTTGACCGGAGCGACGAGGCAGGGCAACATGGCCGCGATCACGACCAACAGCATGGAACGACTTTTCATGGTTACAGCCACCTTCCTGAAAAAGGGTTGACGGGCGAAACTTCATCGCCATTTCAGGATATCCCGTTGGTCACGAAAGGCCAACACCGCCGACCGGGGCCAAATCGACACGCCGTCATGAATATCTTCAGCAGATTGAGTACCGCCGCATCCTCACCTCGGGCAAAAAAGTCGTCATAATGGCCGCTGCACGGATCCCACCTGACACCTAAAGTCCCGGAGAGCCACCATGATTCGTTTTGTCCCCTTATTGATTGCCCTCGTTGCCAGTTTCAACGTGCTCCAAACGGCATCCGCCTCCGAACCGGCGGGAATCGATGTCTTGACCGCCGGGAACTCGCCGTTAACAAAGGGCGAAGTGATTGCATTCTTCGGCGATTCAATCACTCAGGCAGGCGCGGGACCGCGTGGTTACTGCCGGCTGATCGCCGAAGCGATCGCGGAGCAACGACCGGAACTGGGCGTCAAGATCGTTTATGCCGGGATCAGCGGGCACAAGGTGCCCAATCTACAGGGGCGTCTCGATCGTGACGTGCTCTCCAAGCAGCCAACGGTTGTCTTCATCTACATTGGCATCAACGATGTCTGGCACAGCACCAACGGCCGCGGCACGCCGAAGGACCGGTTCGACGCCGGCCTGAGAGATCTCATCAAGAAGATTACCGCGGCCGGTGCCAAGGTCGTGCTCTGTACTCCCAGCACAATCGGTGAAAAGACCGACGGCTCGAACAAACTCGATCCGCTGCTCGAAGAATACGCGGCGATCAGCCGCAAAGTAGCCGCTGACACCGGTAGCACGCTGTGCGATCTGCGGAAGGACTTTCTCGACCATCTCAAAAAACACAACCCCGACAACAAACAGCGGGGCATCCTGACCGGCGACGGCGTCCACCTCAATAACGCGGGCAATAAATTCGTTGCGGCACAAGCGGCCCAGGCGATTGCGCAGGCTTTAAACAAACGTGCGGCTGCATCATCGACTCCGGCCGCTGTGGATTCAAAAGCGACAAGCCTGTTCAACGGCAAAGACCTGACCGGCTGGCACATCGATGTGCCGCAGCGGGACAAGAATCCGGATGCCAAAGCGACGTTCGTCGTACGCAACGGTATGCTCGTGAGTCTCGGCCGACCGGGAGGTCATTTGATCACGGACGCGAAATACGAAAACTACCGCCTCGAAGTTGAATACCGCTTTGCAGCCAAACCCGGCAACTGCGGTGTGTTGGTCCATGCATCCAAACCGCGGGCGTTGTACAAGATGTTCCCCAAGTCAATCGAGGTGCAGATGAATCACCGCCACGCAGGAGATTTCTGGTGCATCGTCGAGGACATCACCGTGCCCGACATGGTTAAGCGGCGCGGCCCGAAGGAAAATTGGGGAGTAACCGAGGGGAAGGCGCGGCGAATTCTCAATCTGACAAACGACTCGGAAAAACCGCCGGGCGAGTGGAACAAGATGGTCATCGAGTGCCTCCGGGACGCTATTAAGGTATGGGTTAACGGCGACTCGGTTAACCACGGCAGCAAATGCACCGCAACCAAGGGGCAAATCGCGATCCAAGCGGAGGGCTCTGAGGTCGAATTTCGCAAACTCTCGCTAACGCCGATAGCGGAACTCACTAAATGATTGCATTTTTCGCATCGCGAGTTGATTTTGGCGCCGGCTGGAAATGATCGTCACCAGAAATACCTGTCATAGAAACTGATTGAGTTGTGCGGCAGTCGCTGATCGCCCATTCGAGACATTTCTTTTGACGACTCCAGACGAAACATGGCATACTGCATCTTGATTTTACATATGGCATAATGCCCCTCTGGGCGAAGCGGCAAAAGGCTCTTTGGTGAACGAGAAATAAGAAGTTACTTTGGTGCGGCGACCCTGTTTCTCTGCACTCGCGGGTGGCGAGGCAGCCTTCGACACATCCTCCGCCAAGCCGGGTCGCGCAGCATTTAAACCCAACGAAAAAAACAGGTTTAATTCAATGCAACTTTCTGCCAACAAAAGCGTCTCCCACTGGCGTCTTGAGGACAATGTATCGGCTGATACGTATGGACAGCTTTTACGTATGGCGGAGCCGCTCACTCTGCCGCAAGGGGCCGGTCTAATTACCGAGGGAGATCCGCATCGTTCTTTGTTTATTCTGCAATCGGGATCCCTGAACGTGTCGCAAGAAAGGGAGGGCTGTGAGCAACAACTGGGCACGATCGAACCGGGTGATGTGGTGGGGGAAATCGCCTTCGTCGATCAACGCCCGAGGTCTGCCACCGTCACCGTTCGTGAAGATGCAGAATTACTCAAATTGGATCATGCCACGGTCATGCGTACCCTGGTCAACAACCCGGCAGCTCTGGCCGACCTGGTACAAGCGCTTGCTGTTCGCGTAACGCTTCGGTTGCGTGACCGGATGCCTGAAGAGAATATCCAATCCGAACTCTCCAAGATATCCTCCATTCCGGACGCTTCTACATCTGTCGCTCAAACGGGCGCGTCCTATCTAGAGGAACTTGTCCAGGAAGCCCTTTCCCACCCGGCTGTTTGTCACCCCTATTTAACCGACTTGGCCGAGGGAAATTTGCCGGATTTAAACTGGGCCATTCGGGACTTCGCAGCCCAGTATCCCGGCTACTGCGCCCACTTTCCCCGCTACCTGACCGTGGTTATTTCCAAGTTGGAATCTCCCGAGCATCGCAAGACTTTGATGCAAAATTTGATCGAGGAAAGCGGCATGCTCGATGAAGAAGAAATCGCCGTTCTCGTCGAGTTTGGGATCGACCCCGACTGGGTCCAGGGAATTCCACATCCCAAGTTGTTTGAACGATTTCAACACGCCATGGGTGTCTATGATACTGTCGACGCCCTGGAAGTCGTCTGCTGGCGCGGATCCTTTTATCACCTGCTGGCCAACGGGTCACCTGCCGAGGCGGTCGGCGCTATCGGCCTGGGAACCGAGAACGTTGTGAACAAGATTTATACACCGATGATACGAGCGATCGAGCGACTAGGAACACTCGAGCGGCGCGATTACGTTTTCTTCGAACTTCATTGCGAAGTCGACGAGGATCATCATGAGGCACTGCTGAACATTGCCCGCGATTTTTCCGAAGTTCCCGGCAATTGCATTGATCTTCGCAAAGGCATGCTCAAGGCCCTCGGGTTCCGCGCCCGATTCTGGGACTGGATGCACGATCGCGCCCGGCAAAGAGATTCCAATTCATGAACGAAACAAATGCCGACCTCTACAATCGGTCAGCCGATGATTGGAAGCGAACCGAACCGATCCTGCTTTCCGATTTTACGGCCCGGCCCTTTTTGCTGTCCCGCTGCGAACCGGTCTGCGGGCTGCGCGTCCTGGACCTGGGCTGCGGTGAAGGATACTTTGCGCGACAACTCAAACAACGCGGTGCCGCCGACGTTGTCGGCCTTGACAGTTCCGAGAACATGATCGACGGGGCCCTGGCAGCGGAGGAAGCGGAACCGCTGGGAATTCGCTATCGCGTATCCGATGCCGGAGAATTATCCGAATTTCACGACGAGGAGTTCGACCTTGTAGTTGCCGTCTTTTTGTTCAATTATGTCGACCGCGAAAAGATGACTAGCATTATGAAGGAGGTCTTGCGGGTACTGCGTCGTGGCGGACGTTTTATCTTTTCTGTTCCGCATCCGTTCTTTGCTTACCTCCATGAGGAACAACCTCCGTTCTACTTCCAAAGAAACGATGCTGGCTATTTTTCCGGACGCAATGAGCTATTCGAAGGCCGCATCTGGCGTCGCGACGGAACCCATGTGCCTGTCCGTTGTATTCACAAGACTGTTGACGACTACTTCCACGCGCTGGCTGCGGCGGGGTTCACCTCGTTGCCGGCCATTCAGGAACTTCATGTCCAGCCAAAGCACCTGGAGTTTGATCCGGAGTTCTTTGAACCGCTGAAAGACAAGCCCCTTCATCTGGC
>JAYGDO010000637.1:0-1705 GCA_046582885.1 Pirellulales bacterium | reverse complement strand
ACTGCGTAAACGTCTATTGGCCGAACTGCGGGAGACCGACGATCCGCGACTGGTCAACGACGGCCAGTTTTTTGAGTCGCCTCCCATGGCCGGCCCCATTCCGAATGACGCCAAACGGCCCCGACAAAAGCGCTGACCCCAGCTAGACGCGCCATTCTCAACGCATTGTCACTTTCCACATAATCGATAACACGCTCATCTCTGGGCACACGCACAAGACTGATACGAACGCACATTTTCACTATTCGTCAACCCTTACCTGCAGACTCTTCCGACTACCGTAATATGAAGCGTTTAACAGCTGCGGGTTAACCGGGCAACGGCGGCCAATCCTGACGGTTGGCCGACCGGCAGTCCTGAGCGGATGAGACGCAGCGGATAGAACGTCCTCCGGTAGCTGCGCGACGACATTATGCTCCGAGTCAAAATACGATGATTGCTGAATTGAAGCTATTTTATGAGCACAAGAGTGGTGGTTGGGAAAGCTGTGGTGGCTGTGCGGTTCATTGCGAATCGCACTATGGGTGTACTGTCGCATTCGGATGTGGATCTGGTACTAGCGGAAACATTAACGAGTCCGCTTAACTGAAAGTGACGAGTCAGTTCCGATCCCGGCATCAGTTCCGGATGCGTCAGCATAGTTCTGGACGCCAATGCACTGACAACATGATCTGGCACCTGGCGAACAGGGCCTGCCCGAGTCAATCGGGCAGGCCTTTTTTCTTGCACACATCTCGCCGCCGCACCCTAACGAGCGTCCGATCAACCAATACGCCGCGGTCGTAACATATTGAAAATGATCAAAAATACGATCAGAAATGGCAGCAGGTACAGCGCCGCGCGGCCTTGCCAAACGACCACCGCGCCAAGCATCAGGATTCCGACCCACCAGGTCTTCGGAATTCGCTGCAGGTCGGGCACCGCCAACCACAGCACCACCAGCATTCCACCGGCACGCGACAAGACCAAGGCTATATTCTTGTTGTTGTCCGCGTCCCAGAAATAGATAGCCAACGCAACCGCAAACAGCGAGACCGCAGCGACACCAAGCTTTGTCCGCTGCATGAATTAAATCCGGTCCAGGCTGTCGATCCAGCGCATAAACTCATCGATCTCCCCGTCATTCAGATATCGCTCTCGGCCTTCCAGGGGTCGTTCGGTAACCGGATAGTGCATTTCTCGCAGTTGTTTAACGTTGGCCACAATCCGATCTGCAGCGCGGCCCTTCGTCGCATACGCCCAGTGCACGGCGCCGCGTTGCGTCGGCTGCAATGACGGCAAGGTCACGCCAGCTGGCAAGGGCGTTTCGACAACCGCGATCGCATGGATATTCGCTTTCGACGAACTGAATAAATAAAACGCCATGCCACCGCCTGCTCGAAACCCGTGTACAACCGTGCGGGCGTTGTCGATCTCGTAGTCGTCTAATACCCGATTCAAGGCCCCCGTGATAAAATCGACCTCGTCGCGATGCCAACGCCCCCGGTCGCGCGATTGCGGCACCATGAGAATCACATCATTTGCGTCACACCTGGCCCGCCACCGCTGCAGCGTTTCGTCTCGATTGAACTGCCCCGGGCGGTCCAGCCAAATCAGCACGCCGTACGAGACACGCGGATTGTAATTCTCCGGCACATAGACAAAACAGTTGTTCTCGAATTCAGGAAGCTTGATGTCGAAGCCGCCCACGGCGACATCACGCTCG
>JAYGDO010000544.1:0-15359 GCA_046582885.1 Pirellulales bacterium | reverse complement strand
CGCGAAGCCCGCGGGCGGCGGCTGTTCCCGGCGGCGCCGGATCGCAGCTTGCTGCTGCGCAAAATTTCAGGTCGCGTGCCGCATGGCGGCGGCCACCGGATTGATGTCGGTTCGCCCGCGTATAACATTATCCGCCGTTGGATTGAGCAAGGCATGCCGTACGGTAGTCCGGACGACCCGACGGTGGCGCGTATCGAAGTGCTGCCGCGCGAGCGGTTGATGGACGCGGAAACTTCGCAGCAGGTCACCGTCGTCGCGCACTACACCGACGGCACGAAGTGCGATGTGACGCGGATGACGCAGTTCGAATCGAACGACGCAGAAATGGCCGAAGCGTCAATTACCGGCTTGGTCACGACCGGTCATCTTGCCGGCAGCGTCGCGGTAATGGCTCGTTACCAATCGCAGGTCGATGTTTTCCGCGCCACCGTACCGCTCGGCGCAGCGGTTGATAATTTGCCGCCGACGAAGAATTTCATCGACGAACTGGTATTTGCAAAGCTCAAGCAGCTCGGCCTGCCCGCTTCGGACGTCTGCGATGACGCAACGTTTATCCGCCGCACAACTCTGGATGTCTGCGGGCGGTTGCCAACCGTCGAAGAGGCGACAACCTTCGTTGCCTCGACTGAGGCGGACAAGCGGGAAAAGCTGCTTGAACGCTTGCTGGACAGTCAAGACTACGCCGATTATTTCGCCAACAAATGGGGCGCGATTTTACGCAACAAGCGTAGTGATAAGAATATTAAGCACACGACGTTCGCGTTCCATGATTGGATTCGCAACAGCATTTATAACAACAGGCCGTACGACGAATTTGTCCGCGAAGTGATCGCCGCGGCCGGCGAAGCCGGCGTCAACGCGCCGGTCACTTGGTATCACGAGGTCAAAGATCAGTCGGCGCAGGTGGAAGACACGGCCCAGCTTTTCTTGGGACTTCGCATTCAATGCGCCCGGTGCCACCACCACCCGTTTGAAAAGTGGAGCCAACAGGATTATTACGGGCTGTCCGCATTTTACGCTCAGGTCGGCCGCAAGGGATCGAAGTACAACGGCAAGGACAGTATTTTCCACAAGTACGGCAAAGCCTCGGCGAAAAATCCAAAGACGGGCGAAAGTGTCTCGCCCACGCCGCTCGGCTTGGAGCCGCTAGACCTGCCGCCGGAGGTTGACCCGCGGCAAAAGCTGGCCGAATGGTTCTCGGCACCCGACAATCCGTTTTTTGCCAAAGCGCTGGTCAATCGTTACTGGAAGCATTTCTTCGGCCGCGGTCTGGTCGATCCGGAAGACGACATGCGGGTGACCAACCCCGCCGTTAATCCGGCGCTGCTCGATGCGCTGGCGAAGAATTTCATTGAAACGAAATTTGACCTGAAGCAGCTCGTTCGCACAATCTGCACGTCTCAGGTGTACGGCCTCAGTGCCGAGCCGAACGCATACAACCAGAGCGACAAACAGAATTTTTCGCGATATTATCCGAAACGGCTGAATGCGGAAGTGTTGCTGGATGCGATCGATTCGCTGACCTCCTCCCAGTCGCGGTTCTCCGGCGTTCCGGCGGGCACCCGCGCCGTGCAGCTGCCGGACAATGCTTTTGACTCGTATTTCCTCTCTGTCTTTGGGCGGCCCGATTCGGCCAGCGCTTGTGAATGCGAGCGCAGTTCGGACGTGAACCTGGCGCAGTGCCTCCACCTTCTTAACTCCAGCGAAATACAGGGAAAGGTCGCCGGCGGCCGGGCTTCGTCATTGGCCGGTGGAAAAGATTCTCACGAAGAGCGGATAAAGCAGCTTTACTTGGTGGCTTTTTCTCGGGAGCCTGATCCGGAAGAGACACGGGTTGCGACCGAGTATATCGAAAAGCACAAGGATAACGCCAAAGGCGCGTACGAAGACCTGCTTTGGGTTATCATCAACACTAAGGAATTCATGTTTAACCACTGAGGCACGAGGATTCGCGGGCCGGAACTTGTTTCGGCCTGCTTTTTGTTTTACGCCTAGCGGATTGGTCGGAGACCGATCCGGCAACCCTCCAACCCGCCAAGGAACCATGGTCAACCGCATCCTCACGGCTGCCTGCGCGAGCATAATCGTCATTCTCACAATCGGCCGCGTCGCCGCGCAGCTTCCACATACGCAGCTCAATTTGATCTATCCCCCTGGTGGCAAAATTGGCGGTGAAGTGGAGGTTAAGATCGCCGGCAAAGATCTGGATGACGCGCGGCAACTGAAATTTTCGCACGACGGCATCACCGCCCAAACCCGGAAAAAGGGCGAGCCTAACGAGGTCGAGCCCGATCCCAAACCGATTCCAAACGAGTTCACCGTCAAGATCGCCGACAATGTTCCACCGGGCGTTTACGAAGTCAGCGCCGTGGGCCGATTCGGCATCTCGAATACGCGCGCCTTTGTCGTCAGTAATAACGACATGGTCGTCGCTGCCGGCGACCATGGTTCGATCGGCAAGGCGCTGGAATTGTCTGTAGGTTCGACGGTGTTCGGTGCCGTTAATGGCGACCAGGTGAACCACTACAAATTTCAAGCGAAGAAGGATCAACGTGTTTTGATCGACTGCCGCGCCGAGCGGATTGACTCGTCGATGGATGCAACCTTGGTGCTGTTCGGCCCTAACGGCCGTAAGCTGCGGACCGTCCGCGATACGCAGTGCTGTGATCCGGTGCTCGATTTTTCCGCGCCCGCCGACGGCGAATACGTTGTCGGCGTTTATGACTTCGTATTTCGCGGCGGGGCCAACTACTTCTACCACATGTCGGTCGCCAGTTCGCCTTGGATCGACTTTGTGATTCCGCCCGCCGGCAAACCGGGGTCGAACGATCAGTACACGATCTATGGCCGTAACCTGCCCGGCGGGTCGCCTGTCGACGGGCTCTCGATTGATGGCACATCGCTACAGCAGCTAAAGGTCAACATCGCGCTTCCCGGCGACCCGGCGCAGATATCCGCAGGCCATTTAGTTTCGCCACACTCGGCCTTTGTAGGCGGTCACGTCTATCGACTTGGTTCGCCGCAAGGTCCGTCTAATCCGATCACGATCGGATTTGCCCAAGGGCAAGTCGTTCAGGAACAAGAGCCAAACAATAACGGTGATGCCGCGGCAACGGTGACGCTCCCCTGTGAGTATACCGGCCAATTTTATCCGGTTGGGGATATTGACTGGGTCGCGTTCGAAGCCAAAAAAGGCGAGACCGTTTGGATCAACCTGCTCTCGCATCGCCTCGGCGCAGCGACCGATCCGGTGTTGGTTGTCCAAAAAGTGAAAAAGGACGGCGACAAAGTACAGGCTTCGCAGGTAGCCGAAGTCGACGACTCGTCGGCCCCGGCTCAGAACAACCAATTCAAACCATTCGACACGGGCTCACGCGACGCATCCTACAAACTCGACGTGGGC
Organism: Pirellulales bacterium; assembly: GCA_046582885.1. GTDB lineage: Bacteria > Planctomycetota > Planctomycetia > Pirellulales > UBA7805 > JAYZEI01. The sequence continues at coordinate 11,956 of JAYGDO010000544.1, read as the reverse complement.
GAGGACGCGACGTATCGTGTGATGGTCCGCGATCTCTACGGCACGTCGCGGGGCGATCCCCGGTTCATCTATCGGTTGCAGATTTCCCATGCCCAGCCCGATTTCCGCTTGGCGGCCTATCCGCAACCGGTCAAAGCGGGTGACAAGGGAATGCGGCCCGCAGGTGCTGTATTGCGCCGTGGCGGCGCGGCGGTCGTGAATGTCCGAATCCACCGCCAGCACGGCTTCAACGGCGATATTAGCATCGCCGTCGAGGGTCTGCCGGAAGGTGTCAGCGGTAACGAAATCATCGCCACCGGTGGCGCCAGCGACGGCGTATTGGTCCTCACGGCTACGGAAGACGCCGCCGCCTGGGCGGGATCCATCCGGATTGTGGGGAAGGCGACCGTGAACGGTGCCGAAGTTTCCCGCTCGGCAATCGGCGGCACGATCGTGTGGGAGTCGCAAAACGCGCAGCAGCAACCGATCGGTGGACGCACTTCGCAGACGATTCCTCTCGCCGTAATGGACAAAGAAACTAGCCCCGCGACGATCACAATTGGAGATGGCAGTATCGTTGAGACCTCGCTCGGCGGCAAAATCCAACTGCCGATCAAGCTTGCGCGGCGTCACGGTTTCGGTGGCGATCTCAAACTGACGCCTGCTGGGTTGCCAAAGGATTTTGGCGCTAAGGAGACAACGGTCAAAGGTGGCGAGGGCAAGTATGAAGTGGCGCTGACCAATAATAAAATCGCGCCCGGAATGTACGCCTTTTATCTGCGGGGGCAGGCAAAATTTAAATACGCCCGCAATCCTGAAGCTCAGAAAGAGGCCGAAGCGGAACAAAAGCGGGTCGGCGAATTGGTGAAACAGTTTGAGGCGAAAAACAAAGAAGCGGCCGATGCGCTGAACAAAGCCAAGCAGGATAAGCAGCCCGAGGACGCGATCAAGAAACTTGAGGAAGCGGCCAAAAAAGCGGCCGACAATCTCAAGCTGGCACAGGATTTAAAGAAGGCTGCCGACGGCGCGATTAACGGCGCCAAAGAGCAGGCTAAGCAAAAAGATGTGACGACCAGTGTGTTTTCAACGGCGGTTCGCATCCGCGTGGAGGCCACACCCATCAAAGCGACTTTAAGTTCGGCGGCCGCCAGCATCAAACAGGGCGAAAAGGCGCAAGTCAAAATAACGGTCGAGCGCAAATACGGTTTTGACGATCAGATTGAGATCTCGATCAAGGGCCCAGCGGGTGTTGGCGGCAAAGTTAACATTGCCAAAGGACAGAATGAAGGCATGCTCGAAATTACCACCGACGGCAAGACGCCGGTCGGCGAACATGAATGCCAGATCAACTTCCAGGTGAAGTTCAACAACGTCACCTTGCAATCAACGGAAACGCTCAAACTAAACGTCAACCAGGCTTGACCACTCGTTCCCGGGAGAAGCCCCGCAGCGAGAGTGAAGCCACCCCATAATCGAGACCCCGCCAATGAAACGCTCGTATCTAGTGCCCGCCTCACTGTTAGCGATCCTCGTTCTCTCGGTTCCCGCGTTTACCGAAGACGAGGAAAAAAAGGAAGAACGAAAAGGCCTCCCGATCGCTGAGATCAAGCGCAACGATCTGGTCGATTTCGAAAAAGAAATTTTGCCGATTCTCCAAAAAAATTGCCTCGCCTGTCACAACAAGTCGGATGCCGAGAGCGATCTTGTGTTAGAGACGCCGCAGGCGATTATTGCCGGCGGCAGTGAAGGCCCCTCGGTCGAGCGGGGCAACGCCAGCGCTAGCTTTCTGATGAAAGTTGCGTCGCATCGGTCGGATCCGGCCATGCCGCCGAAAGACAACAAGGTCGGTGCAAAGAATCTGACAGCGGAACAATTGGGCCTGTTAAAGCTCTGGATCGAGCAGGGCGCACAAGGTGAGGTCAAGGGGGCGTCCGGCCCGCTGGCGTGGCAAAAAATCGATATTTCGGCGGGGCCGATTTACGCCGTGGCCATCGCCGCCGACGGCGATTACGTTGCCGCCGGTCGCGGTAACCAGATTTTCATTTATCACGTTCCGACGAAGAAGTTTGTCGGGCGGGTCATTGATCCGGCACTGTCGAGTCTGGAAATCTACAAGGGGTCCGGTGCGGCCCACTTGGACATGGTGCAGTCGCTGGCCTTCAGCCCAGACGGGCAATGGCTCGCCTCGGGCGGGTTCCGCAACGTCAAGCTGTGGAAGCGTCCGCAAGCTTCGAAGCAGCGCGACTTGCCTGCTGCCGAAGACGTTGTGCACTCGATCGTTGCTAGCCGGGACGGTAAGTGGACCGCTATCGGTGAAGCCAACGGCAAGATCAAGTTGATTGATGCGGAAGGCAAAGTCGCAAAAACGTTTGTCGGCCACACGGGACCTGTTTCCGGCCTCGCGTTTTCTGCTGACGGCGCGACGTTGGTTTCCGGCTCACTTGACAAGACAATTCGCGCGTGGCAGACGGCCGACGCTGCGGAGAAACTTAATATTGAAACACCTGCTGCGGTGAATGCCGTGACGCTCGTCGCTGAGGATAAACAAATCGCGGTCGGTGGTGCGGACAACACCATCCGCACTTATGCGATCGAGGCACCGCCTGCCGAAGAAAATGCCGAAGCCGCAGAGGGGGAGGACAAGGCTGCCGCGGAAGGTGAACAACCCGTTCAGCCGATTAAGGAATTTAAGGGTCACACCGGCCCGATTACCTCGTTAGCGGCAGTTGGTGAAACGGGCGGTCAACTGCTTTCCGGCAGCCAGGACGCGACACTGCGGCACTGGGACGTGAACGGCGGCAATCAAATTCGCCAAATGGCTCACGGCGGACCCGTGGTTGCGGTTGTCGTCCGCTCGGACGGCCAAAAGTTCGCGTCGGCGAGTTCGAACAACACCGCAAAACTGTGGAAGGCGGAAAACGGTGAACAGGTCGTCGAATTAAAAGGCGATTTCCGCGCGGGCTTGCTTGCAAAATCGGCGGATCGCGAGGCGCAACTCGCCAAGCGTTTGGCCGATTTAGCGAAAAAGGACCTGGAAGAGGCAAACAAGCGAAAGAAGGCGGAAGAGGACAACAAAAAGAAAGTCGAAGAGAGCAAAAAGAAGGCCGACGAAGAACTGACAAAGAAAGTTGAAGCGGCCAAGAAGCCCGAGGAGGATCTGAAAAACGCCCAGGCGAAACTCGACGAGACGACTAAGGCAAAGACCGAGAAGGAGACAGAACGCAAGAAGGCCGAGGAGGCTGCCAAGGCCGCCGCCGAAGAGGCGAAGAAGGCGAAAGAAGAATTAGACAAGGCCGACGACGGCGGTAAAGAGGCCGCGCAAAAGAAGCTTGAAGAGATGAACGAAAAGAAAAAGCAAGCCGACGAGTTGTTGAAGAAGCTACAGCAAGAATTCAACGACTCCGAAAAGAACCGCAAACAAGCCGAGGATGCGTTTAATAAAGCCAAAACAGCCGCGCAAAAGGCCGTCGATGAACGAAACGCTGCCGAGCGGGCGGCGCAGGCCACCGTGCGTTCGCTGAAGCGATCGGGCGATTTGATCGCAAAGACCACCGAAACGGTAAGCAAGTGCGAAGCCTCTCAAAAGACAATGGACGAGCGACTCAAACAGGCCGAAGCCCACAAAGGTGAAGTTGAAAAGGGTATCGCCGAATCAGAAAAGCCGCTTACCGCTCTAGCCTTTTCGCCCGATGGGGCGTTGTTGGCAGTGGCTTGCGAAAACGGCCAGGTTCGGCTGTATGGGGGTGACACCGGCGGCAGTTTCAACGTGCTCGACGGAGCGGGGACGAAAGTTACGGGCCTCACTTACGCCGGCGGGGAACTTGTGCTGGCAACCGAAGACAAGAAGCTGACGAGTTGGAGTGCGGCAGCGGATTGGAAGTTGGAAAAAACCATCGGCAGCGTTGATTCGGCGGAAGCATTTATCGACCGCATCACAGCAATGCACTTTAGTTCTGACAGTAAGACGTTGGCGACCGGTGGTGGCGAACCTTCGCGTAGCGGCGAACTGAAAATCTGGAAGGTCGAAGATGGCTCGCTGATGCGTGAAGTCAAGGACGCGCACAGCGACACGATTTTCGGGCTCGAATTCTCTTCTGACGGCAGGCACGTTGCCAGTTGCGCCGGGGATCGATTCATGAAAGTGTTTGAGGTCGAAACGGGCAATCTCGTCAAGTCGTTCGAAGGACATACGCACCACGTGTTGGGTGTCAGTTGGCTGAAAGACGGTCGGACTCTGGCGACCTGCGGTGCGGATAAGGTCGTCAAGGTCTGGGATTTCGTCACCGGTGATCAAAAGAAGACGATCAGCGGATTTGGTAAGGAAGTCACTTCGATCCAATTCGTGGCGCTGACAGAAAACATGGTTGTTGGTTCGGGTGATAAACAGGTCACGACCAAGACGGCTGGTGGGGGAGGTGGAACCAATTTCGGCGGCTCGACCGGTTATGTCTATTGTGTCCGCGCCAGTGCGGATGGTGACACGGTTGTTGCCGGAGGCGAAGATAGCGTCGTCAGAATCTGGTCGAAAGACGGTAAAACGATTATAAATTTCGATCCGCCCAAACCGCCGGAAGAAAAAACCGCCGAAAAACAGGTGGCGAACTAGCCCATTTCTATCAACTTGATGGCGAGGGGCCGGTTCGGAACACTTTTGTGCGATGGAATCATGGGGATTTTCTCCCTCCTCGGCCCTCCCTACTAAAGGAAGGGGGGCATGGATCATGAACATGGCCTGCCGCAACTTTTGCGACACATCTATTGCACGTCGTCATCTTCTGAAGGTTGGCGGCATGGGGATGCTCGGCCTAAACATGCCGGGCCTACTGCGTGCGGCCGATGTCGGCGGTGGGCCACGGCCGCGGGCCAAGAGGGTGATCTTTCTCTTCCAATTCGGCGGACCCAGCCACATCGACCTGTTCGATATGAAGCCCAACGCACCCGACGCGTATCGTGGGCCGCTGAAAGAGATATCGACCAATGTGCCGGGGCTGAAAATCTGCGAACAATTGCCCGAAGTCGCCAAACGCATAGATCGCTTCACGCTGATTCGCAGCATGACGCACAAGATGAAAAATCACAATTCGGCCAGCTACTACGCCATCACGGGCCACGCGCCGCCTACCGACGACCAGCGTCTGCGGGATTCGCTCGACCTGTATCCCGCCTATGGTTCGGTGGTGGATAAACTTATGCCGAACCGTGACGAAATGCCCACGTTTGTTTCGTATCCGCACGTGATTTCCGATGGCTCACCGACGCCCGGTCAGCACGCGAGTTTTCTCGGTAAAGCGCACGACCCGTTGTTTTTCCGAGAGGATCCGAACAAGCAGGATTTCAAGTTACCGGAACTCAGTTTGCCTTCCAATTTAACGATTGAACAACTGTTGCGGCGACGCGAGTTGCAAAAGGTGATCGATCGTCAGTCGCGGCTGTTGGACGCTTCGGTCGAAGCCCGTGGTTTTGACGCTTACTATGAACGAGCGCTGGCAATGCTTAACTCGCGACGGGTGCGCGAGGCGTTCGATTTGTCAAAGGAGCCGGAAAAACTTCGCCAACGCTACGGGCGTACGCAATACGGGCAATGCTGCCTGCTCGCGCGGCGGCTGGTCGAATCCGGCGTCAAATTCGTCACGGTTTATTTCTCTCAATCGATCGGAGGCAAAAGCAAAACCGCCGGCGGCTGGGATACGCACGGTTTCAACAATACGCGGATGTTTCCGATCGTCGAAGCTTACCAGCATCCTATCACCGACCAGACGTTGCCCGCCCTGATTGATGACCTGGAAGATCGCGGCTTGTTGGACGAGACCCTCGTGATTTGGATGGGTGAATTTGGACGCACGCCAAAGATCAACGGAAATGTTAGCCGAGACCACTGGCCCCAATGCTACACGGCCCTGTTAGCCGGTGGTGGCGTAAAGCGAGGTTTTGTCTATGGCGCATCGGATGAAACCGCGTCCTTCCCAATCGAACGCCCGGTTCGGCCCGATGACCTGGCCGCAACCATGTATCATCTGCTCGGTATCGATCCGAAAACAGAAGTTCATGACCTGCTGGATCGGCCGTTGCCGATTACGAATGGGGAACCCGTGCTAGATTTGGTCGGGTAGGACGCAATTTGTTCGATTGAACTAGCGAAACTTCAGCGCTGCAACATAGGTTTCCCATCGCTTTTTGAACTTGTCCAGATCTTTTTCGCCGAGAACCGTGGACAACGTCCGCAGGCCGGTCGGATCTTCGGCGGCATTCTTACGGAAGTCGTGATAGTACTTGCGCAATTTTCCTTGCTGCTGTAGGTAATAACAGAGGTAACGGGCCTGGCTGTAGTTTGTGCCCCGCGGGTCGTCATAGAATTCGCGTGTCGTAGTACTGCAAAGGTCGTTGAACGAAGGAACGTGCCCTGCGCGGATCGCGCGTTGGAGGCCGGCCAATCGCCAATTCGTGTAGCCGATGATTTTTTTGTTGCGGGTACCGCACTGCTCGTACAGCGATGCAAGCCCTTCGTTGAACCATGACGGACAAGCCGGAAAATTCGCCTCGATAAACGGATGAACGATTTCATGTACCAGCGTGCCGCCGCCCGTGCTGATGTTCATGACCAGCGCGCGATGCATTGGCGAGTAATAGCCGTAGGGCGTCGTTGGCGTATCGTTAAAGATCGACTCGGTGTGTTGATCGTAACTCGTTTTGTTTTTGAAGAGCCAGATATCGATAATGTGTTCCGGGTCACGTGCAAAATAATCTTGCTTTAGTTTTTCAACAGCCCAGCGGATCGTACCGGCAGTGCGGCGTTCGACGGTTGCAGCCGGTTCGTCGCCGATAACGAAAAACGGTTTTTGCAGGACAACGTGAAACTGATCGCCGGGCAGTCGCTGTTTAAGTTGCATCATGTGCTGCGCGTAATCGGCGTCGGTGAAAGTTGTCGTAGGATGGGCGGCGGGGATACGGTTAGGCTTTAAAGGAAATCGAATGACGGTCCAGATGTCCCGGTCGTACTTGAGCGGCCAAAGCTCAAACAAGCGGCCGCGCGGCATGCGACGATAGCCACCGTCAGCCTCTGCTGGTTCGTGGAATATGATTTCGTCGGCGGTTGCGTCGTAGCCGATGACCAGCCGAAAATGTTCCGTCGTGTTCGGGCGCTCGTCGTAACGTGTGCAGAGGATTGACGGAACGCCAGCCGCCAAATCGCGGTAGACGGCGTTCCATTGCGAGGTCAGCCCTTCGCGCACCTTTGCAGCGCGAATCTTGTACCAGACGGATCCAACTTCGAAGCCGATTGCCGTCAGCGCGGTACGCAATTCTTTGGTGTGGCAGCCCCGTCCTTCCAGCGGTGACAGGTGTGCTCGGTCAAAGACTGCGTCCTGGTCGTAGCGGTGCCCCAGATGCCGCAGCGCCATTTCGGCGCAGGCTTCACCGCAAAAATCAGGCTTCTGGTGAACGTGCGGGATATTACGGACGAGCACAGATTCTTGCGCCGCTGGTGCGGCAGCGGTTTGCTCAATCAGGTCGTTATGGGGGACGATGTGGATCGCCACGCCGACCAATCCACAAACCGTTACCGCGGTGAGAATTTGTTTGTCAGGCATAATGTAGGAGCATCCCAAAAAAGACACAGAGTGCGATATCGTTAACCGTGACCCCGTGGAGGGCTCGTCGGCGTAGTTCAAGCGACCATGCGGCCGAGCCCTGCCGAATCGCGGCTAAAGGAATTGTACGCAACAATTTCGGGCTTGGGTGATGCGAACGCGTAACAGGTCTGTAACGGCATGCGGTTGGCGTTGGCCACACTTACCAATCGAACGGATCGTGGCCCGCCACCGCAGTATCGAAACGGGTGACATCGATGCAGAATTATCGATGTGCCCCCAGTCAAAAAAAATCAGAATTTATTCGCCAATTTTTGGCGGCACCGCTGACTGTTCGCTCGGCTCACCGCCGCCGCAATGCGAACGGTTGCTGGCGGGTATTTCGTAATTTTTCGTGGTTGATCGAAACGCGGGCCATTAAAACGGGGTGCAGCGGAGACCATGCAGCGGCTTCATGCTGGGCCGATAATCGCTGTGCTCGAATGCTGGTCATCAGGTTCGTGGTTTGCTAAAATTATACTGGGACGCTTGCTGCCCGACCCGGCTCCGGAACATCACATCTTTTTCTAATCTAACATCCGACGTGATATGGCGGTAACAACTCGAGAAGAGTTTTTTGTTGCGTTGTCCGGGGCCAAGCTGCTTCCGGCGGATCGGCTTTTCGACGCCGAAGAGGCGGTGGCCGGAAAGACCGAGCCGGTGACCGTCGCCCGCGAGTTGGTACGCAAGGGGTTTCTCTCCCGCTGGCAGGCCGCACAGATTCTTGTGGAAAAGCTGCCGCGTCATTTAGGTAAGTACTTGTTGATCGACATGCTCGATACCGGTGAATCCGGGGCGGTCTTTTTGGCCGAGCATGAACAAATGAGCCGCCGAGTGATTCTCAAGGCGGTTAGCCGAAAAGAAGGCGACAGCAGCACATCGGTCCGCGAATTCCTCGACGAGGCACAATTGATTGCCACACTGGATCATCGCAACATCATCCATATCTTTGACGTCGACAAAGAGGACGAGACCTTTTATCTGGTGATGGAGTATGTCGAGGGCGAGAACCTGCAAGAGTTGGTCGACCGCGACGGTGCATTACCGGTTGACCGGGCGGTATCCTATATTTTCCAAACGGCGAGCGGTTTGGCGCATGCCCATCAAAACGAAATCCACCATCACGGTATCAAGCCCGATCGGCTTCTCGTCGACGAAAAAGATGAGCTGAAAATACTCGACATCGGCATTGCGAAACTCGTCGATCCAAACGAAGAAACCAGCGGCCGCGCGAATAAGAACTCAAAACCGGAAGACGTTGACTACGTCGCGCCGGAGCAGGCAACGGGCAAAAACAAGTTCGATCACCGCGCCGATATCTATTCGCTGGGCTGTTCGTTTTACTTTTTGCTGACCGGCCAGGCGCCGTATCCCGAGGGAACGACCGGCGAGCGGCTGAAAGCGCGGATTCGCAAGGCGCCGCCCAGCGTTGTAGAAATCCGCTCGGATGTTCCGGACGAAATCGCCGAGTTGTGCGCGTCGATGATGGCGACTCAGCCGCGGGAACGAATTGCTTCGGCGGGCGAAGTAGCCGATCGTTGTGAAGATTGGTTGAAGGCGAATCAACCGACGCGTGCGAAACCATCGCGCCCCGGGGCGGCGCCGGCGGCGCGTCGAGTAAACTCAACGGCTTCCGATGATTTATCCGATTTCTCCATCCGAACTGCCGATGACCGCCGAGCGCCGCGGCGAGAAAGACCCTCGTCGACCATTAAGGACTACGGCGAAGCGGCGTTGGTTGAGCCTGTGGACACGAAGAAGATGTCCAAGCCCGCGCTGTTTGGCGTGATCGGTGGCGGTCTGGTGCTGGTTGCGGCAATCGTTATCGGAATTATCTATCTGAGCGGCGAGAAATCGGGAGTTGCCGACATCAATTCGGGTGACACGCAAACGCCCAAGGACAAGATTCCGGGCGACACTCCGGACGCCACCGCGGTCGAAACGTTTGAAGTCGTCGCCGTTGAGGATGTATTGTTCGATTCCAGCGAACTCCGTCCGGTTATCAAGGACGGAGAGTGTTTGATCAAGGGAACGGTGGGCGGCGTGAGTCCGGACAAGGCTACGTACACGCTACTCGTCGAGGTCAAGCAACCGGAGTTGTCCGGATTTCGCATCGACGAGATTGGCGGCCGTTCCGAAAACGGCCGGTTTGCCATCAGTGAGATTGAGGCGTATGCGGTTCCCGATAACACCGCTTATTTGGCCAGCCATCGCCGAGCCGTTGCTACGGCGGCGGACCGAGCGGGCGGAGCGGCCGCTGAGATGCTGGACCATAACCTGGGAACCTCTTGGTCGCCCTCGATACGCGGCGTTGCGGCGTTGACATTTGTGTTTGCCGAGCCTGTCAAACGTGCCGACGTGGCGCCCGGAAGACCGTCGTTCTGGCTGCACATTGTCGTCCATCAGCAGGTAGGCGGCGGGCAAACGATCGGCAAGTTCCGTTTCGCCGTCCGCAGCGGTGGCAAAACACCCGGCGCTCAGCCCGCGGAGGAGCCTTCCGCATCGCCCACGCTCGCACACTGGCGATTCGAGGACGGCATCACGAACCGACCGATTCCGATCGGCAGCGGATTACCCGCCACCGTTGATTCGTCGCCGAATCAGAATCAGCTTTATGCATATCACGAGGGATCGGCACCGCGGTTCAGCGGGGACACTTGTGCCGCAAAACTCCGCGGCAATGGCGCGGACAACAAGCAGAGTCTTGACGTCGGCAGAGTTACTTCCAAAGAGCAGACGGCCCGGTATTTGACGACCGATCCGTCGTTCATACATCCGGAGGTCGACGTTGGCTGTGTGCAGCTGGAGAAATGGACCGTCGAGGCGGCCTTCAAACTCAATGATCTAACCAGGCGTCACGTTTTGCTGTGCAAGTCGGGCCCGCCGCGGGTTCCAGAGGCGGCGTTTGAACTGGCCGTGGATGCAGTGGGCAAAAAGATCCAAATTACGGCGATCGACCAGAGCGGCGCGAAGCGAACGGCGAGTAGCACAGACGAATTGTCGCTGGCAGCGGGCGCATGGTATCACGTCGCGGCGATCTGCGACGGCGAAAACTTGCGGCTGTTGGTCGACGCTCCGGGCGACGGTCAAGGATACCTGCCGCAGCAGTCGGTTCCGTTTAAAGGCTCGCTTATCGACAGTTTTGGTCAGTGGTGGATTGGCTGCGGCTGCTCGGCGGGGAAGCCGGCCGGCCGTTCGGCCGCGCTGATCGACGAGATTCGCGTTAGCGGCGCGGCGCTGCCTGAAGCCGATTTGCTCTTCCACGGGACCGCCGAACAGTATGCCCAGGAAAAGACAGCCACAGTTGCCACAACCGACGGCGGGCCGAAGCCGCCCGACCCGGGGCCGCAACCGCCCGTACCACCTGTTTCCAACGCCGGGATCAAATTCCGTCAGGTGAAAGTCGACCAGAATCCCGTCGCGGGTCAAGGCGGCAGCAAGACGAAGATTAGCAAACCGGACGCCGCCGGCTGGATGGTGGTCAGCGGCGACAACCTGGACAAGATTACGTACCACGTCGAGGCAGAAACGGACCAGAGCCGGATCACGGGCTTTCGCCTCGAAGTTTTGACCGATGGGAAAAAGGGCGCGGGCCGCAGCGACAGCGGCAAGTTCGTTTTGACCGACTTTAAAGTCGAAGTGGCCGACAAAGGTGGTAAGAAATGGATCCCTATCAAGTTCGCCAAGAAGAAACATGGCCTGCCCGGCGGCAAGACCGGAAGTGTCTTTGCCGCCAAGTGGGCCGTTACCGACAAAAAGAGTCACTGGGCCGTGTTCGAAACGGATAAACCTGTCGGCTACAAAGACAAAACGCGGTTGAAGATTCATCTGCATCAGGCCGACGGCGGCAAGACGACGATTGGCAAATTTCGTCTGGCCGTAATGACGGGAACGAACGCCGAGTCCGGCGAAGCGCCCGGCGCTCAGATGTTGGCCGAGATCGGCAGGTCCGATCCCTTCGCGCGGATGGAAGCGATGATCGGGTTGCCGCTGATCAATCCCGACGAGGACACGTTAGCGCCGATTCCGCTGGGTTACGTCTATCTGGGCCCCGATGATGTTTTGGTGCCAGCGGTTGTCGGCGGTGAAAAAGGGCACGGCGCGCCCGGTGTGTTCAGCCTGATCGACAGGCAACCTGGGGGCGAGGAGGGGCAGCAAAACTGGGACATTCAATATCGCGCCGCTACGGACGCTTCGCCCGTCACGGTCGGCCGGCTTTTTCGGATTGATGAAGGCGTCGCGTTCCAATGGCGGAAGGCGGCGGACGATGTTCCGGACGCCAATTTCCTCCGCAACTGCGCGGTGAGTCTACGGGTGGCGGCGGCCATGAAAACGGTCGTGTTCCGTTCCTC
>JAYGDO010000434.1:0-14795 GCA_046582885.1 Pirellulales bacterium | reverse complement strand
CCGTTAGGATAGCCAAGTTTCTGCACCGATTTAAGATGTGGCGGTAGCGTATTTGTCGAGGAGGTTGGGCCGATCACGGTTATGTTGGTTCCCGCCGCCGCGAAAATTCCCGTGTGTACGGCGCGGATCTCACCGCGGCGGGCAACCGGCCGAAAAATTCGGTTTGTCCGCCAGCCTGATTTCGACAACAATACTTAGCGGACGGTGATCTCGTTGTGAAAGAACCGTGGAATGTTTCTAGAACAATAGGAGTTCAATGATGTTTCGATTTGTGCCACTTTCGGTGGCGCTGGTTGCCATCATCGGCTGCGGAGAGGGCAAGACGAATACGCCCGACGCCGCAGCGGGTGACACTTCGACGGCGGCAGCCAGCACCGTCGCGTTGACGTTTGACGGGGGAACCTTAAAGTGACGAAAGGGCTGAGGTGCCGCAATCAAGGCGCACCTTGAAAAGTTACCGGGTGTAACTTCCGTCAATTGGGATCCCGAATCCGCTACGGCCACCTGCACGGTGGATGCCGATAAATTTAAACCGGACGACGCCATCAAAGGCCTGGAAGAAAAAGCCGGATGGAAGTCGACGGTGGCGGGTGGATAGGGATCAGTAAGTAAACGAACCTAGCGATGAGCCGGCGGTCGGTCATTCGGCCGCCGGTTTTTTCGTTGACCGCCGCTATTCGCTTGGCGGCTCGCCTGCGGAGGGGAAAAAATACACGGCCTGCACTTCTTCGGCATAATACGACCGCGCCGTTTGGAAGTTGTCGCCGATGGCCTGCAACTCGTCCGGCTGACGGAGCCATAACCAACGGCCGGTCGTCTCGACCAGGTTGCGCTGCTCTTCGGGCAGTGCATTTTGCACGCATTGTTGCAACGACGCTTGGCCCGTGCCCAGTCGGGGTGTGGGTCGCTGGCAGATGACGGACTTGCCGTCGTCAAAGAGCGTCGCATACTGCGGCGGGACTTCCTGTCTCGATTTGAATCGGCGCCGTTCCAGCGCGATGGTATCTGCAATCAGATGGGCCACACCGTGCGGCGCGGACAGATGACTGAGGATTTCGACGTGGTTTCTAATAACGTGGCGCTCCACCATGTTTTGTAGTATCCGCACGAAAGCCCCCACGCCCCGGTTGCGATCAACCTGTTGCAGGATGCCAAATAGGCTGACCATGAGCATGGTCAGCATCGATGAGACCATCTGGGTTAGAATGCAATCGGATAAAACCAGGTCGTAACCCGGTTGCTCTTCGATCCAACTTTCGATGTTTGCAGCATGTTCGAGCCACTGCTCGAGTTGTTGAAATACCTCCTCGGCGGTCCGGTTTTTCCGAACCAACTCGGCCATCTCGTTTAAGTAATGAGATTCCCATTCGGCCATCCCGTCAATCATGCCGGTGGCATCCAGCGGTTTCGCTACGAGGCGAATCGAATCATCGTCGCGCGAGATTTCGAGCTTTACGGTGCCGTCGTCGTCGGACTCGGTCTGCGCGGCATCTGGCGACGCCTGTTCGACGGTTTCCAGAGCCTCGTAAATTCCGCGGCGGTCGATATCGACCAGTAGAATATCGGTGTAGCCGGCTTGCATGATGGCCTGCAGATCCAAATCCAAACACCTGCCGGCGCCGACAATGCAGATCGAGGTCGTGTCCGGCACCGCCTCGGCGTGTTGCTGGATGATCTGCAGCAAGTTTTGTCGATGGTCCGGCCAGTATTGTTGCGCCTGCGCCGGTGTCAGCGGTGACGCTTCGGCCGGACTGGAGGCGGAAGTCGCATCGATCCCGAGCAATTCGGCCAACCTGGCGGTCGCGTTCGTAGCGTTGGCGGAGGCCGCGTCCAACGGATGGGGGCTATTTAGCAATTCGGAGTAAATCGACATGGTTGAAAACCGTCCATCCAATTTGGTGCGAGCGGTACAGTGTACTATCAATGGATAGTAAAAAGTACGCCCGTTGCCGTTGCTTGCGTTGCCAATCGGAGCCCGTTACGATTCAGCGCGGATGAAGCTACTTGACATTGGACTTGCCACGAACTGTAGGAGCTAACAAATGATCTACCAAATTCGCCCAGCGACGGTTTGTTTTCTGTCACTCTTTTGCGCGATTTTCACGATTTCGGATATTGGGCAGAACGTCATGGCGGAAGACAAAGCCGCGGATCGGTTTTTTGAGTTGCGTACTTACACGACACATCCGGGAAGACTTGACGCGCTGCACAAGCGTTTCCGCGATCACACGAACGGTATTTTCAAGAAGCACGGGATGCAGCTTGTCGCCTACTGGACTCCTGCCGACGGAGCGGAAGCGAAAAACACGCTGGTCTACGTGCTCGCCTATCCCGATCGCGCCGCGCGCGACAAGGCTTGGGCGGCGTTTAAAGCCGATCCGCAATGGAAGAAGGCATTTGCCGAATCGCGCGCCGACGGCCCGATCGTGAAAAAAGTCGAAAGCAGGTTTCTGGCACCGACAGATTACTCGCCGATCAAGTAGCGCGGCCATCGTGGTGATCGGTGCGTCCGCCGTCGGGTCGCCGCAGCGCCGATCTAGAAATTTTCTGTGCGGCGGCAGATTTGCGAGCCGGAAAGGGGAACCTATTTTCGGCCGCAGACAGCATGAATCGTGGAAATAATGCCGACGAGCGTTATGTCGGCCATGTTGCAAATAATCGTCAAAAGCCGAGCGATCTCGTCGGCAGGCCCTTTCAAATCGGCTAAGCCGGGCCGGTCTGTCCGCCGGTTCGCTGGCCGTGCCCGCGGCGCCGCCTGCACAGGCGTTCGGCACGCCAATATCCGCTGCTGCTGCGTATCTGAAGGTCTTCGAGTAGCGGCCCGGTCGTACCCGACCCTGATCGAGCGCGAAAAGCTCTACGGTTGCGTGTAATTGCGGGGTGAGCCAACTACAATGAGGGTGTCAAACATTACTCTGCGAGGAAAAAATCAGCCATGCACATAGCACGACGAGGCACTTTGGTTTTCTTGGTTCTAGCCGCGGTGAATTGGTCGCTGGCCGACGACAAATCAAAAGAAGAGAATAAGCCCGATCAGGCCGCTGCCGCGAAGAAAGCAGCCGCCGCGAAAAAGTCCCCAGCGGCCGCGACGGTGACGCTCAAACCTGAAAAGCTGAAGGTCGAGGTCTCGGTCAGCGGAACATTTGAGGCGAAAAATTCCACCGAAATCATCTTGCGCCCCGAGGCCTGGGCTGAATTTACCGTGCTGTCCGCGGTCGAGCACGGCCGCTCGGTGAAGGCCGGCGCGACGCTGATACGCTTCGATGCCCAAAAAATCGACTTGGCGATCGCCGCGCTTCAGCGCGGTGTAACTTCCAGCCAGTTGGCGCTGAAGCAAGCCGCGGTCGCACTGAAGGTTGCGGAAAAGTCCACGCCGGCTGCGTTGGCCGCCGCCAAGCGTACGGCGGCCGAAGCGACTGAAGACAAACAGCTATTCGACAAAATCGGCCACCCGGAGTTGCTTAAGGATATCGAGTACGACGTTACGTCGACCCGTAACTCGTTGGCATACCAACTCGAAGAACTCAACCAGCTCGAAAAAATGTACAAGGCCGACGACCTGACTGAGGAGACCGAAGAGATCATCTTGACGCGAGCTCGCAACCGGGTGAAATCCTACCAGCGGTCACTGCACAAGACTCTGTTGGAACGTGACCGCCTGCTCAAATACGGCGTTGCGCGGACGGTGGAGAATGTCGAGTATCAAACGGACCAGGCGCAACTCGTGCTGGAGCAGGCCAAGACGGTCCTGCCGGCTTCGCTGGAGGAGCGGCGGTTGGCGTTTGAAAAGCTGCAGTCCGACCATCAGCAACTCAAGCTGAGGCTGGACCACGTGCGCCGCGACCGAAAATTGATGACGGTCACCGCGCCGGTTTCCGGCACGGTCTATTACGGCCAAGCTGCGCGGGGCAAGTTCGCGGAAGTGGCGGTACTGTCGAAGCTGCTGCGCAAAGCGGGCCTCGCCAAAGCCAACATGGTGTTGATGACGATTGTCGACGACGGCCGGCTCGCTGTCCGCACGTCCGTCGCGGAAAAGGACTTTTATCAGGTTTCGCGCGGGGCTGCGGTGACGATCACACCGACTGCGTTTCCCGACGTTAAACTGACCGGCGAGCTGGCCGCGCTTTCGACCGTGCCGATTGCAGACGGGAAGTTCGACGCGTCGATTGACGTCGACGACGACGGCCGTCCGAAGCGACTGCGGGCCGGCATGAATTGCAAGGCGTCAATCCGCGTTTACGAAAATCAAAAGGCACTGCTCGTGCCGAAGTCCGCCGTCAAGAAAAATGACGGATCGAAGTCCGGCTACGTATTCGTCGTCACCGACAAAGGCCAAAAGAAACGTAATGTCAAAACCGGCCGGATGCAAAAAGATAAAGTTGAGGTCATCAAAGGCCTTGAGGCCGGTGACAAGGTACTGGTCACCAACCCCGATAATCCCAAACCGGCCGTTACCAAGCCGGCCGTTGCCAAGCCGGCCGCGGAAACGAAAAAATAAAATGGCCGCCCGCGCGTTTCCGGGCGGGCCCGGGAACGACAATTTTGCAATGAACCGAATCTGCCTGCTCAGCATCGTAATCGCTATCGGTTTTGCCCCGCCGATTTGCGCCTCGGAAAAGGACGCGAAACAAAAACCTGCGCAGCAGGCGAAAACGGACGCGATTCCCCGGCCCAAACCGATTAATCCGCCCGGTGAAGACGAGATCATACAGTCGATCCGTCGGGGCGTCGATTTTCTGATCGGTTACCAGAATAAAAACGGTTCGTGGGGGTCGGCGACGCGGACGAAAGGCCTGAACATTTACGCTCCCGTGCCGGGTTCACATCACGCTTTCCGCGCGGCGACCACTTCGCTGTGCGTCAAAGCGTTCATCGAAATCGGCGACCCGCGACCGGAAGCCGTCGCGGCGCTGGACCGCGGTGAAGCTTGGTTGCTAGACCAGTTGTCGCGCGTCCGCCGGGCGAATCCTACGGCTCTCTACAACGTATGGGCCCACTCGTATAGCATCCAGGCGCTGCTCCGCATGCAAGAACGCCACAGGGGCGACAAGAACAAGCTGGCCGCGATTCGCAAACTGGTCGAATTGCAGATCGATTTGCTCAATCGTTTCGCCACGGTTGCGGGCGGTTGGGGCTATTACGATTTCGATATTCATACGAAGCAGCCCGGCGGCCAGCCTAATTCGTTCACGACTGCCACGGCCATGATTGCGCTGAAGGCGGCCGTTAACAAAGGCTACAAAGTTCCCGAGCCGATGCTGAAAAAGGGTTTGAACACCATCAGGCGGCAGCAGAAGCCCGACTTCACCTATTTGTATAGCGAGAATTTTCTGTTCTATCCAATGCGAGATATTAATCGACCCGGCGGCAGTTTGGGCCGCAGCCAGGCCTGCAATCTGGCGCTGCGATTGTGGGGCGACCGGCGGGTCACGGACCAGGTACTGATCGATTGGCTGGATCGGCTGGCGGCGCGGAATCTTTGGCTCGACATCGGCCGCAAGCGGCCCATTCCGCACGAATCGTATTTCGCCGTTGCCGGGTATTTCTTCTACTATGGCCATTACTACGCTGCAGGATGTATCGAGCAGTTGCCCGACGGGCTCAAAGAGAAGTACCGCGGTTACCTGGCCAATATTCTTTTGCGGCTACAGGAGAAAGACGGCTCGTGGTGGGACTATCCGCTTTACGACTACCACCAACCCTACGGTACGGCCTTCTCGCTGATGGCGCTCGGCTCGCATCGCTATGCGAGCGAGCAAAAAACTGAGTAGCGGCGTGGCAAAGCCCGCCGCATCAGCCGCAAATTCGATCTAATCGCACCGCGCTTCTGGTCCGCCGCGCAGTAGAGTTGATGGGGTCCGGATTCTGTGTGGCGAAATTTTCCTCAGTGGCATTTGCTATGGCGCGGCGACTCACGATCGGCTTGCTGCTAACCGTTACGCTATGCCTGTGCGCGTTCGCCGGCTACCAGCGACTCTTCAGCAGCTTTGCCGCATACGACGACGAGGGCTACATCATGCTTTCGTTGTTCCATTTTCTGGATGGCGAGCCTCTGTATGACAAAACATTCTCGCAGTACGGGCCGGCCTACTACTTTGTCCAAGCGATGGTGCACGCAGTCACCGACTGGCCAATCACACACGACGTGGTGCGGTTCAAGACGCTGGCATGTTGGTTGATGACGGCGGCGCTGGCCGGCGGGCTTATTTGGCGGATGACTCGATCGAAGCCGCTGTGTGTGGCGGGCGGGCTGTTTTGCTTCTTCCATTTAGAGCGGCTGGCGATGGAGCCGGGGCATCCCCAGGGACTGTGTGTGCTGTTGATCACCGCGGCGTTGTTCGCCACGACTTTCGTGCGTCGAGAGCGAAGTTGGGTCGTTTTGTTGCTCGGATTTCTCGTGGGCACGGTTTGCATGACGAAACTGAATGTCGGCGTGTTTCTTGCGGGCGGTTTGTTGCTGGCGATCGTCTTAGAGTTGCCGCGGTCAGGGATCAACAAATGGTTTGCCAGGACTGTGCTTGCGCTGGCTTTGGCGCTGCCGGCGATCTTGATGCAGAACATGTTGTTTTCAGCGGGCGGGATGCCGCTCGGCGGAATCGTGCTTTGCTCCACATTGGCGGTCAGCCTGACCGTGTCGCAGCGTGAAGCAAATCTCAAATTCGCCCGCGATGCCTGTCCCGCCAAGGCGTGTCGAGGTTTCTTTGCCGGCGGTTTGCTGGCCGTTGTTGGCTGGTCGCTGGCGGCAGTGGCGCACGGGACTTCGCTCGCCGGTCTGCTTGACGGGATGATGCTGCAGCACGCGGGGTTTGCCGCGACGTTTTTCACGGTTTCGCCCGTCAGTTGGTTTGCGGTTTTTTGGGCGGCCCTGGGCTTGTGCCTGGCGATTTCTGCGGCGCGCGGTAATCAAACGGCCGGCTTGGTGGCTCAAGCAGTATTGGTTGTGATCGCCGTGCTTGCCGTTGGGCGGCATTTGGCCGAGTCGTTCGTGCCTCTGCTCCACGGAATGCAAGATCGTGGCGGCGCGTTGCTGTTGATCGGCTGCGGCACCCCGTTTGTTTGGGCGATCCTGCTGCGCGTCCCGAAATGTCTTTCTGAACGGAGCAACGAATCCTGCGTTGCCCAAAAAACCGGGACTTTCCGCTCCGCCCGCAGCGCTGGCGGATTTGCGCGTGCGGCCGTCTGTCTGGTCGCGGCGCTGCAGCCCCTGGGTATCTTTCCCACGCCCGGCACGCAGACGGCAATTGCCTCGGTCGCGATCCTGTTGGCTGCGGTCGTGGCCGTAGCGGACTGGGTGGAATACGGAATTGTGGTTTCCGTACATCGCCGACGTCGGCCGTTGATCGCAACCAGTTTTGCCGTGTTGGCATTGGTTACGCTGCTGGCTCGCGATATTCACCTTTGCAGTTATCGCCGGAGTCTTACGCCGCTAGCCCTGCCCGGTGCGGATCGATTGCGGCTGCCCGCCGAGGAGGCGTTGCGCCATCGTTGGCTGACGGATGCCTTAAACGCCAACGCCGATTCGTTTTTGTTCCGCTATAACGGCATGAACAGTTATTACTTTTGGACCCAGTCGCCACCGCCGACCGCGGTGAATGCAACTTGCTGGCCGGCGTTGTTTGACGACCGGCGGCAACAAAACATTCTGGCGGCAGTCCGCGACCAACGGCGGCTGTGCGTGGTCCGCGAGCATCAAGATTGGCCCGCCGAAGGTAGCGGACCGCTGGTTGCGTATCTCGACGGGTATTTCGAACCTTGCATCAAACGGAATAATCTAGAAATCTGGTGCCGCAGGTCCCCGTTGCATGCGGGCGTAGACCAATAACGATGGATTCGCAAGAATCCGGTGCGGCCGATCGGAACACTCACAAGTCCTGCAACAAGCGGCGTTCGTTTACGGGCCGGGTTCACGCATCGAATCCATCGCGGCTTGAACCGCCTTCTCCATCGTCTGCGTGAGAGCCTGCACGTCCTGCTGCCGGCGATCCTTTTCAACCGCGATCGGCTCGCCGAACGAAACGGTTGAGCGGCGGTGCCCTTTGATCGTGGGATAGAATACGTTAAGCATGTCCTCTTCCAATTTGTCGAGTGTCTCGGCCATCCGCTCGATCGACGGCCGCTCGCGGACGTAGTCGCCCGGATAGCTGAATAGCTGCAGTACCAGAAATAAATCGTCCAGGTCGTGTTCATGCTGACGACGTGCCGGATCGCCTTCGGGCAACTCGTCGATCGGCTTCAGCGCAAGGCGGCGGAGTTCCTTGACCCGCTCGGGCGTGGTGCGGTCTGTGTGGCTGACCTCGTAGCGGTCTTCCAGTGACTGCAAAATGTGGGCGGCGAGTGCTTCGATGCGGTTCGGCAGAGGACCGGCCGATGTTGCGCCGCGATATTCGAGTTCCTTCAGGGCCATGGCTGCCTCGGCGAAGCGGTAAATCCGTTCGTGCAGCGGCAAGTCCGGCCGCGGTCGCCAGAATATCTCCGTTTCGAGCCGCGTCATCAATTCGACCAAATCGTCCGTCGGATCTTCGACGTATTCGTATTTAATGCCGCACGGCAGGGCGACCAAATCACGCTTGGCGCGACGGGCGGCCGAAAAGAGGATTGCGGCCGCCCCTTCTCGAAAGGGCGTGACGCGGTCGTTGGTGTGGTAAACTTCGCCCTCAGGGAAAATGACCAGCGGATGGGTGCTCTTTTCCAAAATTTCCGTCGCCTGCCGAAACGCCTTTAAATCCGTGCCCTCCCGATCGATGCTGAAACAACCGTGGTGCTGCAAGATGCGGCGGCCGAGCCGATGCTGCTGATGGAAAACCTGCCAGGCCGACATGAAATAGAACGGCATGCCGAGTTGATCTGCCACCTCCAGCACGGTTTGCGGGTCGGAGTGCGCCGAGTGGTTTGGTGTGATCAAGATGCCGTTGCCTGCGTCGAGCGCCTCTCGCAAACGCTCTAGGCCGCGTACTTCGACCTCAACCAGCCGATGTTCGCGAATCCGCTGGCGCCGCCTGAGCGGTCGCCAGATGCGGAACCAGAACGGGCTGAGCTTTGGCGGCCACCACTGCGGCGGCTTTTGTTCGGCGTAACGATTCACGTTGTGGTTGGTCCGTGATTGCGAATGCCACAGCTAGACCATCGTTGATCGCAGTGATAGCATTTCAGTCAGGCATTCGTCTAGGTTGAGGACGACGACGTCAGTATGATATTCCATCCCAATTCCCGATAGGACCGCGCTTTGCGCGTTGTTGTAGCCAAGCTCCCATGACCGACTTCCGCACAGAACATGACTCTATGGGCGGCGTCCAAGTACCCGCCCAGGCCTACTACGGCGCGCAAACGCAGCGGGCCGTCGAGAATTTCCCAATTTCCGGCTGGCGGCTGCCGTCGCCGCTGATCCACGCCATGGGCCGGGTGAAATACGCTTGCGCAGTCGCCAATCGCGATCTCGGTAAGTTGACCGGCACCGGCAAAAAACCGATTGACGACGATCAGGTTGAAGCGCTTTTGGCCGCCAGCCGCGAAGTGGCCGAAGGAAAGCTGGACGGCGAGTTCCCGATCGATGTATTCCAAACCGGGTCGGGTACTTCGAGCAACATGAACGCCAATGAAGTGATCGCCAACCGCGCGATTGAATTGATGGGCGGCGACCGCTTTGAGGCGGCCAAACCGATCCATCCGAACGATCACGTGAACATGGGGCAGAGTACCAACGACACTTTTCCTACGGCGATTCACGTGGCGGTCGCTTGCGAGATCGAGCGGCGATTGATTCCCGCGCTCGAGCGGTTTCGCGGAGTTCTGGCCGACAAGGCCCAACAGTGGGACAAGATCATCAAGATCGGCCGCACGCATTTGGCCGACGCCACGCCGCTGAGGTTAGGGCAGGAAATCGGCGGTTTTGCGAGGCAGTTGGAGCTGTCGATTGACCGTGCGAAACGTGCGCTGCGGGCGGTTCTGGAATTGCCGGTTGGCGGAACGGCGGTCGGCACGGGCATCAACACCCATCCCGAATTCGGTTCGCGCGTTGCCGCCGTTTTGGCCGCCGAAACGGAAATCGCGTTTGTCGAAGCGGTCAATCATTTCGAAGGCAATGCCCAGCGGGACGGCCTGGTTGAATCGCACGGACAGGTGCGTGCGATCGCCACAACGCTATTTAACGTGGCAAATAACATCCGTTGGCTGGGCGCAGGACCGCGTTGCGGCTACTACGAAGTGCAGATTCCCGATCTCCAACCCGGCAGCTCAATCATGCCGGGCAAGGTCAACCCGGTCATGTGCGAGAGCATGATACAAGTGGCCGCGCGGGTGATGGGCAACGATCAGACAGTCGCCTTCAGCGGCGCGACGGGCGGGCAGTTTCAATTGAACATCATGATGCCTGTGATGGGGCAGACGACGCTGGAGAGCATTGGTTTGCTTAGCAGTGCGACGAACGCATTCGTCGATTTTTGCGCGGCGGATATGGAAGCGAACGTTGAGGCCTGTGAAGCGGCTGTCGAAAAGAGTCTGTCGATGGTCACTAGCTTGAACCCGTACATCGGCTACGAAAAAGCCGCAGCCTTGGCCAAGGAGGCATTTAAAACCGGCAAGACAATTCGCGAATTGTGCCTGGAGCAAAACGTATTGCCCGAAGACCAGCTCGCCGAGGCACTTGATCCGATGAGTATGACCGAGCCTAAGTAGGAGCGAGGGGGCAGTTGTGGCGAATTTCTCGCCGCCGACTCCTCACCCCGGACCCCTGAAATTCGATGGAGCGAATACGATGAAGCGATGGAACGCTTTAGTGGTTTTAGTTTCTTTCGCGCTGTCTGCGGCGCTGCGGAGTACTGCCGCCGATGAACCTGCTCCGGCAGCGGAAAAAAAATCGCCGACGGCCAAAGAATTTGTGCTGCACGCGCACAAGCGGTCGGCTGTTGCCAAGAGCGAAGGCGATTTCGCCGCCATCATCTACTTGCTCGACCGTGCGCTGCGGTCGGAAGCGTTAACGCCAAAGTACGCGGACTACGCCAAACAGCTTAAAGGTTGGGCACACAACAAAATGGGAGAAGTGCAACTCGAGAAAGACCGCGAGTCAGCGGCGCTGGCTCAGTTCGAACGGGCTGTCGAACTGAATCCCGAGCACTGGAAAGCGCGTCACAACCGTGGCGTCAGCTACGCGGTGAGCGGCGAAATGGCGAAGGCGCTGAAGGATTTTACCAAAGTGATCGAGTTAAAGCCCAAATTCGCCAACGCATGGTTCAATCGTGCCGAAGCTCAGATGGCGCTGGGCAAAGTCGCCGCGGCGATTACCGACTACTCGGCCGCCGTCGCGGTGTCGCCGCGGGACGCCGGTTTTCATTTCGCCCGCGCGGCCGCTTATCGTCAACATGGCAAGACCGAACAGGCGTTGCACGACTATACGCAGGCGATCGAATTAGATACCTCAAACGCTGCCGCCTATGTTGGTCGCGGCGATGCGTACAGCGGAGCCGGCAATTATGCTGAGGCGGCAGCGGACTTCCGCAAGGCGCTAAAACTGGACAAACAGTCGGCCGCGGCGTATCGCGGAGTCGCCTGGATGATGTCTACCTGCCCCGACATTCGCTATCGCGATTCAAAGCGGGCCGTGTCGTTCGCCGAGCGGGCCATTAAACTGGCGGGCGATCCCGGATTTCAATTCTATGAAACACTTGCCGCGGGGCACGCTGCCGCCGGAGCCTTTGGCGAGGCAGTCGCGGTTCAGCAAAAGGCGATATCTCTGGCCGCCACCGATGCCTCGGACGCCGTTCTTGGCCGCTTGCGGGCGGAACTGGCCCAGTATGAGCGGGGGGAGCCATTTCCAACCGATCGAGTCGCCGCGCCGCCGCAAGCCGGCCCCCGTCGTCAATAGTCGTCAGTGGCGAGGGCATGGGGGATGCGGCTCCAGACGAGGGTTCTCGTTTTAACGTTCGAGATGCCCCACGGCGGTCCGATTTTTTAAAGATCCGTTAAAAGGTTGGTTTCGCCCTGTTCCGGAGGCCGATGAGCGCTTAGTATGGACCGGTTGGCTCCCTCCGGCGGACGGATGTCCGCTGGCCGATCATCCCTCCTGGCCGTGACGCTCGCACCGCGTTGAATTCGGCCGCCCCTCTGCCGTAACTGCGGCGGCATTTGTGTTGGACTGTAAAGATGAACGTTTGGAATTTGCGAAATATCGGTATCTCGGCCCACATCGATTCGGGCAAAACGACTCTCAGCGAACGCATTCTGTTTTATGCCGGTCGTATTCATCGCATTCAGGAGGTCCGTGGCGAAGGGGGCGGCGCGACCATGGACCATATGGATCTGGAACGCGAGCGCGGCATCACGATCACCAGTGCCGCCACATCGGTTCAGTGGCGGGGCAACACAATTAACCTGATCGATACACCGGGGCACGTCGATTTCACGGTCGAGGTTGAGCGGAGCCTCCGCGTGCTCGACGGCGCGGTGCTTGTGCTGTGCGCGGTTGGCGGCGTGCAGTCGCAGTCGCTGACGGTCGACCGGCAAATGAAGCGGTATCACGTGCCGCGTTTGGCATTCATTAACAAGATGGACCGTACCGGCGCGGATCCGCAGCGTGTCGTGCGACAACTGTGCGAAAAGATGGAGTGCGATGCGTTCTTGATGCAACTGCCGATCGGTGCCGAGGACGAGTTTGAAGGCATCGTTGATCTGGTGACGATGAAGGCGAATTACTTCGAGGGCAAAAACGGCGAAACGGTGCGCGAGGCGCCGATTCCAGACCGACTTGCGGATGAAGCTGTCGCGGCACGGCAGCAAATGCTCGAAGCGCTGTCGATTTACAGCGACGAGTTGATGGAGTTGCTGCTATCCGAGGAATCGGTACCCGAAGAATTGGTGCATCGCCTACTGAAAGACGCAGTGCAGTCATTGGACGTCACGCCCGTGTTCCTCGGTACGGCTTTCCGCAACAAGGGTGTCCAGTCGCTGTTGGATGCCGTCTGCCGTTATCTTCCGGCGCCCGCGGAGCGGGAAAAGATAGCGATGGCGTATGACGACCCCGAGCAGCAGATTCCGCTGGCCGTTGATCCGGCGAAAGAAATGGTCGCCATGGCTTTCAAATTGGTGGATGACCCGTTTGGCCAACTGACGTTCATGCGCATCTATCAAGGCACGATTGAAAAGGGCTCGCAGTATTTCAACCAGCGGACCGGTCGCAAGGACCGAGTCAGCCGCATCCTGAGGATGCACGCCGACAAGCGTGAGGAGATTGATTGCGCGTCGGCCGGCGATATTATCGCAGTGACGGGTGTCGATGCCGCTAGTGGCGACACGTATGCGGCGGCCCCGAAGTTTTGCACGCTGGAGAGTATCTTTGTGCCGCTGCCCGTGATCAAGGTGGCGATCCAGCCGTTGACACGCGATGGCGGCGACAAGCTGGGCAAGGCGCTCGCCCGGTTTCGGAAAGAAGACCCGACGTTCCAGGTGGCGACCGACAAAGAAACGAGCGAAACCGTAATCGCCGGCATGGGCGAATTGCATTTAGAGATTTATATCGAGCGGATCCGCCGCGAATACAACGTGGCGGTCAAGGTGGGTCCGCCGAAAGTGAGTTACCGAGAAACCGCCGCCCGCACCGCCAATTTTGATTACCGCCACAAAAAGCAAACCGGCGGCGCCGGGCAGTTCGCGCATATCAAGGGCTACATTGAGCCGTTGCCCGATGACGCGGAGGAGACCTACCTGTTCGAGGACTCGATCGTCGGTGGCCGTATTCCCAAAGAGTATATTCTCAGTGTTGATAAGGGATTTCGCGCGGCGATGGATAAGGGCCCGCTGGCCGAATATCCCGTGGTGCTGGTCCGCAGCGTGCTCGAAGACGGTTCGTACCACGAAGTCGACAGCAGCGACATGGCCTTTCAAATCGCGGCCCGTAATTGTTTTCGCGAGACGTTCCTAAAGACCAAGCCCATATTGCTTGAGCCGGTAATGAAAATGGAAGTGGAAGTTCCCGGCGAGTATCAAGGTCCGGTGGCGGCCGAATTGAACAGCCGCCGCGGCATGATTCTCGGCACGGAGATGATGGGGAACACGGCCACAATCGAAGCCGAGGTGCCGCTGTCGGAGACGTTTGGCTACTCCACCGACCTGCGGAGCATGACGCAAGGGCAGGGCACGTTCAGTATGGAATTCGTCCGCTACCGCCGCGTTCCGGTCAGTATCCAGGAACAAATCATCGCTGATCGCCGCGCGGAAAGAGGCGGCAAACAGCTGGTTGCCTCGCGCTAGTCTCTTGGACGCATTGCCGCCGGGCGGCAGCCCTCGGCCGCGTTTGCCGAGGCGAACTGCGGACCGCACCAAAAACGCCTCCCGGAGACGAATTGCCGGGTTACTTTGGTCCGCGTTTTTTCGCGGCCGGGAACTTCCATAATTCCGAATTCGTGCGGGCGGACTTCATGTAGCCTTCCAACTTGGCGACGATGCCGGCGTGATCGGCGGCGAGGTTGTTTTTTTCGCCGATGTCCTTCGACAGGTCGTAGAGTTCCGTCGCTTTGCCAAAATTCAACACGGCCTTCCACTCTCCTTGTCGTACGGCCTGTTTGCCACCGCGTTCGAAGAACTCCCAGTAAATGTACTCGTGCTGTTGTTGGTTCCCTTTTCCCAGCAATGTCGGTGCGAACGAAATGCCGTCCAGGCCGGACGGCGGTTCGGCGTCGGCCAGTTCGCCGCAGGTTTGTAATACGTCCCAGAAGCCGCCGATGTGGCTGCTGGTAGAACCGGCCTTGACCCGTCCGGGCCAACGGGCGATTAGCGGTACGCGGATGCCGCCCTCGTACAAGTCGCGC
>JAYGDO010000027.1:0-8561 GCA_046582885.1 Pirellulales bacterium | reverse complement strand
CTGCCATGAGTTTGGATATTCGCCTTCGCCTATGTCAGCGGCATCACAGACAACGCGGCACGCCTTTCTGTGTTGGTCGTAGCAAAAATCTATTACGCCACTCAGATAATCTTGTCTCTTAAGTTGGCAACCGTATGTCTTGCGGTCTTGGCGTGCAATCCATTTGATTGAATAACAATTCCGAATGTCGTCAAAAGTCATTCAAGCACCCTGCCGTTTTTAAAACTGCCGACGTTGCTGTTCCTAGCGAACGAAAAGCCAAGGGCATTCTAAAACGGCAAGCTTAGGTTTCAACAGAAAGGGTAAGTGGCATGAATATCGTGGTGGAACAACAATAGATGATTGCCTTTGCTATCGTTATTCACGGCATCATAAGCGCGATGGCGAGGCCAATCAGCACCCGCAATGCCGCGGATGGATTCCCGAGGCGGCCATCGTAAATTGAGATGCGTGGCTATCTGTAACGAAACGGCCGGCCCCCGTCCGCTGGGCCGCGGCAGCCGTAATCGGCAATCGTGACCTATTTGGGCAATCCCCGCCGCGGCCGCATCGCCACCCTTAATTTTCTTGTCTTATTCGGAGCCGCCCAACTCGCCCACCTTTGTTCGAGGCGGCACAAGTCCCGGTCGATTAGCCGCTCAAACCCCGCGAACGCCGCCGATTTAAATAGTGACTTCTCTGTGCGGCCTCCTGATTCAGACGTATGTAAGTCGTCGTACATGGACTCACCTCCGCGTTCCGGTAAACAACCTCTGTACGTTTGACGGCCGCAGAGAGTTCAAAGTTCACGAGAATCCGCAAGGTTTTCCATAATTCCGAATTAGAACGGCCGCCGACAATGCGGCTATCTACGTAAGCCGCATCTCTAGGCTCGGCTGAAAGGACATCGATGGCGGTCGCGCAGCCCCGTCTCCGACGGATCAGCATTGCGGACTAGGAATCGTCCGGCTTCGCTCCACGATCTTTTCGCATGCGGATCATGAGCCGCGCCGCGCGGGAAAGCTCCGTGCGATCCAACGCGCCGCTGCCGTCCGCGTCCATGCGGCGAAAGTTCTTCGCAAACGGGCCGCGGGCTTCCGTTCTGTCCAGCTTGCCATCGTCGTTGCTGTCCAACTGCAGGATGCGATTTACGGCCTGTTCCACTTCATTTTCAGGTTCCGGCTCAGACTTCTTGGAATCGGCGGGCTTCTTCTCATCGGTCGTCTTTTTGGTATCGCGACTGGGCAGGTCGGCGGCCCGCACAGCTTGCATCTGCCGCATCCCCTTGGTGAACTCTTCCAGCGACAGCGCGCGGTCTTCGTCGGCATCTGCGAGAAGCAACATTTGCGAAAATTGCCGCCGCCGATCCGCTGGCGTTTCCTCGCGGGTAAGTTTGCCGTCGCCGTCTCTGTCCCCCCGCTGAAAAAGTGTCGCGGCCATGTTGTCCATCTGTTCGCGCGAAGGATTGACACGAGACGCAATACGGTAGTAGTTGCGCGAGAATTCGAAGCGGTTGAGCCTGCCGTCGCCACCGTTGTCCGAGTTCTTCAGAAACTGCTGCCAAACGCGGCGTCCCGCCGCCGGCAATTCATCCTCGGTCAGTTGACCGTTGCGGTCTTTGTCCAACCGCGCGAAGACCGCCAACGGCTGTTCGCCCGGCTCCGCCGCCGCTGGAATTTGCTCCAGCGGCCTCTCGGGACGCTGCGGCTGCAGACCGGCCCGCAATTCACTTTGGCTGAGCGCTCCGTCTCCGTCGGCGTCAGCCGTCCGAATCAGGAGTTTGAAGAGCCGCTGATGCCGTTCGGAAACCTCGGCCGCCGTCACCGCGCCGTTGCCGTCCGCATCCAATTGCTTAAACAGCGGTTCGTTATCGGTAATCGGCCGCGGTTCTTCGTCGGCCGCAACCATGATCGCAAACACAAAATTCGCCGGCAACGCAGCCACAATAACTGCCATCAGCTTCGGCAAACTGGCATTTCCGTTCATCGTACTACTCCCTCGTTAAACGGTATCACGATTGTCCTCTCAATAATAAACCGCCCGCCGCCGGGCCGGTTCCGCGCGATTGCTAAAAATCAGCATAATCGCACAAGCACTTCTAGCCGTTCTATCACGTAACCTCCGGCCTATTATGGCATTTCGTTCCCTGTTGTCCTAGTTTAGCGCAATTCCTATAATTCGCCGCCCGCGCAGACGGCAATACGGTTTCAGGCCGGTCATCCCGCCGGATATCGCTTTGCTTTTGTCAACAGCACCAAACCGAGGGTCGCGTGCTGCAATCGGGTCAACTGGCGCACCGCAACCGCGGCGGCATACTCGGTAAAAGTGTGCAAAGTTCCATTCTTTACGCAGGGAGAAACTTAAAGAAATCGGTGAAACGGCAACGCGTACTATGTCGAAAGTGTTGGTACATCCCCGCCGAAGTCGCGAGGTCACCCATTTCGACAAGGAATGCGGCAACCGGCACTGACAACTTGATTTTGCGGAAAGCTACGCCTGGACTGCCATGAATCCTTTGGAAGGTTCATTTGACCTTTGCCCTTATTCGCACGACCGTTCCGGTCGGGTCAAATGAAAAGATGGGTTAATCCCGTTGCGAACAGCTTATCCGCGCAAACCAACTATGAAACCTGCCGCAACTGGTCAGCAGTGACAAAGTGCGGCGAACGATTGCGATGGCAAGCTACGTTTGAGTTGATTACGCTTATAGGCAACCGGCCAGGAGCGAACGATTCAGCGGATTTGCCCGCGGGGAGAACAAAATGGAAATTAACGGACCAGGACCTGTCGGCGGCCCCGAACGCCTCGAACCCGTTCAACCGTCATCGCCGGCGGATCAAACTTCGCAGGCCGGCGGTGTGGGCGGCAGCGACGAAGTCACCATTTCCGAAGAGGCGCAATTATTGGCGCGGGTCAACGATATCCCCGACATCCGTCAGGAAGTGGTCGACCAGATTCGCACCGAGATCGCCGACGGCACTTACGAGACGGAAGATAAACTCGACACCGCTATTTCTCGACTACTGGACGAGATTGCTTAACGATCTGCGCCGAACTGGCCTGAATCCCAGCAACCCGAAGTGCGGGCGAGGAAAAGCGAGGGTCGCTCGCTGACCCTTCGGGTTACTTCTTTGCCGGCACCGCCAGTCACGCCTTTGCTCGCTTGCCGAAAGCTACCGGCAAGAATTACAATGGTGGTATGGAAAACGATTTTTCTCTCGAGCACATCGAAGTTTCCAGTTCGCCGAGCGAGCGGTTTGAAGAATACCTGCAAAGTCGTAATAAGCGGGTCACACAACAGCGCAAAGCGATCGTCGAACAGGTATTCAGCCACCACGAACATTTCGACGCCGATGCGTTGCGGGCCGAGTTGCAAGCAACCGCGGAAAACCGCAAGATCGGTCGAGCGACCGTTTATCGCACGCTGAACGAACTGGTCGAGGCCGGCCTGCTGCGGGAGATGAAGCTGAACAACCGGACCGTTTTCGAACACGATTACGGTTATCCGCAACACGACCATTTACACTGCCAGGATTGCGACCGCCTGATCGAATTCCGCAGCGACGAACTAATCGCGCTGCGCGACGCCGTCGCTCAGCAGAACCAGTTTCGCGTCAGCGGCCATCGCTTTATTATCACGGGCGTCTGCAGCAGGTGCATGAAAGCGCGGCAGCGGCCCACGCGGCGACTGGAAATGGTGTGATTAGAGAGGACCGCGCCGCGGTCCTCTCTCGACTCGGCGGAGCGTGCGATTCAGGAGATGCGAACCGCTACAGATGGACCGGAATAAATCGTTTGCGCTCGTCAGATTCCAGCAAGACGGGCGGGTCGATCCAAGGGATCGCGGCTTTACTCTGCAAGAGTTCGGCAATCCGCTGCTTGAATGCCGGAACGATTTTCGCCAGTGCCTCGCGCTCCGTCGTAGCCGTGCAGTCCAGGCCCGCCAGATTCGCGACGCGCGCCCGGACTCCACCGCGATCGTCACTGGACACATAGACGATGCAACCGAAAACAGGCACATCCACCGAGTGCCACTGGTCACTAACGTGCAGATCGGTCGCACTACCAAGGTGCGCAACAGCGGCAACCGCTTCGGCAATTCGCTGCTCGCCACGAGTCACATCGAATTGGCGGCCAACCGTCGCCGGCTGATCCAAAACGCTCGCAACGACGGCCGCGACGTCGGCGCGGGGAATCTCGTCCCGTGGCAATTGTGCGGCCAACCGGACGCGGCCGCGGCCGGGATCGTCGCTGAGGCGGCCGGGGCGGACAATCGTATAATCCAGACCGCTTTGTCGCAGCGCTTCGTCCGCCTCCGCCTTGGCCTGTAGATACGTCCGAAACACTTCATCTCCTCTTGGCGTCTCGGCCTGCATGGCGCTGATCATGATATACCGCTCGATTCCGGCGCGGCTGGCTGCTTCGATCAGCCTGATCGCTCCGCCACGGTCCATCGACAGTTTTCTCGCAGCACCGCTGCCCGCGCCGGCGCCGGCGGCAAAGACGATTGCGTCCGCCGCCGAAATTGCCGAAGCGACGTCGTCGCCCGCTTCCAGATCGCAGAGCACCGGTTCGGCCCCTGCTCTCCGCACCGAACTTATTTGATCCGAATTACGAATCAGACCCCGGACTTCATGACCACCGGCCCTCAGTAGCGGATGCAACAGCCTCGCAACTTGACCGTGTCCGCCTGCAACCACAATTCGCATAACTGCCTTCTATGACAGAGGACGATTCTTCATTCGCATTGTTTGCTTGTTGTGCGGCAACCGCGATCCGCCGACAAGGCGAGGTTTGCGTGCAGTTGGCCGCAGCCTCCCGGCGAAAACCCCCTACAGCAATTCCTGCACCAACTCGCCGCCCTTGACCAGTTGGGTCGGCTGTTCTTCGGCGGTCTTGTATTCGTGACGGGGATCCAGCCCGAGGAAGTGGCAAAAAGTCACGAACAAATCCTGGACACCAACCGGCCGTTCGGTCACCTTCGTGCCGTCTTTATCCGTCGCGCCGATCACTTGACCGACTTTGACGCCCGCACCGGAGAGGCACGTGATCCAGCCCTTGGCATAGTGGTCGCGGCCGCCGTCTTTTTTGAGCTTCGGCGTGCGGCCGAATTCGCCCATCCAGACGACGAGCGTGTTTTCGAGCAGCCCGCGGTCAGCCATATCGGTCAACAGCGTTGCGTACGCTGGATCCGTTTCGCCGCACAGATGCGGCGTGTCTTCAAATCCCTTTTGATGGGTGTCCCAGCCGGCGTCCTTCTTACCGCCGGTGCTGAAGACTTCGACAAAGCTGACACCCTGTTCGACCAACCGGCGGGCCAGCAGACAGCCCTGACCGAACGAATTGCGACCGTAGGCCTCCCGCAGTTTGTCCGGTTCGTGCGATAGATCGAAGGCCTCTACTTTTGGGCTGAGCACGAACCGCGAGGTCCGGTCGTACACGGCCTGTTTTTCATCGACCGCCCTACGGCCGCCCGCCCGGGCGAATTCTTCGTCCAATTCGTCGGTCAGCGCGAGACGGCGGCGCAGCACCTCCACGTCAACGGTCGGCGACACGTTGTCGGGGATCCTGCCGGGCTCGTCGACTTTAAACGACTCGTACTTCGCGCCGAGCATGCCGCTGTTGACGTCGCGGGTTTTGATTCGCGGCCTGCCGACGCGGACGAATGCCGGCAGTTCAAACTGTGGATCGAAACGCTCGTGGGCCACCACCGAACCCCAGGTGGGATACGCCAGCGTCGGGTTGATCGGATAGCCGGTGCGAACCAGCTTGATCGCGCGAAAATGATCCGCTTCGTTGCTGTTCATCGAGCGGATCAGCGCAATCTTGTCGAGCACCTGGGAGGTCTGCGGCCAGTACTCGGCAAACTCGACGCCCGGGATCGCGGTCTGAATCGACTTGGCCGGGCCCTGGTTTTTCGAGCCCGGTTTCGGGTTGAACGTTTCGAACTGGCTCGGTCCGCCGTCCATCCACAGCAAGATCATCGACTTGCCCCGCTTGCGCAACTCGGCCGCGCTGGCGATCAGCATGTCCCGCCAACCGAGCGTCATCGCGCCGGCCGAAGCGCCGCCGGCCGTTAGCTGTCTGAGAAAACCGCGGCGGCTGACGACGCCGTCGCGGGTCGTGCCGACGCTCAGGAATGGTCGAATCGTGTTCATCTGCTCTCGGTTGTTGGGCGACCCCGGCCGCCGCCTCTATCGCCGCCACTTAGGCCGGCGGCAGCGGCTTGGCGTTGATCGATTATTTCCTTGTTGTAAACTCCGCCGAATTAAGCAGACTCCAAAGCGCGTCTTCAAACGCCGCAGGGCGATCGTTTACTTTTTCGACGTGGGCCAGCAAGATCTTCAATTCGTTTTCGGTCGGGCGGCGGGCCAGCACGTGTTGGTAGAGCCGCGTGATGGCCTTTTCGTTATCGCTTTCTCCCGCGACGAGCCTGGCCAGAAACGTTTCCGTCTCCGCCGCGGCGTCGATGGCCTTGTGCAATTGCCGGTTGTTCATCATGAACATCGCCTGCTTCATCGTCCGCAGGGCGAGCTTGTCGGGAAACGATGGATCGTAGCCGAATGCCGCGTTCACCAGGTCCCGCGTACTCTTGGCCAACGGCGGAAATCGCACCGCGTCGGTTTTCTTCTCGCGCGGCGGCGTGATGTTTTCCAGTTCGATAGCGGTCACGAGCGAATCGAAAATTTCGTCGCCGCGCAGCGGTTTCGTGATCGCGGCGGCCGGCGATTCGCCGTCGGCGGTGGCTGATTTTGTCAGCGCCCGGCCGTAGGCTCGCGTGTTCATCAAAAGCCGAAACAGTTCGCGGTGGTCGTAGCCCGTAGCAACGAAATGATCGGCCACCGCGTCGTGAATTTCCGGCAACGCGAAAAAAGTGTTCTCCCCGAAGTCGTCGACCGGCTCAGCGAACCCACGGCCCATCAGCCGCGACCAAATACGATTGACGTAAGCGCGAGCGAAATACGGATTGTCGCCACTGGTGACCCAGTGTGCGAGCGCCGCGCGACGGGCAAGATCGCCGGCACCCAGTTCCAGCGGATCGCCGTCCAACGGCGTTGGCGGCATTTCGATTTTCTTGCCGGGTATTTTCTGCTCGCCCTTACCCTTGCTTTTAATCTCGATGCCGTTGCTGTTGAGCTTTGAAACTTTGGCTTCCGTCCGCGCGAAGAACGCCGCGATGCCGTGAAACGTTTCTTGCGGCATGTCCACAAAGGGATGGTCGTGGCACTCGGCGCAGGCGATCTTGATGCTGAGGAAAATCCGGGTCGTTTCGCCAGCCAGTCGATGCGCGTCGCCCTGATGGAAGGCAATAAATGTGGTCTCGGGATTTTGGCCGACTTTGCCTCGCGCGGTGAGGATTTGAAATGTGACTTCGTTCCAGGGCGTCCCGCTGTTGAATCGCTCGACAAGCCATCTCTTAAACGGACCGTAGTCGTGAAACGTCAGTTCCGGCTCTTGCTGGCGATAACCGATCGCGTCGCTCCAGTAATTTGCCCAATTGTTGCCGTAACCGTCCGACGCGAGCAAGCGATCAATGGCCGCAGACCGCTTTTGCTTCGACGCCTCGGCCACAAACGCGATCAATTCGTCGCGTGTCGGTTGCCGGCCGATCAGGTCCAGACTGGCGCGGCGGAGAAACTCTTCGTCGCTCGTCTGCGGCATGCCGGCCATACCGGCCCCCTTGGCTGCGAGCATTTCATCGAGCTGTGGCGGCGTCAGCTTGGCTAGGTCGCGCGAGGCCGCAACCGGTTTGAACTTCGGCGGTTCGGGCGGCGGGCTGTTGGCGACAGGTTCCGCCGTGCCGGGCGGCTTCTTGACGACCGGCTTTTTCTTGGCGTCGGCCTGCACCAATTTGAACTCGTCGGGCGTCACCACCTGCACGGCATCGACGATCACGTGCTGTTTGGTCTCGCGGTTGGATACGACGATCGCGACTTCCCTGTCTTTTGCAAATTGAAATAGTCCGAGCGGGTGAAAGCCGCGACCGAGCGCCGCCGGCACCGACTGGTCAACGTGAACCGTCTTCACGCCGTCGGCCGCATACACTTCAACGGGAACTTTCCTGCCACGATTCACGCCGTGCGTGTAGGCCAACAGCACTTCGTATTTCCCGTCGGCGGGGACCCTCAGCGTGAAGCGGACCGACTTGGCCCCTTTTTCCGCGTTCTCATCGTGAATGTAGCCCGCGCCCACAAACGGTCGCACGGAAGTGCTCTTTTTCCAGCTGCCGGTCAATTCGGCGCCGGCGTCATCGACAACGATCCCCCGCAACTTGGCCGGATCGAATGACTGCGCCGCTGCCGGCGTCGCGAAAACCGCAGCGAGCAAACTGATTACGACGGGACGCCGAGCGGAACGAAATCGCACGTCCTAACCCTCATTCAGAGGCGGGAAACAAACACGCGGACCACTTGATAGCCTATCCGCCAATGGCGGCCAATGTCAACTTGCCGGACGCCGCGGCCTGTTCCGGATGCAACGAATAATCTGAGTCCGACCGGCGAGAGAGACACATCGCCGCGCACAGCATAACGGGGTGGTCACAACGCCACTTCCTCACCACCGCCCTCACCACCGCCCTC
>JAYGDO010000308.1:0-2006 GCA_046582885.1 Pirellulales bacterium | reverse complement strand
ATGCGGTCATCGATTCCTCCGCACAGATCGGCGAAAATGTCGATGTGCATGCCGGCGCAATCATTGAAGAGGATGTCGTACTTGGCGACCGCGTCACGCTACACGCGGGCGTCAAGATTATGGCCGGCTGCCGGCTTGGCGAAGACGTGACAATTTTTCCGAACGCCGTGCTCTATCACGACACGACCGTTGGGCCGCGGTGCACGATCCATGCCGGCGCCGTGATCGGTGCGTTCGGATTCGGCTACGACACAAAAGACGGCCACCACGCGATTTGCGCGCAACTGGGAAACGTTGAAATCGGCGCGGATGTCGAAATCGGCGCGTTGGCGGCCATCGACCGCGGCACGTACGGTCCGACGACGATCGGCGCAGGAACCAAAATCGACAACCTGGTCCAAGTGGCGCACAACTGTCGGATTGGGCGGCACAATCTCCTCTGCTCTCAGGTCGGCATCGCCGGCAGCACATCCAGCGGAGACTACGTGGTGGTCGGCGGGCAAGCCGGCGTGCGGGACCACGTCCATCTTGGTCAGGGCGCGATGCTCGGCGGGATGTCTGGCGTGATAAACGATGTACCCGGCGGCGAATACTGGGTCGGCGTACCGGCCACGCCCGCCCGCGAGCAGATGTACAAGCAGGGCGCGCTGGCTAAGTTGCCGGAGATGCGAAAACAGCTCAAACGGCTCGAGAAGGCCGTCGAACAACTCGCCGAGACCAGCGCCAGACACAAACCCTCCGCCGCTGCGTAAGACGAAAGGTTGATTGACGTGGCGCCCCCCGCAGTGAAAGCCGAACCGCACCGCGAAGGGCCGTGCCCGCACGTCGGCCTGCTGGCCGGCTGGGGCCGCTACCCAGTGGTGATTGCCGAAACGCTTCGCGAACAGGGCTGCCGGGTCGTTTGTGCCGGTCTGCGGCATCACGCCGATGCCGGGGCGTTAAGAGGGGTCTGCGACACGTACAAATGGGTCGGCATTGGCCGCATGGGCGCGGTGGTGCGGCTCTTTAGCCGCCACGGGGTGACCCAGGCGATGCTGGCCGGCAAGTTCCACAAAAAGATTTTGTATCAGCCGTGGGTATGGCTGCGGCACACGCCCGACCTTACCGCGGCGCGGCACTTCTACCCGTATTTCATCGGTACCAAACGCGACCGCACAGACGACACACTGTCTGCGGCCGTTGTGGATGGATTCGCCCGATATGGAATCACCTTTAAACCTGCAACCGACTTTGTCCCGGAGCTGCTTGTGAATGAAGGACATTTGACCAACCGGACGCCGAACACTTCGCAGCAACGCGACATTGAGTTCGGCTGGCATCTGGCAAAAGAAATGGGCGGCCTCGACGTCGGCCAAACCGTTGTCGTCAAAGGCCGCGCCGTGCTGGCCGTCGAAGCAATCGAAGGGACCGACGAATGCATTCGCCGCGCGGGCCAATTGTGTCCCAGCGGCGGCTTCACTGTGGTCAAAGTCGCCAAACCCGATCAGGACATGCGATTCGATGTGCCGACGATTGGGATCGGCACACTACAGTCGATCGTCGCCGCGGGCGGGCGATTGCTGGCGATCGAAGCCGGCAAGACCATCGTCGTGGACGAGCCCGAAGTGATCGAATTCGCCAACCGTCACAAATTGGTCATCACCGCGATTCCCGATTTGGAAAGCAAACGGGAGGCCGCATGACGCCGAACCGATCGACGGCCTACGGGGCAGGGGCCGTCGATCGACGCGCCGAAAACTTTGCCGGAGACCGTGAGTGATCGCAAGGGAAAGGTAGAAGAAGAGCCGTCGGCAAAACCCGCCGGGAGCCCGCCGACGTGTCCCGCCTCTTGCACCGCAGCAATGTCGCCCGAATCCGCTCGGTTCGGCGACTCCTGGACTCGCCACGGTCTCCGGTTTTTTCTGCTAAAATCGTGTGATGGGCGTGGAAGATTACGATCATCGGCCATCGTTTGCGAACCGCGTGATTCGCGATCTCGTCTGGTCCTGGGCGGTCATCGCCGGTTT
>JAYGDO010000288.1:0-1550 GCA_046582885.1 Pirellulales bacterium | reverse complement strand
ACAAGCCCGCTGACAAGCCCGCTGACAAGCCCGCTGACAAGCCCGCTGACAAGCCCGCTGACAAGCCCGCTGACGAGCCCGCTGACGAGCCGCAACCGGTCGGCGACGGAAAACTCCGTTTCAGTTTCCGTTACGCACCCTGGAAGGAAGTGCTGGACTGGTTTGCGACCGAAGCGGACCTGTCGTTGCACGCCGACGCGCCGCCACCGGGCACATTCAATTACACCGACAGCCGCCGATACACTCCGACCGAAGCAATCGATGTCATCAACGGCATCCTGCTGACCAAGGGGTTCACGCTGGTTCGCCGCGAAAAGGCGCTGATCTTATTCAACCTAGAAGACGGTATTCCGCCGAATCTCGTGCAGCGCGTCACGGAAGAGGAACTCGACGATCGCGGCGAATTCGAATTGGTTAAGTGTCTGTTTGTGCTCGACGTTCTAACGCCCGAAGAAGCGGAAATCGAAATTAGAAAGCTACTTGGACCACAAGGTGCGATCGTCGTGCTGTCCAAGGCCAAACAGGTTCTTGTCACCGAGACCGCCGGCCGGCTGCGGATAATTCGCAATGTGATTCACGCGGTCGAAAAACCTGATCTGACCAGCGACCAAAAATTGACGGTCTACGAACTCAAACATGCGACCGCCGACGAAGTCCTGGCGATGATCCGGCAGTTGCTCGGCCTGCCGGAAGGCGTCAACGCGGCCCCCGATGGTTCGCTGCGGGTGGCCGTCGACGCGCTCGGCAGCCGCTTGGTTGTTACCGGTAAAGTCGAACAGGTTAAACGCATCGACGAGATTATCAAGCTGGCGGACGTGCCCCTGGAAGGCGGCGACACAAACCTGGCCAGCCTCGAACCGCAATTAGAGGTATACACAATCCCGCTGGCCGACCCGACAACGGTGCTGCAAGTGCTGCAGACGATTCTGACGGGCGACGAGGAAACGCGGCTGACGATCGACGATGCGACCGGAAATCTCGTCGCCCTGGCGAAACCCGCGCAGCACGCCACGATCCGCGCGACCATCGCACAGATGGAGCGAGACGCCAAACAGGTCGAAGTGATTCGCCTGCGGATCGTCGATCCGCAACTGGCTGTGCTGTCGATCAATCGGTTGTTCGGAGTCGACACCGAGGGCGGCGCAAAGAACGCGCCTCGCGTGGAAGCGGAATTGACGACGCGACAGCTTTTGATTCGCGGCACGCGGGGCCAAATCAAACAAATCCGCACGCTGCTGGAGAAAATGGGTGAAACCAACACGGACGAAGATGCGGACGGGATCGCCGACCGCCGGCACACACGGCCGATCCCGTACACGGCCGACGAGTTGCGCGACCTGCTGCCGAAAGTCGAGCGGGCCTGGTTGCGTCGCAATCGCATCCTCATCGATCCGCCACTGCTGATCGAAGGCGGAAGCGAGCCCGGCAGTGGCGAGCTTGATTTGCCGGCGCGGGCACCTTTGCGGCAATCGACCGATGGCTTCATTCCGGAAAAGCGACCGGAGGAATTTCAACGATTTGATCTGACGCCAAAACCGGAGAGCGATTCC
>JAYGDO010000286.1:0-1805 GCA_046582885.1 Pirellulales bacterium | reverse complement strand
ATCCTCGGTGCGGCAGTGATGAAGGTCGAGTAGGGCGATTGCACGAAGCCTCTGAGGCTCGAAATAGTTCGCCGCCGCCGGGAGTTGAGCATTGCGTTTTCACCGGAAACGAAGGTGATCGCGTAGGTAAGTTAAGTGGAGTTCCCACTTGAGGGTGCTGACGCAATGCTGCCGCCAATC
The DNA here is from genome assembly GCA_046582885.1 of Pirellulales bacterium. Classification (GTDB taxonomy): domain Bacteria; phylum Planctomycetota; class Planctomycetia; order Pirellulales; family UBA7805; genus JAYZEI01. The sequence continues at coordinate 1,625 of JAYGDO010000286.1, read as the reverse complement.
GCGATGACGGCGGCGATTTCCGAAAACGCCTAAAGCCGGGTGCGAGGCGTTGCTGAAGGCGTACTCAGGCGACAATTTCTCGCACTACGCGGCCGAACACATCGGTTAGCCGGAAGTCACGTCCGCTGTAGTGATACGTCAGCCGCTCGTGGTCGATGCCCAGCAAATGTAGGATCGTGGCGTGCAGGTCATGGACGTGAACCTTGTCCTGCACCGCGCGGAAGCCGAATTCGTCGGTTTCGCCGTAGGTCATACCGCCCCGCACGCCGCCTCCGGCCATCCACATCGTAAAGCCATAATGGTTGTGATCGCGGCCGCTGCCATTTTCTGAAACCGGCGTGCGTCCAAACTCGCCTCCCCAGACCACCAGCGTGTCGTCGAGCAGGCCGCGGCGTTTCAAGTCCGTTAACAGCGCGGCAATCGGTTGGTCGATATCCCGGCATAGCTTGCGAACTGCTTTGTTATGGTCTTTGTGCGTGTCCCACGGTTGTCCGTTGCCGTAGTAGACCTGGGTGAACCGCACACCGCGCTCGGCCAGTCGCCGCGCCAGCAAGCATCCATTGGCGAAATTTCCCGTGCCGTACTCCTCGCGAATGTGCTTGGGTTCGCGGCTTAAGTCAAAGGCCGTGCTCGCCTCGAACTGCATGCGAAACGCCGTCTCCATCGACGTCAGTCGTGCCTCGAGCGCCCGATCCGGTCCCCGCGACGCCAGATGCTGCTCGTTGAGTTGTCGCATCAAATCGAGCTGTCGGCGCTGGGCTTCGCGGTTGAGCGTCGGATTTCGCAAGTAAGGAATCATCTTGTGCGGATCAAGCTTTGAGTGATTGATGTAGGTACCCTGATGTTGGGCGGGCAAAAAGGCGCTATTCCATAAAATCGAAAACCGCACAGGTCTTCCCGGACAAAGCACGACGTAGCCGGGCAGGTTGGCGTTTTCCGTTCCCAGCCCGTAGAGAAACCATGCGCCCATGCTCGGCACCGTTGGCGTGATGGTGCCGTTGTTCATGAGCAACAGCGCCGGGCCGTGGTTGGGGTTGTCCGTGTGTAGAGACCGCAGCACACAAATGTCGTCGATCATACTGCCCAGCTTTGGCAGCAACTCGCTGACCGGCACACCGCTCTTTCCACGCGGCGCGAACTTGAACGGCGAAGGCAAAAGTCCTCCCGTTTTCCGTTCGGTCCGCAATTGAACTTCCTGCGGCCGTCCGCCTGCATGTTTGTTGGTGGCCGGTTTCGGGTCGAACAGGTCACACTGATACGGTCCTCCGTTCATAAACAGGTGGATGACGCGTTTTACCCGCGGGCGAAAATGCGTACCCGCCGCTGCGCGCAGATCCTCGGACAGGGCACCGATCAATCCAATCGCTCCAAGCCCGCCACCGGCCTTTTGAAGCATGTGCCGTCGCGATATCCGTGGGTATTGTCCAAAATGTTCCATGGAGATCTCAATCTATGAACAGAAATTCATTGCCGCCCAAGAGCACTTGCGCATACTGTCGCCAAAATTCGCGCCGGGCCGAGTCATCGGAAATAGTGTACGCCAAGAATTTTTTGGCCAAGCCGACTTCCTCTGCTGTCGGGCTGCGAGTGTAGAGCAACTCGTAAGCGAGTCGAATCTTTGCTTC
>JAYGDO010000225.1:0-17070 GCA_046582885.1 Pirellulales bacterium | reverse complement strand
CCCGGCACTCAAAGACGACGCTCTGTTGGCGGACGTGGCCGCGGCGAGAACCGACAACCGTGAATTTCACCTATGGTGGCTTGGCCAGAGTGGCTTTCTGCTGCAGTGGCAAGGTCGTCACCTGTTGATGGACCCCTACCTCACGGACTCCTTAACAAGCAAGTACTCATCGACCGACAAACCGCATGTGCGGATGACGGAATTAGTGATCGATGTGCGTCGACTGGACTTTATCGATGTCGTTACGTCCAGCCATAACCACACGGATCATCTCGACGGCGAAACGCTGAGGCCGCTGCTGGAAGCAAACCCTGATATCACGGTCGTCGTTCCGGCAGCAAATCGGGAATTTTCCGCAGAGCGGCTGAAGGTCGAGCCGTCGCGGCTCACGGCGATCGATGACGGCACGACTGTCGATGCGGCAGGCTTCCATATCTGCGGCGTACCCGCCGCGCACGAAACGGTCGAGCGTGACGAAGCCGGCCGCTGCAGGTTTCTCGGCTACGTCATTCAGTTTGGCGAATCGGCAATCTACCATAGCGGCGACACGGTGCTGTACGACGGAATCGTCCAGCGATTGCGGCACTGGGACATTGACGTAGCCATTCTTCCGATCAACGGCCGGGCGGTCGAACGCCGCGTGGCCGGCAATCTGTGGGGCCGCGAAGCCGCGGAACTCGCCAAAGACATCGGCGCACGGCATGTGATTCCCTGCCACTACGAAATGTTTGAATTCAACACGGCCAAGCCGGATGAATTCGTTGCGGCTGCACGTGAATTCGGCCAACCCTATCAGCTGCTCCGTTGCGGCGAGCGATGGAGCGGATCGGAATGAAGCGGCCATTGCGACACACCATGGTGCCGGTGCTTTTAGCTCTCGTTCTGGTGTCGAACGTACGAGGAGAAACGCGAGACATTCGCGAAGTGAATGCAGATTTGGTGGTGCCGCCGTTGGCGGCACCGGCCGCCGAGGCCGGAAAACGATTCAAAGAGAAACTCGCCGAATACGCCGGCACGGATGTTTATCACGCGGTCTATTTGCCGACGGACTGGCGGCCCGAGGCGAGCTTGCCGGTTATTGTCGAATATGCCGGTAACGGCAATTACCGAAACCGCTTCGGCGACGTCAGCACCGGCCGGGTCGAAGGCAGCAAACTCGGCTATGGCATCTCGGCAGGCCACGGATTTATCTGGGTGTGCCTTCCGTATCTCAACAACGCCGGAACGGCCAATGTCATCAAATGGTGGGGCGACCGACCGAAATACAATCCTCAGCCGACCGTTGACTATTGCAAACGGGCAGTGCCGTGGATTTGTAAGAAGTACGGCGGTGATCCCAATCGCGTGCTGCTTGTCGGATTTTCCCGCGGTGCGATCGCCTGTAATTTCATCGGACTACACGATGAAAAAATTGCCAAACTGTGGTGTGGCTTCGTCGCCTTTAGCCATTACGACGGGGTGGTCGATCGCTGGGGATATACGGGCTGTGACCGCGCGTCGGCGCTGGCACGGTTGAAACGACTCGGTGATCGACGGCAATTCATTTGTGCGGAAGACGGCGCAGGCCCGCACTCAGTTGGCGCCACAAAAAGCTATCTAAGCTCGACCCGCGTGAATGGGGCGTTCACGTTTCGCGCTACCGGGTTTCGAAACCACAATGATGCCTGGACATTGCGGCCGAGCGCCGCCCGGAACGATTTGCGAGCGTGGGTGCAACGCTTGACCGAGTAGCGCGAACCCGTCTGAGCCGCACAACAGCAGCGCGACTGCTTTTGTTGTGCCAATAAAAATCGGTGCCGGCGCGTTGCGATGGACCCAAGAGGTCAGCCGCGGTTCGTTGCCCTGTCGGTGCGTCCTGCCCAACCGCTTTAGATGAGACCCTTGATCGGTTCACCGTCGGTGATCAGCCGCGACACGTCGCGCGGCACTTCCTGCGCGAGTCGCAATTGGCCAACGTCGAACAGCGTGTGCATGATTGTCGAAACGAGATTCGGAATCCGTACGGGATCGGTGTGCGGTTCACCGGCGTCGGCGGTCGATTGGCCGATTACTTGGCCCGTTGGCAGACCGCCGCCAGAGAGCATCAACGGTCCCAGCCCGCCCCAGTGGTCGCGACCTCCCTTGGCATTCATCTTTGGCGTCCGGCCCATCTCGCCGCAGCAGACTAACAAAATATCGTCGCTCAGTCCGCGCTCGTGGCAATCCTCGATAAATGCTGAAGCCGCGTGGTCAAACGGTTTGCCGACGTACTGCATGCCTTCGCCCATCGTCGCGTTATTCTGATCGGCGTGCATATCCCAGACGAAATTCGTCGTTACCGTGACAAAGCCGCAGCCCGCCTCGCATAACCGCCGCGCGAGCAGCATCAGTTTGCCAAGCGATTGTCCGTGATCCGCGTAATTCTTGTGGTTGTTCCAGCGCTTACTAATCGACCTCGGATCAACCAGCGGCGCGGTGTCGTACCGGGCGATCGTCCGTGGATCTTCTTTCGATAAATCGAATGCTTCGGCAACGCCGCCAAGAATAGTTGAAAACGCTTGCTGCTGAAAGCGATCGGTGCCATTCAGAGCGCCGGAAGAATCGACCGCGCGCTTGATGCGATCGAGCCTCTTCAGCAATTTGCGGCGATCGTCGAGTCGCGTCCGTGGCAGGACGAGTTCCATATTCTTTTGCAAATCGTCGCCCGCACCGGGAATGAATGGTTTGTAGGCGTCTCCCAGACCGCCGCTGGATGCGAATTTCCCAAATTTGTTGTTCGCCGGCTGCGTGTTCGGATCGACGGCGCGTGGAAACAACGCAGTGTTGGTCGGCATGCCGGTCTTAGGGTTGTTAGTACCGACGACGCGCGAATAGATCGAGCCTATGTTCGCGCCCATCGTGTCTGCGCAGACAATCGGTTTGATATCGTGATTGCCGTTGCCCGTCGTAAAAGAACGGACCACCGTCATGCGATGGGCCTGTCGGGACAATTGCCCCATCGTGCCGCCGAAGGTGACGCCAGGGATGGTCGTCGCCCGCTCGCCGGTCTCGCTACGAACCCCCGCCGGTGCGGTCATTTTCGGATCAAACAACTCGGCCTGTGCAGGCCCGCCGTGCATGAACAGGAAGACCACGGACTTGTCGCGGACTAAACTGGGTTGCTGGGCCGCAAACGATCGCGCTGCGAGCATCGCGGGTAGCGACAGGCCGCCGAGGCTGCCGATCCGCAGAAAATCCCGTCGGTCGAGACCGGTTCGAGAGTCTCGAATCTTGAGCATCACGGTCCCCTTCTTCGCAGCGCGAAACCGACTCCGGGCGCACAACCGCAAACAGGCCGCCCGACACCCCAGCTGCAACGATATGCATCATAGCACAACCTGCGCGCCGCCCCAAGTGTTTTTGTCGCAAGCTGTTGGTAGACTCTAATTTTCGTTTTGCAGGCGCGGATTCCAGCTTTGAGTTTGGAAAGATGTCGGAACACAAACAACATCAATTCCTCGACGTCATCGACCGCGACGAAGCCGAGCGGCGGTTTCACGCGGCGCTGACGCTTTCGCCGTTGGCTGCTGAAAAGATCTCTTTAACGGCGGTACTCGGTCGGGGGCTGGCATGTGATGTTGTTGCGGCGGTGGACGTGCCGAGCTTCGACCGTTCGAACTTTGACGGTTTTGCGGTGCGGGCCGAAGAGACTTTCGGTGCGGAAGAAGAGCGGCCGATTTGTTTGAGATTGTTGGCCGAGGTGATTTCCACGGGCGTCGTTCCGCAATCCGTGGTTGCAGACGGCACAGCGGCGGTGATCGCCACCGGCGGGATGGTCCCCCGCGGGGCGAATGCAGTGGTGATGATCGAACATACCGACACGGAAGGTGAGCAACTGATCGTGCGGCGTGCCGCCACGCCCGGTTTTGGAATCGCTTTTGCGGGAACCGACATCGGTGCCGGGCAGACGGTGCTCTACGCCGGCCAGGAAGTGACCAGTCGAGAATCGGGCGTGTTGGCGGCGGTTGGGCATCATCAGGTCGAAGTTTTTCGCCGTCCGCTGGTCGCAATCATTTCAACCGGAGATGAGATTATCGAACCGACCGCCGAGATGCGGCCCGGCATGGTCTTTGACAGCAACGCGCAGATCCTAGCCGACGCGGTACGCGAACTTGGTGGCGAACCGCTTATATGTGGAATCGTCCGAGACGATATGGAACAGCTCGGTGACATTGTTCGTAATGCGATACGAACCGCGGATGTTGTCCTCCTGTCGGGCGGCACCAGCAAAGGGGCCGGCGATTTGTCGTATCGCGTCATCGGCGAACTTGCGAACCCGGGAATCGTTGCCCATGGCGTGGCGTTAAAACCGGGAAAGCCGATCTGCTTGGCTGTCGAAAACGGCAAGCCGGTTGTCATTCTGCCAGGATTTCCCACATCGGCGATTTTTACATTCCACGAATTTGTCGCACCGGTGATCCGGCGACTGGGGGGGCGGGTAGCCGAATCTCGGTCCAGCATATCCGCCCGTATCGCCGTCAAGGTGAATTCCGAAATCGGTCGCACCGAGTACCTACTCGTGGGCTTAGTTCAAGATGAGGCTTCCGCCGGACTGGTAGCCTATCCGATGGGCAAGGGTTCCGGCTCGGTCACAGCATTTAGCCACGCCGACGGATTTGTGACGATCGGCCGCCACGATGAGATTATCGAACCGGATTCAACGGTCCGTGTGCAACTGCTAGGCCGCGATTTAAAAGTCGCGGATTTGATCGTCGTCGGCAGCCACTGTGTCGGACTTGATTATTTGCTCGGCCTGTTGCAGCAGCAAGGCATCGCCACCAAGTTTCTCGCGGTTGGCAGTACAGCCGGATTGGCGGCGGCCAAACGATGCGAATGCGACATCGCGGGCGTTCATTTGCTCGACGAACCGAGCGGTGAGTACAACCGCCCTTTTTTAACGCCGGAACTAGAACTGATTCGAGGTTACGGCCGCCGTCAGGGCGTCGTGTTTCGCCCCGGAGACGAGCGTTTCGAACAGGATGGGGCAGCTGGCGCAATCGCGGCGGTAAAGGACGATCGCGGCTGCGTGATGGTCAACCGCAATCAAGGCAGCGGCACGCGAATTTTGATTGACGGCGTGCTCGGCGACAGCCGGCCGCCGGGTTACGCCGTGCAAAGCCGCAGCCACAACGCGGTGGCCGCCGCCATAGCCCAGTCGCGGGCCGACTGGGGAGTGGCGATCGAATCGGTCGCGCGGCGGAGCAATCTAGGTTTTTTGCCGTTGCAGGACGAACATTTTGATTTTGTGGTGCCACGGGCGCGACTTGAACGCCGGGCGGTGAGATTGTTTTTGAAATTGCTCGGTGACGAGGAGGTTAGGTCGCAGCTTCGAGCGTTCGGGTTCCGAGAGTGACTTTTATCGGGGTCACGTCCGGCCGGTTTGGAGAGGATGGCCGGGCCGATATCTCGCGAGTTGCGGGTTTCGAAATGGGCCGAGTTCTTTGTAGACCACAAATTCTGCGTGCATCACGATCGGCGATTTAGTTCGGCCGGCTCGCCACAATGATCTCTCCACGGCCGCCTTCGATGAAGTCGCCGTGATAAAGTTCGAAGCGGCAGGTATCCAAATCGTCACGAATACCAAACCCCAATCCGCGCAGTTGCCTGAATGTCATTTGCAGGAACAGCGAATCAAACGTTGAACCTCGGCGAAAGCTGGGCAGTAGCGGCGGCGGATCATCGCCGAAAAACCCGATTGTACCTCGCCGCATTCCCGCGCCGGGGCGAATGCCGGCCGCGCCGAAGACGAGGACATTGCCGGAGATCATGTTGAACCCGGTCATGTCGCCGCACGACCCGCCGACGGCGATCATGCCGCGGCGCATGGTGTGGCCAATTTCGTTGCCCACATCGCCGCCGATCAGGATCGTACCGTTCCGCATGCCGCGAGAACTTCCGCGATAGGCGGCACCGATCAAATGGCCGGCCCGGCCGCGGACGTGGATTAGGCCGCCGTACATTTCCGCGCCGACCCAATCGCCGGCATCGCCACTGACGTGGATTTGACCGCCCCGCATTTCACTACCGACGTGGCGGCCGGCGCTGCCGCTGATGTGAATTTCACCCTCGGTCATGCCCGCACCGATCCAGTGGACACCCGACAAGTCGCCCTCCATTTCAAACCGCGCATCCGAGGCGTCGCCGGCGACGGTGAAAAAGTCGGCCAGGCTGCATTTTTCGTTACCGTGAAAAACTTCGAACCGCTCGATATCGCCGAGAGGCAGACTGCTCACGGCACTCGGCGTGAGGCCTTCGATTTCGACCGGGATGCTAGTCCGGCCGGTGTATGTTAGTTTGAGGGGCATGACGATCTATAAAAGATGAACGAGTTGCGGTGAGACGAAGGGAATTCTAACCAATCATGAAACTCGGCGGAATTGTCCTCTGCGGAGGCAAAAGTTCTCGCATGGGTCTGGCCAAGGAGGCTCTGCCTTTTGGCAACGAATTGATGCTGCCCCGAGTTGTGCGACTGCTTGGCGACGCTGTAGGGCAGATTGTAGTTGTCGCTGCGGGAGGGCAGAATCTCCCGTATTTGCCGGATGAAACTCAAGTCGTCAGGGACCGGCGTGAAGGCCGCGGGCCACTGGAAGGATTGGCGGCGGGGCTTGAGGCAATCCAATCCAGTGTCGACGCGGCGTTTGTGACAAGCTGCGACGTGCCGCTGCTGGAACCCGCGTTCGTCGGGCGGATGTTCGCGCTGCTGGGCGAGCATGACATCGCCGTGCCCCGCGAACAGGATTTTTTTCACCCCCTGGCTGCGGTCTACCGCGTCGGCGTCCTGTCGCACGTTGAGCGGTTGATCGAAGAAAACCGCATGCGTCCCTTCTTTTTGTACCAGGCTGTCCGCACGCGCGAGGTCATGCCGGAGGAATGGACGGACGTCGATGTGGATTCCAGATCGCTGTTGAACCTGAATCGACCGGAGGATTATTTTTCAGCGTTGGAGAAAGCTGGGTTCGCGGCGCCGGAGGATGTTGTTGCGCGATTACGAGAGACGTAGTATTTTTTGACCATGGTGGAAGGGGGGCGGTGTTGAGGCTCTTTCGCCGTGCTCTTCGTGGCGAAAAAAGATCAAGACCGGCAGGCAATTTCCAGCGGATCGTGCATGTAGTCCGCGGAGACCGGGTAGTTTCGGAAACGGATCGAGTAGTATTTCTCGAACCATTCAGCGATATCGGCTTCACGCTCCTGGTCATAGTTGGGTGCCACGTGCAGTGTCCGCCCCGGCGGCGTGCTGCGTAGATCGGTGTCTTCGATGACGATGTCGCCACTTTTAATGACGTAGCGCGGCAATTCAAACATCGTTTGTTTGTTTTTGTGCGGTTCGTAGATCGTAATGTCCGCATCCGCACCGGCGCCGAGATGTCCTTTATGCTTAAGACCTAAAATCCGCGCGGGACCGGCGCGGGTGATGATGGCGATTTCGTTTAGCGTGTACTCGCGTTCGATGTCTGGAAAGTTGCAGCGTTCTCTCACGGCCGGGTGGCACGTTTTGAGCATGTCTCGGCGGTAGGTCCGGTCCATCAGCAGACGAACAATTTGCGGATACGCACGGAACGACGCACCGTTGGGATGATCGGTACTCATCACGACTCTCCACGGGTCCTTGACCATCAGGTACCAGTCAAGGCCTATGCCCCATTGCAACGAGTGCACAAGGCTTTTGTTGCGATATTTGATCGGCGCGATTCCGCAGCCCGACTCCATTTCGGTATCGCAGCTAAACCATTTGCTTTTATAGATGTTGGCCAGGTAGTAACCGAGCGGCCCGTCGCCGGTCATGCTGGTCGTTTCGCCGAACATCACCTGTCCCACGTCGATCGTAATGTTGTCGTGGTCGTTTACGTAATCGACCAGTGGCCCGACTTTTGAATTGAAGGTATTTTCATCCCCTTCGCCGCCGCCGTAACTGTGAAATTGGATGTGCGTCAAATGACCGCCATGGCCCTCGAGCGCCTTCATCGTTTCCAGTGTTGTTTCCCAGTTGCCGGGCATGCCGAGGTTGTTGCAGTGGATGTGTACCGGATGCGGCAAACCGAGATTGTTCCCCGAGCGGGCGACGCCGGAGATAATCTGTCGCGGCGTGACGTCGAAATAATCAACCGGATCGTCCAGCCCGTGTACATTGCCGGAGGCGTGATGCTTCCAGACTTCAACGCCGCCCGGGTTGACCAGTTTTGGCGCGAATCCTTTTGCCGCGCCGAGGATCCAGCCGAGAAAATCGTCCAGCCGCCGGTCGTCGCCATCTTTAATCGACCGCATGACATAATGGTTGTTTCCGACCAGTACGTAAAAGCCTTTGTCTAGGCAGGGCGTGTCGTCGAATTCTTCGTGGACATGCCGCGCGGCCAGCGGCGGAATCGCCGCATCGAACGCTGTTGTATAGCCGAGTCCCGCGTAGGTGTAACCGGTGGCAAAAGTGCTCGGCGCGCTGCCCATCGTGCCGCTGTGTGTTGTGGCGGTGCGGTAGATTTTCGTATCGGTGCGCTTTTCCTCGGGCCGCATTTTGCGGGCCACGTTGACTTTTGGCCCGGCAATATGGCAATGCATATCGATACCGCCCGGCATAACAACCATCCCGCTGGCGTCTATTGTGCGGGACGGTTTTACGCTGGGGTCTGCCGGTGCCTCAATAAGTTTTCCAGTCGCTATCCAAAGATCGCGAACCTCGCCGTCAATGCCGTTCGTTGGATCGTAAACTGTGCCGCCGGAAATTCTGAGCATGGTTGTTGAAAGTCAGTTACGTAGGTTATGCTTCAGTGCAATCACCGAGCAATCAGGTGTGAAGCGGTGAAGACCATAAGGAAGCCGTGATGCTGCCCGAACTTGAAACCCCGCTGAGGCAAATTCAGGATGCTCGCGAGTATACGCTCTCGTTGATCGAAGACCTAGAGCCTGACGACTGGTTCCGCATGCCTGCGGAAGGCGTGACCCACATCGCGTGGCAGGCCGGGCACATCGCCATGGCCCAGTTCCGGCTTTGTCTTGAGCGTCTGCGAAATCTGCAACCGGGCGATTTCGATCTGATTTCAAAGGACGGTCTGCGCCGGTTCTCTAAAGGCAGCGAACCGGACCCGGATCCGTCGGCGTATCCGAGCCCGAACGAACTTTGCGCAACGCTGGCCCGTGTGCACGCCGCAGTGATGTTGGAAGCGCCTCGCTACGATGGTGGTGATTTGAAGGAACCGCTAAAAAATCCTCACCCCATCTTTAAGACCAAGCTCGAAGCACTTTATTTTTGTTCCAAGCATGAAATGCTGCACGCCGGGCAGATTGGCTTGCTCAGGCGTTTGATGGGGAAACCGTCGCTTCGTTGATTTCCCGCAGACGACGCCTAACAAGGGTGCCTTATTTTCATTCGGTCGCAGCGGCTTGGTGTGCGATTGCGGCACTTCCGCTGACTACGTCGCCGCTTTGATCTCGCGGACACGTTGTTCCAACTTGCTCAGCACGTCGAAGTCGCTTGGATGCGGCGATTCGAATGCCGGTCGCAGCGGAATTGGCACGTCGTCCATGCGGTAGACGGTTCCGCCCGTGTTGATGCCGTAGGTGGCGACTTTGAAAGAGACGGCGGCCGCCCGCGTGGTGGGCGTGTCCTTGGGATCGAGCGCCACGTAGGGGATGTTCGCCAAATGATCGCGGGCCGCCTGCGAGAAATTAGCCATAGGATCGCTGGCCACAATCAGCGCGGCGTCGGCTTCGCCGCGAGCCAACGTGTCGGCCGTCGTGTACTCGCCGGGATTAAACCGCGGGTAGCCGCGCGACAAATTAACGCCAAACTGATAGCCGGTTCGCCAGGCGACGACGTTGTCCGCACCGGTGACATTGCCGTGGCCACGATTTGGTTTAGCGACAAACCGCGTGTGCGCGTTCATATCGCGCGTCAGCGCCAGCAGGGCCTCGCTGTTGCAGTGCTTGCCGCGGGTCATGGTCAGGCCCATGCCAAAGAAAAACACGCCGAACTTGCACGCTTTCATGCGGTCCATCAGATCCGACCAAGTGTCGAGCGGCACACCCGTTTCGCGCTCGACTTCGTCGGCATCCAACTCCAAATCTCGAGCCAGCGCCCGCAGCGTCCACAAAGCCTCGAAATCCTTGCGGGGTTTGATCTGCAGGAAAATGTCAGCGGCTTTCGCACTTTTCGTTTTGCGAACATCGACCAAGACGCAGGTGCGATCTTTGCGGCCGTTCGGGGTGAACAGCCCCTTCGGCATCAAACTGTACTTGGTGAAGTGTCGCGGATGGCTTTCGGCCGGATTGCTGCCCCAAAAAATGATCATGTCGCCGCGGTTAGCCACTTCGCCCAGTGTGCAGGTTACTTCGCCCACGCCTTGAAACGCCATCCCGGACGGGCCGTGGCAAACGCTGGTCGTGGTGTCGATGTTTGCGCCGATCCAGTCGCCGATCGCGACCGCTTTGCGTTGCGCTTCGCACGGACAGTCGCTCAGTCCATAAACCTGCGGGTACTTCGCACCGCACAAAACCTGCGCGGCGCGTTCGATGCCTTCTTCCAAGGTCGCTGGCTGACCGTCGATCAGACAGCTTGGACCTTCTTCGATGTCGTGGTTCAGAAACCAAGCCTTCCCCAACACACATGCGCGTTTCGCTTCGGTGATCTTGTGACCCTCAACTTTCAGGTCAATGTCGTCACAGACACAGCCGCAGAACGTGCAAGTAGCATCCTGAACGATTTTGAGATTGTCGGTTTGATCGGCGATGGTGCTCATAAATTCGGTTTTGTTAGACCTCGCTTTGAAGAGGGGGTGCCGACGAAGAGAGAATGCGGCTCGGCCCTCTTGGGTCCGCCGTTACGTGACTTTCTCCAACTCGACATCAATTCCTTTGCTCGTCGGCATTCCCGATCCGTGCGTATCGGCGCCCATCAGGCGGCTCGATAGGTCGCCGTAGGCGATAAACAGCAGTCCATTTGGCAATTCCTCGCCTTTCGCCGCCTTAATCGCCACGTCGATGGTTCCATATTCGCTGGTCAATCTCACTTGGTCTCCCTCGTCCAGGGCCAGCCGGGCCATGTCTCCGGGGGCAACTTGCAGTGTGTTGATTTCGCTTTGGTAATTCTTTTCGAATTTACCCTCGCTGATGCCGCAGCCCTGTTTGCTCGTGCGGCCGGGGATCAAAATAAACGTTTCGCTCATTCAAGATGCTGCTGCAAAAATGTTTGGTCAACAGTAATTAACAGGCGAGTCAATGTACTTCATTATCGTCAGCACGGCTACACGCGACCAGTGCCAAGATGCGGTTGCGACTTTTAGCCTCTGTCACCTCAACATGTTTGTCAAACACAGGATTAGCGGGACCTGAATCCTCCGCGGTGGTCGAACATGGAAGGCCGGGCACTGCTTTCCTCGTGAACAGATTGCGGTCGCGTTTGCAGATTTTTTAGCGTTTGGCGAGATATTGTGCAGCGTCGTTGAATTGCCGAGCAGGGCGTTTGACAGGCAAGTGTTCCACGGTGGCCACCGCCGTTGGCTATCCTTCCTTGATCGCCGCCACCAAATCGAGGACCGCCTGCTTGCCGTCGCCAAAGAACATTAGGCAGTTGTCTGCGGCGAACAGCGGATTCGGAATACCGGTGAACCCCGGACCGAGGCTGCGTTTGATGACGACGACCGTCTTGGCCTCATCGACATTCAGGATCGGCATGCCGGCGATCGGGCTAGTCGGGTCGGTGCGGGCCGACGGGTTGACCACGTCGTTGGCACCGATGACGAGCACCACGTCGGTCTGCGCAAAGGACGAATTGATCTCGTCCATCTCTTTCAGTTTATCGTAGGGAACCTCTGCTTCAGCCAATAACACGTTCATGTGACCGGGCATGCGTCCGGCGACGGGATGAATGGCAAATTCGACCTCGATACCGCATTTCTCCAGTTCATTGGCCAAATCGCGGACGGCGTGCTGCGCCTTGGCGACCGCCATGCCGTAGCCGGGTACGATCACGGCTCGCTCGGCGCTTTCGTACAACATGGCAACTTCGTCGGCCGAAGTGCTCTTGATCTTGCCTTCGTAAACTTCATCCGCTGTGGCCGTCTCCGCGCCGGGTTCGAGGACGCCGAAGAGTACGTTGACCAGTGAGCGGTTCATCGCCGTGCACATGATGTTGGTCAAAATGATGCCCGATGCGCCGACCAACGAGCCAGCGATGATGAGTACGTTGCTGTCGATCACAAATCCCGTGGCTGCGGCAGCTAGGCCCGAATACGAATTCAGCAGTGCGATCACTACCGGCATGTCCGCTCCGCCAATTGGCACGACCAGCGAAATGCCCAGTGCCGAGGCAGCGACGATCAGCAGTAAATAGATAAAGTGGCTACCATCCAGGCCTACGACGCACATACCGAGTACAATCGCGATGGCCGCTAAACCGATGTTGATGTACTGATGGTTGCTGAGATGAATCGGTTTTCGGAAACCTTCCATTTCCTGCAATTTGGCAAATGCGACCAAACTGCCCCAAAACGTCACCGCCCCAATTAGGCCGGAGGCCACGATGGCAATGTTAGTCACGTAATCCGCCGACGGCACGATTGTGCCGTCGGCCACCTTTTGCCCCAATTCTGGGAGATCGCTCACCTTTGCGTCCTTGAGTACTTTCGGCAATTCCGCGTTCTTAAACAACTCGGCCCAAGCGACGGCTACCGACGCTCCACCGCCGAAGCCGTTGAACAGCGCGACGAGTTGCGGCATGGTAGTCATTTCGATCTTTACGGCCAGCACGACGCCAATTGCTGCGCCAATCGCGATGCCAAGCAGACAGGGACCGAGTCCTAGCAGCGACCCCGTATACGGATCTCTGAAGAGCAAAGTCGCCACGACCGCGATCAGCATCCCCAGCGCTCCCAGTTGGTTGCCGCGCACGGCCGTTCGTGGATGCGTCAGCCCTTTGAGACCGAGGATGAACAGCACACCCGCTGCAACGTAAGCAAAATTGACAAAGATCGAACCCATTAGTTTTTCTTTTTCTTGCGAAACATCTCCAGCATGCGGTTGGTGACCATGAATCCGCCAACGACATTGATTGTCGCCATGATGACAGCGCAAAATCCGAGAAAACGAGCCATTCCGGAAACGTCCTGACCGGCGGCGATCAAAGCGCCGACGATCGTGATGCCGCTGATCGCGTTGGAACCGGACATTAGCGGCGTGTGCAGTGTGGGCGGGATCTTGGTGATGATTTCGAAGCCCACAAAAACCGCCAGCACAAAAATCGTGACGCCCGTGATGAGCGTCGCGGTCGGCGTAGACTGCGCCATGATCACGGCGGCGAAAAACTCCCAGTTTGTCGGGAGGATGGACATCGGTTGCTCCTCGCGTTACTCGGTCGTTTTCGAACCGATTTCACCAGCTTCGTCGTCATCGTCGTCATCAAATGGAATGGGCGGCGGTGCGGTGTCGATTGGCGGTCGGGTGGCGGCGTCGGACTTGGATTTTTCCAGCGGCTCCAAACCGAGGATTTTGCGCATTCGCGGATTGGTAACTTCCCCACCATACGCGGCCATTGTTTCGCGTGTTATTTCGTCTTCCAGGTCCAGATACAGCGAGCCGTCTTTTGTCAAATGAAGCAGCAGCGTGGCGACGTTCTTCGAAAACATTTGACTGGCGTGCTGCGGAACTTCGGCCGGCAAGTTCGTGGGGCCGAGAATCGTGACGCCGTGCCGCTCGACCTGCTGATCGGCTTCCGACAGTTCGCAGTTCCCTCCGCGCTCGGCAGCCAGATCAACAATCACACTGCCGGGCTTCATGCCTTCGACCGCGACTGCGGTGACCAGCAGCGGCGATTGCTTGCCGGGGATCGCGGCGGTGGTGATAACCACGTCGCTTTTGGCCACCACACGTGCCATCAGTTCTCTCTGCTTTCTATAAAACTCTTCGTCCATCGCTTTGGCATAGCCGCCCTTGGCTTCCGACTGATCGGTCTCCAGATCCAGCTCGACAAATCGACCGCCCAGGCTTTCGACCTGTTCGCGGACCGCAGGACGCACGTCGTAGGCGCTGACGATGCCGCCGAGGCGCCGCGCGGTGGCGATCGCTTGAAGCCCCGCCACGCCCGCGCCGATGACAAACACTTTTGCCGCAGCAAGTGTACCCGCAGCTGTCATCATCATGGGGAATATTTTCGGCAGCGCCGACGCACCAAGCAGCACCGAGCGGTAGCCCGCAATGGTCGCTTGGGAAGAGAGCACGTCCATGCTTTGCGCCCGAGTGATGCGTGGGATTAATTCTAGCGCAAACAGCGTGACTCTTTTTTCTGCCAGTTGCTGGGCGGCCTGAGGGGAGCCCAGTGGATCGGCCGTGCCGATGATCGTCTGGCCGTCGCGCATCAAATCCAAATCCGTGCGGCCCACCTCTGGATTGGCCCCCAATGCCCGTACTTGCAAAATTACATCGGCCCGGAAGGCGTCAACTCGGTCCGCAACAACTTTCGCTCCCGCCGCTTCGTATGCGGTGTCGGGAAACCCCGCCGACTCGCCGGCAGCGGATTGCACGATGACGTCGATTCCGGCCTCCGCCAGGGGTGCAATCCCGGCCGGAATCAGTGCCACGCGGCGTTCTCCCGGATACGTTTCCTTGGCGATTGCGACTTGCATAATCGATTATTTTTTTGTGTGACCGCGACCTAACGCGGGTGTCCGATTCTGATGTTCCCCAGAACCGCGCGACCATTGCTGGGATGCGGCTAAACGAGGCAATCGGAGAATCTCAGTCGCCTAGCTTAATAGGCGGCCACAACTCCGCAAAGGGAGAAACCGGGCAAGGCCTGCCTTGTCCCGTCGTGATGAAGCAGGTAGATTGTCTGTTTCGTTAGATTTCTCAGGGACCGCGGTTGTCGTCACGATGAAGACTTACATGGCCAAGCCGGGCGAAGTGCAGCAACAGTGGTGGCTGTTCGACGCCGAAGATCAGGTCGTCGGCCGGCTGGCTTCTAGGATTGCCACCATTTTGATGGGCAAGCATCGCCCCGCCTACAGGCCCCATGTGGATACGGGTGATTTTGTCGTCGTCTTGAACGCCGAAAAGGTCGTGTTGAGCGGCAAAAAATGGGCGCAAAAGA
Source organism: Pirellulales bacterium (assembly GCA_046582885.1). GTDB lineage: Bacteria > Planctomycetota > Planctomycetia > Pirellulales > UBA7805 > JAYZEI01. The sequence goes on along the minus strand of JAYGDO010000225.1, from coordinate 1,982 downwards.
AGTACACGTGGTACACAGGCTGGCCCGGTTTGCGCAGTGAGACTGCGGAAACACGGCGTAAAAAGAATCCGACCTCGATCCTCTCCGAGGCGGTGCGGCGGATGCTGCCCAAGAATAAGTTGGGCCGCAAGATGCTCAGCAAGCTGAAGGTCTACGTCGGAACCGACCATCCGCACCAGGCGCAGGACCCGCAACCGTACGGCGGCTAACTTCCGCATCCGCAAACTGAAATCAAGCTATGGTTCTATCAAAAGACAAAATCACCGGCGATGCCTTGGGAACCGGACGACGTAAATCGTCGGTGGCCCGGGTGCGGATTCGTGCGGGCGAGGGAAAAATCACGATTAACAAACGGCCGCTTGACGATTATTTCTGCCGAGAGCAAGATCGAAATGCCGTGATGGCCGCGTTGGAGCAAACCGGTAAGGCGGGCGAAGTCGATATCGTTATTCGCGTTCACGGGGGAGGAATGACGGGACAGTCCGGCGCTTGCAAGTTGGGTATTGCCAGGGCCCTGCGGGCCTACGACGAGGAACTTTCTGATACCTTGCGCGATTCGGACTTGCTGACGCGTGACGGCCGGATGAAGGAACGAAAAAAGCCCGGCCTGCGAAAGGCTCGGCGCGCCACGCAGTTCTCGAAACGATAGCCGGCAGACGGAATTTGATTTGGAAAAACCGGTTTGTTCCCCAAAATGGTGGGCAAGCCGTTTTTTTTTGGTGAGCGCAAGTTAACTCGATGCGGCGATGAGAATTAGTGCCCCATTCCTCCGCTGACTTTGTGTGGTAACGGCATCGATTACTGCGTTATAATCGTAGTACCGTAGTACCGGCGTTCATGCTTTGCTCGTAGCCAGATCATTAGGAGTCCTCGCCATGCGGCTTGCCCATTGGTTAATCGGAGCATCGTTGATTTCAGGACTGTTGGTCGCCTCCGCAGACGGTGCGGAGAAGAAGAACCAAAAAAAGAAGGGGGGCAGTGCCTCGAAAAAAGCCGCGCAACAGGTGTTTGCCGAATTTGACCGGCAGATCAAAGGGGCCCGTGCTTACGCCACATCGGTTGGCGGTTATCTGAAACAGGTTAAATCACAGGCGGCTTCAGTCGGCGCGGAAATGCACAAAGCGCAAAGGCAACTCGAAGGAGCTATCAGGAATCTGGCGGCTTTGGAAGAAGAGATCGCCGAAAATGCGCCGAGCGATTCGGCATATGCAAAAGCACGTGCTAAATACGATTCGGCGCGGGCCCAACTGCAGTCCGAATCGGACCGACTTTTAGCCGCGGCGGATGTACAGGCGGCCGTTCGCGCCGCCACCACCGCCAGCGAAGCCGCTGAAATCAAAAACCGTGTGCTCGATTCGTCATCCGTCATGGCGGGCTTGCGCGGACTCGGCCGAGAGACTCGGCTGGCATCCGAGGCCGAGTTGCGTAAGTTGCTGCAGGCCAACGTGTCGTGGTCGCGCGCACAAGCCTCGATTTTCACTTCGCGATCGGCGTATCAGTTCCATAAAGAACAGCTGACAAAAATGGGCGGTCAGCGGATAGAAGCAGTTGACAAGTTTAACATTGCTACGGGGGCGGTCGTCGCCTTGGAAAAGGGAAAAATACAGGCACAGATTGCCCACAAACGAGCCGAGGAGGCAAAAAAGCGCGCCGCGCAAGCGAAGAAAAAGAAAAAGAAAAAGAAAAAGAGATAGTCGGAACCGCAATTGAAGTCATCGGACCGCTGGCGGCTACCGCACCACAAAGGCGGCGCGTCAGTATCCCACCGCGCAGCCATCTTTGCGGGCTTCGGTCGCGCCGTGCAGCGTGCCTTTGCCCCAGTCGATCCAAATGCCCTGGTAGCCGCCGAAACTGCCGCCGTCGCCGGCGACTTCGACCCGATGGCCTCTTTGGCGGAGTGCTTCGCGGACCGATTTATTGATTCCCGGCTCCAGAGAAACGGTTCCCCCTCCCGCAGCGGCCGATCCGGTCGGTGTCCCACT
>JAYGDO010000211.1:0-6261 GCA_046582885.1 Pirellulales bacterium | reverse complement strand
TTGCGGTCGTCCCGCTACCGCCATCGTAATATGGTGGTGCCACGATAGTTGCAGCGCCAATTCCCGTCGGGCAGGAATCACAAGGGTTGCATGAAGTTGAGCATGGTTGGTAGCACGGAGTGCAAGGCGAAATCCTACCACATCTCGGGCGGAACAAGCCTAAGCCACAGCCGTTGCATCCGGTCTGTGCGATTGTCATAACCGCGAGCACTATTAAGATCAGCATTCTCTTCATGAGCATTGCCTCCAATTGAATTCACAGCAAATTAGCGTGACGAATCGCCAGCTAGAGAACTCTACAACATGGCTGGTGATGTGCAAATGAAACACGTGTCTTTTATTTTCAAATATCCATAAACGGCGAGTTGATTTAATGCTACATTTTCTGTGATCGCCAGGATCAGTCAGAGCCTCGCAACCAGAATGGCGAGACATGCTAGTTCGTTTACCTCGTGAAAATAGCGTTTGTAATGTTGTTCCGGATTTTGAGAAGTGAATCGAGATGTTGGTTTGCTGCTGCTGTGGCCGCCGTTGCACTGACGCTTGTTGGTGGTCACTCAGATTTGAGTTTTGCGGCGGCAGCGGGTTCGAGCGAGGCGTCGTGTTGTGGCACCGCGCGGCCAGGGGATGAGGTATGGCTCATCTGTTGCCGCCAGTTGCCGTGCTTTTCCAGAGACAACCCACCGCCTGCGGATGTCAGCGGTCGACTTTCGTATCGGCGCTACGATTGGGAGTCGAAAAAGTGGCGGCGACTTGATGAGGGCGCGTTTTTAGCTACCGAGCGGCTCAAGCTGCCGACTACGTTTTGGGTCCACGAGGATCGCGCGGAGCCGAGCGTCGCCTATTCGCGGGGCTGGTACGTCTATCAGCAACTCGTCCGCGGCGCGGACGTTGAGGCAATGCGGTTCGTCATCTGGTCTTGGCCCGCCACCAAAGAGATCAAACGCCGGCCCGTCCAAGATGCACAGATCAAGGCGTTTCGCGTTCATTCCGCAGGTTACTATCTCGGCTGGGTGCTCAATCGTCTCGAACCCACGACTCGAGTCGGGTTGATGGGATTCAGCTTTGGGGCCCGCGTCGTGACGGGTTCATTGCACGCATTGGCGGGTGGCGAGATTCTCGGGCATGCGTTGCCGGATGCGGGAAAGGGTCCCATGCGCCGGCACAATGCGGTGCTGATGGGGGCGGCATTGGACGACGACTGGCTGCTGCCGGGCCGTCCACACGGAATGGCCATCACGCAAGTCGAGAAGTTGCTCCTGCAAAACAACTGCCGCGACTGGATTTTAAAGCGGTATCCGAAACTGTGCGGTCGCGCGGCTCTAGGTTACGTCGGTTTGCACGTCGGCGGAGCACTCGCACCGTACGCCGATCGGATTCGACAAATTGATGCCGGCCGATATATCGGCATAATTCACGCGCTACGGCCGTACATTAACAGTCAGCCATTGATGGCGTTGACCCGCAAGTACGTACTCGTCGATCTTCTTATACCCGCTGCCGTTTCGGACGATTCATAGATCGTGTTTCGGAACAAAGTCGCGCCGGTAACCGCTTAAACATCGCAGGCGCGCAAGGCCCCGTCTTGATATTGCAACGAGCATCGCCGCGGTAGGAGTGGCTGCTGTTCGGGCGCGGCCTGCGTTTGCTAGTTTCGGCCTACGCAAACCCGACCTCGCTACCCGCAACAACAGCATTGCGGCATAATGGCCCATCCCATGCAGAGGCCATTCGCATTTCGAAACGGCGAGTTTATTTCCGAGCACGAAGCTGCCGTGCCGCTTAACGATGCCGGTTTTGTCCTGGGCGCGACCCTGACCGAGCAACTGCGTACGTTCGGCGGTCGGCTGTTTCATTTGGAGGATCATTTGCAGCGGCTCGAACGGTCGCTGCAGATTGTCGGCATCGACCCGGGAATGTCGCGCGGCCAGATGGCCAACGTTGCGGAACAACTCATCGGCTTTAATTCGAGCGACATCCAAGAGCATGACGATCTGGGGCTGTCGATTTTTGTTACGCCCGGTCCCTATGCCACGCTCAACGATGGAAAATCGGGCGAGCCGCTGGTCTGCATGCACACGTATCAGCTTCCTTTTTGTCAGTGGGCGGAAAAGTACGAGTGTGGTCAGGCATTGGCCACAACCGATGTTCAGCAAATTTCGGCAAAGAACTGGGTGCCCGAATTGAAGTGCCGCAGTCGCATGCACTATTGGTTGGCCGACCGCGCCGCTGCCGCCAAGCAGCCGGGCGCCCGCGCGCTGCTGCAGGACTCGGACGGATTTGTGCTGGAGACTTCGTCGGCAAACCTTGTTATCTATCACACCGACGGCGGGCTGATCTCGCCGCCCCGCGAAAAAGTGCTTCTCGGGATCAGCTTGGCGGTGTTGTTGGCGTTGGCCGACGAGCTTGGAGTTTCGCACCACGAGCGGGAACTGACGGCCGACGACGTGGCCCGTGCCGACGAAGTGCTGGTTTCCAGCACCCCGTATTGTGTGCTGCCGGTGACGCAATTCAACGGCCAACCGATTGGCGATGGGCGACCGGGAGAAATTTTTCGGGCCACGCTCGCAGCTTGGTCCGCGAAGGTTGGCTTCGACATTGTCGATCAGGCGCGACGATTTGCAACGCGCGACAAATAACCCGCCGGCAGTGAGACCTGGGCTGGCCTTCGCAAAGATCACTAGCCTCTCGCCGAGTGTCGCGAAGTGGACGGGGGCTGCTTATCGCGGCAGGGGTCGGAGTCGAATAGGGGTACCAAAACCTTTGAGAGCTCAAGAGAATGCGGCGGAGCCTGCTACAACGCACCCGTTTCGGTCAGGATTTCGAGGATTGCTCGACGGTTCTCTTCGGACAAATGCCCATAGCCGACGACGGGTTTGGGGGCCGAGAGGATTTCTTCCAGACGAGTTTTGACGAACTTGCCCGTCATTTCAGGTAGTTGCCTATATGCCGGTGAATAAATCATGTAGCTGCACGGATAGCGAAACAACCGTGTGGTGAGCTCAAGTTCGCGCAGGGAGCGCCCTTTTTTGTCGTGCGGGCCGAGCTTGCTGAATTTTTTTTGAAAGCCCGATGTTCCGGCCACTTTCGCCGTCAGCTTGAATTCGTCAGCGAACAACAGATACCGGACGAGTCGTTCCCCGTTTCTGGCCACCCGCCGTTTCGTGACATCGCCACGATAGTCGGCCGGCCGCTGCAGAGCTTTATTCAGAGCGTTATCGCGATGAACGTCCGACCATTCGTCGTAATGCGCCTTGGTAATGAGGTTCTGAGCTTTGGACTGGTGTTCGAGGACCATTAGCGCAACGATATCGCTGTGGGACGTCGGGTATCCCTGGGTGTCGACCAATTCAGCTAGATCGGTGCGGTTGGCTCCCAACTCGTAGTCAAAGTCCTTGGGCTTAAACGGTCCCGGAGAAATGACATTACCCATATGCCTCAGGCTCCCATGGCTGCCGGTCACATAATAGCCACCCCAGCGTTGACGAAACGGACTCGAATGATCCGTATCAAACGTCCCTGCTGAAAAATGCGGTCGGCCAGCGCCGTCCACAAAAACGCTGCGCACAACCGGCCCGGGCACATTGTCCGTCCGCCGCGCTCCATGACAATTAAGGCAGTTGCCTCGGTCGCGCTCGAACTTGGGCTTTTCGACCCGTCGGTTTTCCAGCTTGTAGAACACGGCGCCAATCTTTGAGTCAACCGAGATGATCTCGATATCTCCACCGCGAGCCCAGCCAACGTAATTGGTATCGTTGAAGTACAGCGCCCTCGGGTTGTGGGGCGAAATACGGTTCAGTTGCTGACTAGTCCGCGAAAAGACGAGAGCCTGTGTTGTGGTCGAGATATCGAGTTGTTCCAGGACTGACTCGAGATATCCCACCGGCGGCTTAAACGCCAGGTCCAACTCGCCTTCATCGATAGAAGACTGTATTGCGGTTATTGCCGTGTCTGCCGGTTGAGCATGGTACTCGATCGGCAGTTGTTCATATTCGAACTGTATCTGTCCGTACACAGAGGCGCATCCGACCAGTGTAGACGCGGCTGCAACCATTGCTCGTAACGTATTCATGACAGAGGCGACAAGTGTACTCCGCTCGGAAATTCCCCGGTGGCTCAACGGTGCTATTTTATTCACTGGGAGCGGTGCACCGAAGCCTGTCCAAAAATGTTTTGTCAACGCAAATTCCCTCGATCCATAAAAATGCAATAAAACCGGTGGAAAACAAGTTATCACTTTTTAATGGCGGAAAAGAATTGCAGGATCTTCTGACCCATTAGCTTATTCGCTGTTCCCAGTTATTCCCGACGTTCGCCTTTACCGGGATCGGTGGCCAATCGCCGAACTTAGCCTGATCCGGGGTGATCATGTTGAATCGGTGGCGATGGCCGTGCGAGTCGACTGTTTCCAGACAGGCCACAGTCCTGTCAGTCAGCGTTACATTGCCGCCAACATCCTCGCACGCGCCGTTGCGGTTGACTCGGGGGATCCCGTGCTCAAACTCGAACCTGTAGGTCAGCCCTCCCTAATAGCACGACGCTCTAACTTGTTTTCATCGAGGGCGGTGGTGTTGACCGCCACCGGGTTGCGGCTTAGCATCGGCTTCCCGGCCGAGTGGTCCCCCAGACGCGAATCTCGTAGCCACATGACCGACGATAGCCAGAGATGGATTCGCGGATTCCGCACCAACGACGAAAGCGCCGTTGCGGATTTCTGGAACCGGTACGAGGAACGGTTGCGTCGGCTGGCCGAGCGGAATCTTTCGGAGCGGATGAAACGCCACGTCGACGCGGACGACGTCGTCCAATCGGTCTTCCGGACCTTTCTGAGACGAGCGGGCCAGGGCAAGTTCGAACTGCAGGACCGGCAGAACGTGCTGTCGCTTTTGACGACAATCACGCTGAACAAGATCCGTCATAAGGTGCGGCATTATGCCGCACAGAAGCGAGGCGGCGACAACGACCAGTACTTCGAAACGATGGCCGACCTGGGTGGCGACCAGCCGACTCCCGACGAGGTGGTGGCGTTGCAGGAGATCGAAGATCTGCTGCGCGGTTTCGACGAAGAGCAGCAGCAGGTGGTCGAACTGAAGCTGCAAAATCATACCAACGAAGAAGTCGCCCGGCGGCTGCAGTGCTCGGAACGCACCGTCCGCCGGATGCTCAAGAAGGTCCAGCATCAACTCGAGAAGCTGGTGACCGCCGACGAGTGAGGCGTCGTCGCTACGAGGAGCCGTGCCGCCGAGTGGAGAGAGCGAGCAAGGTGAACAGGGCGAGCCAGTTGAGTTGAAACAGAAGGCCAGAACAACTGAAAACCTCCGCTTGCTGTACAGCAAGCGGAGGCTTCGTTGAAGAAACTCTATTACCAATTAAAGAATAACAAGCAAAACCCTGCCTACGGCTTTGTTTGCATTGTTGAGTAAATTACGCCCTCCAAATTTATTGAGTAAATGCGTTAACGCTGTTTGGCGATCGTTAACGGTACGTAAGCTGTTAGCTCGCTTCACCTCGGCCAAGAACGTCGCTTGTTTTTTGAGCGGCATTTTTTTGAGTTGTGAGATGAACTTCATCACGTCATTACGCAACGCACGGTTGACATAATAGACAACAATTCTACTGCCAGGTTCGTCGGCGAGATGATCCTCAGCTTTTGTCATCCTTTCGCGGGTGTCTTCCAGTTTTGACCAACCTTTACCAGCGGGAATATCGTTAAGGGCACCAGCCTTTACCTCTTTTGCGAAGTAATAGATAGTTTGTGTGCGTCCGCTCGTCGAGAAAGTCGTGGTGTTGCTCCTAGTAGTGTGGTAGTCCCCTCCTTGAGCCTTGTTCGGCCCGCCACCGCCATTGACTGCAAAAGTTGAGGTGTTGCTCCTAGTAGTGTGGTAGTCCACTCCTTGAGCCTCGTCCGGCCCGCCACCGCCGTCGACCGCCGAGGTATTGTAGCTCTTGTTTTGGGCGTGTACTGTGCCGGCTAGGCCGATGACGACTTGAGCAGCCAACGTGAGGGTCAAGGTCCATTGAGTAAAACGTTTCATGACGATTCTCCTTAACTTGGAGTTAGGTTGTTGGCCAAAGCCCGCGGCTCAGGCCCGAAGTCGTTTTTCAGTGGGGAGACGGTTGGTTCCGGCAACCCCTGGTTTGTTTCCGGCGAGCGTCGTATTGAATCTCGCCCCGTTCAACAAGAAGATTGCAATCCGGGACGATTACCGGACAGAAAATCTGATTAATTTCGAGATTTTTTTGGAGCCCGCAGGCCGGGAG
>JAYGDO010000194.1:0-26929 GCA_046582885.1 Pirellulales bacterium | reverse complement strand
GGGAGTTGGCGGATTCGCGCACTGCTGCCCACCTCGTTAAGGAGGAATGAGGCGGGAGCCAGCACCATCTCGGGCTGAGGCGTTGCGGTACGGACAGTTCTGCCTTTGGCCTCGTCATTTGTTGATGATCTCGTCGAGATTCAAGAGGATGTTTGCGATGGTCGTCATGGCGGCCAATTCCGCTTCGTCGTAGGCGTCGGAAACTTGGGATTCGCCCTGCTTCAACAGAGCCGCCGCGGCGGCGGGAGTTTTGCGATAAACGGATAATCGGCGTTCATAACCGCCGAGCAGCACGTCCAATTCTATTTGCTTTGCCCGCCGGAGTGTCACGCAGCGAAAGCCCCACGCCATTCTTTCCGTGGCCGCCGCACCGTGCGCCATCATGCGTTCGGCAAGTTTCTTGGCCGCCTCGACGTAGGTCACGCCGTTCATCAGGGCCAGGGCCTGAAGTGGCGTGTTGGTTCTCGATCGCCTCACCGTGCAGACTTCGCGGCTGGGCAAATCGAACAGCACCATACCCGGTGGGGCGACCGTCCGCCGGATTGCCGTGTAGAGGCTGCGGCGGTAGAGGTTATTGCCGTGGCTTTGTTGGTACTTTCCCCGCTTCTCCACCTCTTCCCAAAGCCCTGCGGGCTGGTAGGGCCGGACGCTCGGTCCACCGACTTGTTCGAATAACAAGCCAGAGATTGCCAGCGCCTGATCGCGAACCATTTCGGCCTGCAAACGAACGCGTGGCCCTCGGCTTAACAGTCGGTTTCTGGGATCGCGGGTCAGACGTCTCGCGTCCACGACATGACTTTGTCGATAGGCGGCACTCATCACCATTTTCTTGAGCAAACCCTTTACGTCCCAGCCGGTTTCGAAAAAATCTACCGCCAGCCAATCCAAAAGTTCCCGGTGACTGGGCCAATCTGCTTGGATACCGAGGTTCTCCGAACTTTCGACAATACCGATCCCATACATTTGTTCCCACAGTCGATTAACCACGACCCTGGCGGTTAACGGGTGACGTCCATTGACCAACCACTTCGCGAGCGAGAGCCGCGTCACCTGCTCGTCTTCTGGCAAAGGAGGCAAGGTCTCGGGCAGTCCTGGCGTGACTTCGTTGCCCGGCCTGTCGTATTGTCCCCGCACCAGCACAAACGCCTTTCGCGGTTTTTGCATCTCCCGCATTACCATCACCATCGCCTTAGGATATCGCGATTCAAGCTCCGCCAACGCTTTGTCCCGCGCGGATTTTTCCGTGACCTGCGCCTTAATCGCCGCCGCTTCCCGTTCGAACTGTTTGGACCGGTAGGGGACGCGCGGTTCGGCACTTCCCCGCAAGTTGTTGATAAACCCTTTTTCATCCAAGTTGTTGAACAGGGCGAACAACTGGTAAAACTCCCTCTGGCTGATGGGGTCGTACTTGTGGTCATGGCACCGCGCGCAACTTAGCGTGAGACCCATCCAAACGGCTCCCATCGTTTCCACTCGGTCGATGACATACTCCGTGCGCCACTCTTCGTCGATGGCTCCGTCTTCCGTCTGGATGCGGTGGTTCCGATTGAAGCCTGTGGCCAGCACCTGATCTTCGCGGGCATCGGGAAGCAGGTCGCCGGCTAGTTGCTCGATGGTGAATTGGTCGAAGGGTTTGTTGTTATTGAACGCTTCGATCACCCAGTCTCGCCACGGCCACTGGCTGTTTTCCAGGTCGTTGTCGTAGCCGTGGCTGTCACCGTAGCGAGCGCCGTCGAGCCACCACATCGCCATTCGCTCGCCATATCGGGGCGATTTCAACAGACGATCCACGACCCGTTCATAAGCTCGATCGGAATGATCCGCCAAAAAGGCATCGACCTCCTCGATCGATGGCGGCAGTCCGGTCAGGTCGAGGCTTACCCGGCGGATCAATGGTTCCCGCGGAGCGGGTTTTTGCGGTGCTAGTCTCGATTTTACAAGTTGTTCATAGATAAAGCCGTCAATCTGGTTGTTTCCCCACTGTCCCGCATCGGGTACCGGCATCTTTTTTGGCGCTAGCAGCGCCCAGTGCTTTTCGTAGACGGCTCCTTCCGCGATCCACTGCTTCAGAGTTTGCTTTTCTTTCTCGTCGAGCGGCTCGCCCTTATCCGCCGGCGGCATTGCTTCGTCCGCATCCATCGTGAAGATTCTGCGGATCAACTCGCTTTGTTCCGGCTTGCCCGGTACGATCGCACGCCGGCGGTCGCGTTCGGCAAGCGCTTCCTGGCGAACGTCCAACCTCAGTTCCGCCTTGCGGCGAGCCTTGTCAGCTCCATGACAGGCGAAACACTTCGCAGATAAAATCGGCAGCACGTCGCGGTTATAGCGGATCTCTGCATAGGCTGTGCCACCGCCCCGCACCATTATCACCAATAGTAAAAAATGCGTTAAGAACGGGATCAAAACCAATCCAGCTTTGGGAGATAAAGGGTTGCCGTGGAAGCGGGCGTCTTCCATAGAACCTTCAATACACACTTGCTTGCGCATCGCGCCGGTATCCGCCGGTTCAATTTCAGCTCCAAATTTCAGCGAGTTGCAATCAATCGATGTCATCTGATTCGTAGCGTCTTAAGCATCGCGATCTGTCGGTCCTCTGCGCGAGTTATTCAACGGTTGTCCCGGACCTTCCCTTTTTATTTTTTCCCTGGAATAAGAAGTCACCGGATTCGGCGCGCTGGCACGGGGATGTTTGACGTGGAAGGGCCTTTCCACGGCTGGCGTGTCGAGTCTAGATTGTTCTGCGACAACGGTCGTCGAGATCGCCGGGCCACGTACGAAAGAAGGGCCACGTACGAAAGAAACAACGCGAGCCATGCGATCCCACCCTACATGCAGCCAAACAATGCCCAGCAATCGACGGCAGCATTATAGTCAACACTCGTAATTCAACTACACTATCGTCAATCCATCGAATCTGGAAAGCGTCGAGCGCCGTATTACCTGTTGTCCGCAAAAACTCCGTGAAGCGTTGGCTGAAATGCACAAACCGCAATTTATCTTTTTGATGCTGATGGCGGATATTTTGAGCACACAGGCCTTACCCGCCGGTGAGCCGTCTGGCGATACCAACTACAGCAATCCGGTTGTCCGCGGAAACTGGAGCGATCCGGCGGTGATTCGCGTGGGTGCCGACTTCTATTCAGTGTCATCCACGAACAACTGGCAGCCCGGCATTCCCATTCTGCATTCCAAGGACTTGGTGCATTGGCGTTACATCGGCCAGGCTTTTCGATCCAATTTAAACTTGCAAGCCGGGGTCACAGGAGCGGGTATCTACGGGTTGGAGATGGGATACAACCCGAATACGCAAACGTTTCTGATCTATGCGCCGCTCGCAAATCGTGAACTCTATGTCTATTACTCGCAGCGGCCAGAAGGTCCGTATCGGGTAAAACACCTCGGTAAGTTGGGAATTGATCCCGGCTTCTTCGCCGATGCGGACGGTCGGTTGTTTCTGGCGATGTATAAGGGGGAGATCTACGAGTTGGCCCGGGACGGGCTGAGCATCAAGCGGTTGGTCACCAAGATCGACACCAGCCGCTACAAGTTTTTCGAAGGACCGGACATCTTTCGCCGTGAGAACTGGTACTACATCGTCTATTCCGATGGTGGAACGCGACCTCACCAGCCGAGCACCGTATCGGTATTGAGAAGCCGGAAAATCGAAGGACCATGGAAAGAAGATCCGGGCAACCCGGTCATGTTCGCGACCAATGACGGGTCGCCGCTGCAGGGTCCGGCGCACGGCACGGTATTCGAAACGCAGCACGGGCAGTGGTTTATCGCCTTTCACGCCCACCAGTTGTCTCACTATAGTCTTGGGCGATCGCTCTGCCTGCAAGGCATTGAGTGGACCAAGGACGGGTGGTGGCGGCCACGGGGAGGTAAAGCGCCGAAGCTTAGCGGAGACGTGCCGAAACTACCGGCGTGCAACTATTCCCTGGCACAGTCCGACGAGTTCGCCTCGGGGCAACTAGACCTGCAATGGTTTTTTCACTGCAAGCCGGATGAAGAGGGCAGCAGTTGGTCGCTGAAGCAACGTCCCGGCTGGCTCAGAATTTATCCCCGCGCGGGACGGCCGATTGAACGGGCCGTGCTGCCCGGCGTTTTTCTCCAACGCGTGCTCGACAAACGCTTCGGTCTGACCACACGGATTGTATTCGATGCTGCGGATGTTGGAGACGCTGCCGGCCTGTGCATGTACCACGATCCCGGCATGAATTTCTGGCTTGCGACCACCAACCAAGGTGATATGAAAGCCTTTGAAGTGGGCAAGACGAATGATGGTAAGCGAACAGTCCTTTGGACTACGGAAAACAAAATCGGCTCGGACGTTCATTTGCGCATTGAAATCGACGGCGAGGAGACCGCCACTTTCTATTACGGTCCCGACGGAAAGCAGTGGACCCCACTCGGCGAGAGCATTTACTTTGGCGACAGTTGGCAGGATCTTCGCAACGGTCGCGGCGGCGACCCCGATCTGGGTTGGGTCGGCGTCCAGAAAAGGAATTGTTGGTCGGCGACAGCGCTGGGTGTTTTTGCGGTCCGCAGCGCGAGCGTCGAGTCGAAGCCGGCCGATTTTGACTTTGTCCGCGTAACGACCCCCGAGCAATAAGTTTTCGGCTTGGATGTTCGCCGATCGGCTTGGCGGGTTTATCGGGTAGCCGCAGCGCGGTGTGTTCTTTGTGATCCCAGATCGAAAAAAGGCAGGGACCGGCTGGCGGATAAGCTTGAATCCCGCCCGCCCGGCGGGCGGCCATTTTTATGCCGCGAAAGATAGGCCGCGAATTTACGACGCCGTCCACTCGAAGAAACCGATTTCCTCTAATTCGCTTCGCAATGCTTCGACCTGCGACGGGCCTAGGGGTGCGATCGGCAAACGGGTTGGTCCGCAGTTGGGGCCGACCATCGACATGATTGCCTTCTGGGCGGCCCGCGGTCCATACGGCACGAATGTCCGCACGATTTGTTGCGACCGCGATTGGTGGCGGCGGGCCTCTTCGAGGTCGCCATTGGCCAGCGCGGCGAGCAACCGCTGGTAGATCGGCGCGGCGAAGTTGTAGGTGCTGCCCACCGCCGCGCGGGCTCCGGCGGTCAGCCCGCTGAGCAGCATTTCGTCCAGACCCCACAAGATTTCGTAACGGTCCCCGGAAAATTCGACGCACGATTGAAATTCTTGGACACTCGCCGACGTAAACTTGATGCCGCGTAGCGTCGCGATGCGATCCCCGCCCAGCCGCAAAAATTCGATCATGTTCACCGCAACGCCCGTCACGACGGGAATGTGGTAGTAATAAAACGGTAACTGTGGTGCGGCGGAGGCGATTTGGGCCATAGACTCGACGAGCGTTTCCACGGATTCGGGCTTAAAGTAGACCGGGCTGACCGCCGAAATCGCGTCGCCGCCGACCTCCTGCACATGAGTCGCCAACTGCCGCGCTTGCGCGAGGCTTTCACAACCAACTTGTACAATTACCGGCAATCGTCCGGCCGCAGCGTGCACAAATGCCTCGGCGGACGTGCGGCGTTCGTCGTACGTCAGCGATGGGCCTTCGCCGGTGCTGCCGAGTACGTACAAACCCGAGATGCCGCAGTGCACGAGATATTCGACCATTGGTGGAATTGCGGTCACGTCGAGACGGCCATCACTGTGCATCGGCGTAAACGTTGCGGCGACGAGGCCGCTGAGGTGTGTGTTGTTCTTCATTGAGTTTCATGCTCGCTTTGTAGAACGGATTTTCAGGCGTAAAGGCCGCCGCTTTATTCTTTTCCTCGCGTTGTCTCGCCGCTTTGCTTGTGGGTCCACATATAAGCATCCGGGTCGAAACGGAATGCCTGCTTTGTCGCTGCCGAATCGGCCCACTTTTTTGTAATCCAGCCGGCGAGTTGCTCCTTGAGGGCGGCATGCCGGTCGGTAGCGGCGAGATTGTGCCATTCGTGGGGATCGGTTTTGTGATCGTACAATTCCTCGCCGCCGTCGTGATAACGGATGTAACGGTAACGATCGGAACGAACCGCCGCATTGCCGAGTTTGAATTCGATAACGGCCGGCCGTTTCCAAGCTGCCTGCGGATTGCGCAGCAAGGGGGCCAGTGTGACACCGTCGTGAGACTCGATAGCCTGAAGACCGGCCAGTTCGTTCAACGTTGGATAGAGGTCCAGCAAACTGACCGGCCGATTGCAGACACCGGGCTGATGGCCAGGCACGCTGATGATCAGCGGCACGCGTGTCGCCTCTTCCCACAGCGTGGACTTGTGCCAATGCTGTTTCTCGCCGAGATGCCAGCCGTGATCCGACCAGAGGACGGTGACGGTGTTGTCTGCGTGCGGGCTGTTGTCCAACGCTTTCAGGACGCGGCCGAGTTGGTTATCCGCATAGCTGATGCTGGCAAGGTAAGCCCGCACAGCATGTTTCCACTTCCCGGCGGTTTTGATGGTTTCAAAGTCGCTTCGCCGTGCTCTGGAAAATTTCAATCCTGCGGAAGGGAGATCATCGAGATCGTTGTCCCGCACTTTGGGCAGCACGATATCGCGCAGCGGATAGAGATCGAAAAATTGTTGCGGCACATACCAAGGCAGGTGGGGTCGGAACAAACCGCAGGCAAGAAAAAATGGCTTGTCCTGTTTCTCTTCGAGAAAGCCAACGGCGTACTCGGCGCTCAGCGCGTCGTCGTAATCTTCGTCCGCGATGCCCAGCGAGCCCCAGTCGTTTTCGTGGCCCAGCTTCCTCACACCGCTGAAGGGAAAGTCTTTCGGATAGCTGGTGGACTTTGACCACGGGTAATTGAGCTTTGAGCCCCGAAACCACGGGTCATCGCGAAAAGTCAGTCGCAAAAAGTTGTCCCATTGGTTCGGAGGATTATTGCCCGCGGTGTGGTGAAAAATCTTGCCCGCGCCGACGACGCGGTAGCCGTGGTTGCGGAAATGCATCGGCAGAGTGACCACATCGGACAAATTTGGCAGCCACCAGTGCCCGTTGTCGTACAGCCCGGTCGTGGATGGCCGCAACCCTGTCATAATGGCGGCCCGCGACGGGGCACATTTCGGCGATGCGCAATGTGCTTTGGTGAACAACACACCGCGTTTCGCCAGCCGGTCGATGTTCGGTGTATGCACTCTGCCTTTATAACCGCCCAGGCAATTCACCCAGTCCTTCATGTCGTCGACGGCGAGAAACAGCACATTCGGCTTTGCCTGCTGCGGCTTCGCAGATGCGGCGGACCCAGATCGAAGCAGGAGTGACGCGATTATCAGCATCATCGGCAGGCAGGTCTTCGGCGCCATTAGATCTTGCCCGCCGCTTTCATTTCTTCGGCTAATTTGCGCTGGTAATTCGCGTGAGCTTTGGCGTCTTCTCGAGCCTCAGCGCTGTAGTAAATGAAGCCCAGCGCACGTCGCGGCCGCGAGGCGGACTGGTTTCCATCAGCGCGGTGTATTGTCATCGCGTGGTGCACGAGCAGGTCGCCCGGCTGGGCGGAAAGTGCGAGTTCGCATTTTCGGTCAAAATCAGTCGGGTAGTCGGTGATACCCTGGCTAAAGCCCAGCGTCTGCGTTCGAGCGTGTGCGCGCATACCGCGTGTGTGCGAACCTCGCACGTATCGGACACAGCCATTTTCTTCGTCGACGTCATCCAGCGCGAGCCACATCGTCACCGCCAGGCACGGATCCAGCATGAAGTAATAACCGTCCTGGTGGGGCGGCGTAGGCTGGCCGCTGCCCGGCGGCTTGTTGAAATACTGCATGTTCACGGGCACAACCGGCCCGTCCAACAGCAATTCGGCGACCTCGCGGAATTGACCGGCGGTAAACAACTCGCGAAACCACGCATCGTGATCGCTCAGATGCTGAATCTGCTTGAGCGTTGTCCGATCGTGCTTATCCTCGTAGAACACTTGTTCGGGAGGCATCTGCGGCACAACGTTCTCGATAAACTGCTCGGCGCGGCCGCGGACGTCAGACAACTCCTCGCCTCCGACGAAATTGCGCAATGCGATAAAGCCATCACCGACAAAGTTCTGCAACGTGTCGTTGTTAACGGTTGTTGCTCTCATGACGATCATCGCTACTGAAACCATATGTTCGACGTCTTTTCCGCAACGGCTGTGATTCTAACGTCTGGGCAATCCACCGAACATTGACGACGCTTTTCATCCGCGAATGCCCGTGGATACGCATGCTAGCAAACCTATCTTCCGCTTGTCGCGTATAAGCGGCGATGATAGACTCCCCAGTCCGCCAGTCGTCCGGACGGACCAGCGAAAGGCGCCGGACCAGCGAAAGGCGACTGCGTCACCCGCTTGCAATGCGACAAGGAGGTCGCCGTTGCTGTCCAAATGGCCCCTTAAATACAAGCTGAGTCTCCAAGCCGGCTTGATCTTGGTGATTTTTGTGGCGCTCGCTGCGGCTAGCCTGTGGGCGGTGGAATCGTATCGTTCGCTACTCAAGAGCATCAGCCGCCGCGCGGTCGAGTTGCCGATCGCCAGTACGATGGGCGAAGTGGTCACCGACTTGCGAGTTACGCTGATCGAAATTGAAAAGTTTCGGACCCTTTCGGCGGCGCGTCCGGACGATCCGCCGGTTGACGGCCAAATTCTCTACGGACAGTTCGGACTGCATCTGCAGTCGTTCCAACAAACGCTGGATCGTTATCGCAAGCAACTGATCGGTAACGAGTTCAATAGTCCGAGTATCGGTGACAGCCGCAGCGAGCGCGAAACAGTCCGCAAGATTGAAGGAACACTTATCCGCATTGACGCGGTCAATCGGGACGAAAGGTGGATTCTGGACGAAGAGCAGATCAAACAGTTGGACGGAGAGCTGAAAAATCTGCAGGCGAAGGCGGCGGAACTGCCGAGTTACCTACACGGACGCATGAGAAACCTGGCCGTCGAAGCGCGTCTAAAATATCGGACGCTGATCTCGATAACGTTGACGATACTGGTGGCGGCCGCGGTTCTGATTTTCTTTTTCTGGCACACGTTCTACGCCTGGATATTCCGACCGCTGCGCGTACTGGTGAGCGGTTCCCGCCGTGTGGCCGGAGGCGACTTTGATCATCGCATCACGCTGGGCACCGATGACGAAATAGCTCAGCTTGGCGACGCTATGAACGAGATGACTTCGCGGTTCCAGGACATTCGCGACGATCTGGATCGGCAAGTTCGCGAGCGAACTATGCAAATGGTGCGCAGCAGTCAGCTCGCTAGTGTCGGATTTTTGTCGGCTGGCGTCGCGCATGAAATCAACAACCCGATGGCGTCGGTCGCGATGGCCGCCGAGTCGCTGGAACGGCGGCTGGAAGAAGGCTCGATTGTCGACAACGACCAGGAAGGCGGCGCCAGCAAATACTTGCGGATGATCCAGAACGAAGCTTTCCGCTGTAAGCGGATTACCGATCAGTTGCTCGACTTTTCGCGAACCGGCGAAGACGAGCGCCGGAATGCCGATCTGCGCGAGTTGATTCAGGGTGTGATCGAAATGGTCAGCCATCTGGGCAAGAAAAAGAACAAGCGGCTAGAACTGGCGCCGTGTAAAAGCGTCATGGCCAAAATTAACTCGCAAGAGATCAAGCAAGTCGTGTTGAACCTCGTCACGAACGCGCTGGAGTCTGTCGAGCCAAACGGCAAGGTAACCATCGAATTGGGGATTTGCGACGACCAAGCCGAGTTCGTGGTGATCGACGATGGCTGTGGCATGACCGGCGAGGTGCGACAAAATCTGTTCGAACCATTTTTTACTAGGCGACCAACGGGGCAGGGCACCGGACTGGGATTGTCGATTGTCAACCGAATCGTTTGCGATCATGACGGGCACATCGAAGCGTACAGCGAAGGTCCGGGACGAGGGTCAAAATTTAGAGTGACGTTGCCGCTCGCGGGCCTCCGTGGCGAGCGATTCGAAATGGAGCAGGATGTTGCCAAAGCTAAAGCTGCATAGCGCCGAGCCCAAGAACGGGCAGCAGAGCGAAAGATAAGGAGATCGATCATCGCTAGCCAACCGAGCAAAGGACTTCGCATTCTGTTTGCGGATGACGAAAGATATCTACAGGAGTTGATGAGCAACGAATTGCCGCGGCTCGGTCACGAGGTGACCGTTTGCCCTGACGGCTTGACGGCGGCCGCCGCTCTCGAGGTCAACACCTATGACTGCATTCTTGTTGATCTGGATATGCCGGGTTTGAACGGAATTGAAGTGATCAGCAAATGTAAGGAACTTTCGTCGGACACCGATGCGATTGTATTGACCGGTAAATCATCGCTGGAGTCGGCTGTCGCCGCGCTGCGGCAGGGAGCCTTTGACTATCTGACCAAGCCCTGCAAGCTGGTCGAGTTGGAAACGCTACTGAACCGCATTGTCGAAAAGAAGGCGCTGAAAAACGAGAACGAAGGGTTAAAGCGCGAAATGCGGCGGCTGGTGGGGACGTCGGAGCTTGTCGGTAACGGCGAGAACATGCGGCAGGTCCGAGAATTGATTGCAAAAGTAGCGCCGACCAATTCGACCGTGCTGGTGCTTGGTGAAACCGGAACGGGAAAGGAACTTGTGGCCCGCGCGCTGCACACGCAGAGCCTCCGCGGTGAAAAACCGTTCGTGGCCATCAACTGCGGTGCGTTGCCGGAAAGCTTGATCGAAAGCGAATTGTTCGGACATCGCAAGGGAGCATTCACCGGCGCGGACGACCACCGCAAGGGTCTCTTCGAAGTGGCCGACGGCGGTACGTTGTTTCTCGACGAAATTGGGGAGTTGCCCAAGGCAATGCAGGCGAAACTGCTGCGTTTTCTCGAAAGTGGCGAAATTCGTCGTGTTGGCGACAACGAATCGATGATCGTCGACGTTCGCGTCCTCTGCGCCACGCATCGAAATCTCATCGAAATGGTCGAGGATGGCGACTTCCGGGAGGACCTGGTGTTTCGCATTAACACTTTTGAGATTCGTTTGCCAGCGTTGCGCGAGCGGTTGGAAGAGCTGCCGGAATTGTGCGAACACCTGCTGCACCGCTTTCGCAAATCGGATGCGGTCGCCGGCGGATTCTCAGGTGGCGTATTGGCGACACTTCGCACCCACACGTGGCCGGGCAACGTGCGCGAGCTGGCGAACGTCATCGAGCATGCTACGATTCTCTGCAACCGAGGCCCGATTCTTAATGAACACCTGCCGGTCAATTTTGAATCGCGTCGACTGCGTGTGCCGCAACTGTCCGTCATCGGTCCGATGACACTGCGCGAGTTGGAAATGCAGGCGATCGAGCAGACGCTCGGCCGTCACGCCGGCAACAAGCCCGAAGCTGCAAAAGAACTCGGCATCAGTTTGAAGACGCTCTACAACAAGCTGAACCAAGCGGTGTTGAAAGAGTCCGCGTAACGCCGAGGTTCAGGCGACAACCGCCCTTACGACGCCGACCACTACGCCTAAAACTCGCGCGTCTTTGACGAAAATAGGCTTCATCGAAGGATTTGCCGGCTGGAGGCGAATACGGTTTGCCTCGGGGAACCAGCGCTTTAGTGTGGCCTCGCCGCTGTCAGTGATCGCGACCACCATTTGTCCCCTCCGCGCGGTCCGCTGCCGCTTGATGACGACGTAATCGCCATCCATCACGCCGTCGCCGATCATCGAATCTCCGCGGACGCGCAAGGCGGCACAATCGCGGCGATTAAAGATGCCGTCGAAGTCGATTCGTTCGTCCTGTTCAATCGCCTCGTGCAGCACCCCGGCCGCGATTTCGCCGATCAGCGGCAATCCGCGATCGTCCTCGGCGGCCGTCAACCGTATTGCCCGCGACATGTTTTTGGCCCGCGAGATCACCCCCTTTCTTTCCAGCGCTTTGAGGTGGCACATCACGCCGTTTGGCGAGCGGATGTCGAAATGACCGCCAATTTCACGCACGGTGGGCCCGTATCCGCGCGATTGGATTTTCTCGCGAATGAACTCGTAAACCCGCCGCTGCTTTTTAGTTAGATCTTCCATCGGCGCCGATTATCGCGACAAAGTACGACCAGGACCCTACAGCTGTTCAAATATACACTATCGGTCGGAAGAACGGCAACAAGTTGTGACTGCAGATGCTCCGGATCGGGGGCCTGGAAAGGCCCGGATATTTGCAAACACCTGCCGACGTGGTTCCTGGTTGGCGGGGTTCCTGGTTGGCGGCGCGGTTAAACATCGGCAACGCCCGCCGTGCCCCGCCGTATAATAAACGACTAGCTTGACGCTGCCGTCACCATCGCACCAGAATGGCGAGCGGCGCCGGTCGCCGCCAAGAAGTATTTAAGAAGAATTTAAATCGATTCCGTTGCCACGGCGAACAGGTGGGAATGATCCCGCACTACGAAGGAGAAATCAGATGCTCAAAAAATTGATGGTTTTGATGTCGGCTGCTTTGATAATCTTCTCTGCCAGTGTTGTGCCGGTCGCCGCACAGACGACTGCCGGCGATGCTTCGAAAATCAACTTCGCATCGATCAAGATTTCGGGGTCATTTCCGGAAACCTCATCGCAGATCGGTTTGTTCGGCGAACTTGGCTCGGACTTGCGGAAGATGATCGAACGACTTGACAAAGCCGCTAGCGGAGATGACGTCTCGGGTGTCATTCTGCAGATTCGCAGTCCGGTCATCGGCCGCGGCAAACTCCACGAACTGCGTGCCGCCATCCACCGCGTCCGCAAGAGTGGCAAGAAGGTGTACGCCGATCTTGAATCGGCCACCGCAGCTGATTATCTGATCGCCACTGCGTGTGACGAAATCGTGATGCCGCCCGGCGGCATGCTGCTGGTCACGGGCGTCCGGGCCGAAGTAATGTTTTATCAGAAGCTGCTTGAGAAACTCGACATTAAAGCCGACTTCATTCAAATGGGCGATTTCAAAGGCGCCGCCGAACCGTACACACGTTCCGAGATGAGCCCCCAGTTGCGCAAGCAGTACGAATTGTTGGTCGGCGATCTGTACGATCAGCTTGTCACGACCATTTCGGAAAGCCGCGGCATTGAGCCGGACAAAGTCAAAGCGCTGATCGACCGGGGCTTGTTCACGGCCGCCGATGCAAAAGCGGCGAAGCTTATTGATCGAGTGAGTTATGAGGACGACCTCAAAAAGGCCATTCTCAAGGATCGCAAGGCCCAGACGTTGGCGGTGATCCGCAACTACGGCAAGAAAAAACTGGATACCGACTTTTCGGGTTTCACCGGCATGATCAGGCTGCTGAACATGATGATGGGGATAGACTCCCAGGTGGTCCGCAGCCGCAATGACAAAATCGCCATCGTCTACGCTGTCGGGGCAATCTTCACCGGCGAAAGCCAAATGGACTTACTGGGCAGCAGCGTCTTGGGCTCCGATACGGTCATTAAAGCGCTGCGAAAAGCGAATAAAGACCCTAAGGTCAAAGCCATCGTACTCCGCGTCGACAGTCCCGGCGGGTCGGCGATTGCCAGCGACCAAATCTGGCGCGAAGTCGTGACCATCAAGAAGCCGGTTATCGCCAGCATGGGCGACGTGGCGGCCAGCGGCGGCTATTACATTTCGATGGGCGCCGACAAGATTTTCGTCGAGCCGGGTACAATCACCGGTTCGATAGGCGTGGTCGGCGGCAAATTGGCAATTGGTGGGCTGCTTGAAAAGGTCGGCATCACGACCGACGTTGTTAGCATCGGCAAAAACAACGGCATCTTTTCCACCGATTCCCCATTCACGCCAAGTGAACGCGAAGCCATTACGAAGCTGATGGAAGAAACGTACGAGCAGTTCACGACCAAGGTTGCGGAAGGGCGAAAGATGGACCTGGAAAAGGTCCACGACTTGGCACAGGGAAAAATTTACACCGGTCGACAGGCGATTAAAAACGGCTTGGCGGACGAATTGGGAACGCTCCGCGACGCGGTTGCGGCTGCCAAGCAGGCGGCCGGATTCGGCGCCGGGCAAAAAGTCGATATAGAAATTTTACCGAAACCGATGAGCTTGTTCGAGCAAATTCTCGGCGGACCGATGATCGAATCGAGGTTGCTGGACGCGCAAGTCAAAAAGATCATCCCCGAAGCCGTCGGCGGGCTACGGCAAGTCCAAATGTTGCGCCGGTTGTTTGCCCAGCCTGTCAACTTGGTTCTGCCATACCAGGTTCAGATAAAGTGACGGCCGGTCGAAGGTGAGGTGTTGGCGGAGCCGTATGGTTCGAGGTCGGTCGGGATGGCATCCGCCGTTCGTTTTGCATGCGGTGAGTGTCGGACAGTCTTTGTACGTTCGGCACGTCACTCGACCCAACTGCCGCCATTTGGATAGAATGGAGCCATGGCTGGCAATTCATTTGGGCAGGCGTTTCGCATCACCACCGCAGGCGAGAGTCACGGGCCGGGTAACGTCGTCATTATCGACGGCGTTCCGCCGGGGCTGCCGCTGACCGTTGAAGATTTGATGGTCGATTTGAATCGCCGCCGGCCGGGCCAGAGCAAAATTGTCACTCAGCGGAACGAGCCGGACGTTGCGGAAATATTTTCTGGTGTCTTCGAAGGTCGCACGACCGGTACCAGCTTGACCATCATTGTGCATAACCGTGACCAACGTAGTGGCGATTACGAAGACATAAAGAATAAATATCGGCCCGGACACGCGGACTTTACGTTTGATTCGAAATACGGATTCCGCGACTATCGCGGCGGTGGTAGATCGAGCGCCCGCGAGACAACGGTTCGAGTCGCCGCGGGAGTGGTCGCCAAAAAGATTCTCGATTATATGTTCGGTGGAAGGATTGTCGGTTACGTCATGCAGGTTGGAGATGTGAAGGCCAGTATCGCGGATCCGGCGGCCGTGACGTTGGAGCAGGTCGAGCAGCTGCCCGACGGCGAGCCAAACGTGGTACGCTGCCCAGAGCCCAATGCGGCCCTGGCGATGGTTGAATTGATCAAGCGGATGCGCAAGCAGCAAGATTCTGTAGGTGGCTTGGCCGAAATCGTCGCGACCGGCGTTCCGGCCGGGCTGGGGGAGCCCGTCTTTGACAAGATGAAGGCCGACCTGGGCCGGGCACTGTTCAGCTTGCCCGCGGTGATGGGCGTCGAATACGGCAGCGGGTTCGGTTGCGCGACAATGCGCGGTAGCCAGCATAATGATTCGTTCGTCAGGGATGAAGATGACGATGCAAAGACCCGCACCGCGTCGAATCGGCATGGCGGAATGTTAGGCGGCATTACATCGGGAATGCCGATTGTCCTCCGCGCGGCGGTGAAGCCGACCAGCAGCCTGTCGCAGCCGCAGGACACGGTGACATCCTCTGGCCAGCCGGCGCAGGTCAGCACGGGCGGCCGTCACGATCCCTGTTTGCTACCACGGTTCGTGCCGATGGCCGAGGCGATGGTGGCGATCGTCTTGGTCGATCATTGGTTGCGGATGTACGGGCAGTGCGGTACAGAATTCAGCTAGACCTGCGCTGATCAATAATGCAGGTCGAACGGGCGGTCGCATCACACGGGGTTGTCGTATCACATGGGGTTGTCGCAGTGAAACCTGGCTGCCGCTGCGCCGTTGCTCGGGTCGAAGACCTTTTTTGCATCGTCCCCGAGTGGGTGCTTCGGGTTGCGAAACGGTTGATGATGCACGGCCCGGACGCGTCCTCACGTTGCTTAGATCGCATGCTTGGACAGTTCATGCTCGCCGGTGGAATAAAACATTGGGAATAAAACATTGGACGAGCGGCCCGCAGTTGGGGAAAATGGCCCGGCACGCGTTGTGAGCCGACGTGACAGGGACACGATTAATGATCACTGACAATCTACCGCACACTCTCCTTCTGCTGATGTTGATCTTCTTCGGCGGTGATGCGTTCGCCGACGAGGATTTTCCTCGCGAACTCGTTGAAATCCAACCTTATGCCGGGAATCCTGTTTTCGCCGGTACGGGGAAAGCGACCTGGGATCACAAGATTCGCGAGCGAGGTTATGTCATGCGTGAGGGAGGGCGATGGCATCTGTGGTACACGGGTTACACCGGCGAGAGCAAAGCGACAAAGTTTCTCGGCTACGCAACTTCTTCGGACGGTTACAAGTGGGTGCGCTATTCGAAAAAACCTTTGTTTGACAAACTGTGGGTTGAGGATATGTATGTCGTCAAGCATGGGGACACGTACTTCATGGTGGCCGAAGGTCGGAACGATATTGCGCACATGCTGACGTCAAAAGACGCTGTTCATTGGCGGTCACAAGGCCGACTGGATGTTCGCTTTACCGATGGTAAGCCGTTGTCGGCCGGCCCCTACGGTACGCCGACATTGTGGATCGACGGAAACATCTGGTACCTGTTTTACGAACGCGGAGACCGCGGCGTTTGGCTTGCCAAGTCTGAAAATCGAAAGGTGTGGATCAACGTGCAGGACGAACCCGTCATCGCACGAGGGCCCGCTGCTTACGACAAACACGCGGTCGCGTTGAATCAGGTCATCCAATTTCGTGGCCGTTACTATGGCGTCTATCACGCCAACGCCGATCCGAAGTGGAAAGGGCCTTGGACGACTTGTATTGCCGTGTCTAAAGATTTGGTTCGCTGGAAAAAATACAAAAATAATCCGATCATCCCCGAGAATTATTCCAGCGGCCAATACGTCGATGACGGGCGGCAATTGAGGCTCTACACGGCCCATCCCGACGTGCGCGTGTTTCTGCCGAAAACGGATCAAGACGGCGGAAAGTAAGACGGACGGGAAGCGGCGAAACAAAACCGCATTCCTATCGGCTTAGCGACGCGGTGATGTTCGGCTAGAATGACCCACTCGTTAGCGATGCAATCACGATCAACAAGTGCATACGGTTCACCATGCCCGGAAATTGGGAAAACAAGGTCGTTATCGTCACCGGCGGTTCGCGAGGTCTGGGATACGATTTGGCCGGCAAGTTTGCCGACGCCGGCGCCAAAGTCACGATTGCCGCACGCGATCCTGATGCGTTGGCACAGGCGGCAGCAAAGCTGCGCGAAGGGGGCGCAGACGTTTTGACGGTGCCGACGGACGTGACCGTGCAAGCGGAAGTGGACGAGATGATCCGTCAGACGCTCGACCGTTACGGGCGGATTGATGTGCTAATCAACAACGCTGGGAAATCCACTCGGGGCAAGATTGTGGAAACGACCGCCGAGCAGTTTGCGGAACTGCTGACGTTAAATTTTCTCGGCCTCGTCCGCTGTACACGTGCCGCGATTCCACACTTGTTGCTTTCGCAGGGACACGTTGTGAATATCGGTTCGCTGTCTTCGAAGGTGGCGTCGCCCTACATGGGTGCTTACCCGGCCAGCAAGTTTTCTGTTGCAGCGTACTCGCAGCAATTGCGATTGGAACTAGGTCCGCAGGGGCTGCACGTACTGCTCGTCTGCCCCGGCCCGCTCAAACGTCCCGATGCGGCGACGCGATTTCGCGGCGTGGCGCAGGGATTGCCCGACGAAGCCTACGGCCCGGGGGGAGGCGCGAGATTGTCTTTAGTATCGCCGGAAAAACTGGCCAAAAAAGTAATCAAATACTGCGAGCGCCGCAGGCCGGAACTGGTTGTTCCGGGCAAGGTGAAATGGCTGCTCGCGATCTCGGCAATGTGGCCGCGACTGGGCGACTGGCTGGTGCGAAAAAACACCAAGAAAAAATCCGGCTAAGTCGATAACCGCGCGGTTGCTTGCGGGCGCGGTCGAAATCTGGCACGATAATCGATCCAAATCCAGTCCAAAACTAATCACACCATACAGCCGACGAGAGGCAACCCATGGCCGCATTTCCGCAAGTCGAAAAAATCAAATTCGAAGGCCCCGACAGCAAGAACCCGCTCGCCTTCCGCCACTATAACGAGAATGAGGAGGTCGAAGGACGTACGATGAAGGATCATCTGCGGTTCAGCGTTGTTTATTGGCACTCGTTCCGCGGGGCCGGCGCGGATCCGTTCGGACCTGGTTGCGCAGAGCGGCCTTGGTCGTTGGCCGACGGCACTGCCGATGACGCCATCGGGCGGGCCCGCATGGCATTTGAGTTCATCGAAAAACTTGGCGCGCCTTATTATGCGTTTCACGATCGTGATGTGGCGCCGGAAGGCGAGACGCTGGCCGAGACCAACAAAAACTTCGATGCTGTGGCCGCCGTACTCAAGGAAGAACAAGAGCGGACGGGAATCGGCCTGTTGTGGGGCACGGCGAATTTGTTCAGCAACAAGCGGTACATGCACGGCGCGGCGACAAGCTGCAATGCCGATGCCTTTGCCTTTGCCGCAGCCCAGGTAAAGAAATGCCTTGAAGTGACGAAGGAACTTGGTGGCCAGGGTTACACGTTCTGGGGTGGCCGCGAGGGTTACCAGAACTTGTGGAACACCAACATGCAGCGTGAGTTGGATCATTTAGCAAAGTTTTTCCACATGGCAGTCGATTACGCGAAAGAGATCGGGTTCGATGGCCAGTTTTACATCGAGCCGAAACCGAAAGAGCCGACCAAACACCAATATGACTCGGACGCCGCCGCCTGCATCAATTTCCTCCGCCAGTATGGGCTGGAGGATCATCTGAAACTGAACCTCGAAACGAACCATGCCACGTTGGCCGGCCATGAAATGATGCACGAAATGGATTACGCCGGCGGCCAGGGTTTCCTGGGTTCGATCGATGCCAACACGGGCGACATGCTGCTCGGCTGGGACACCGACCAGTTCCCGACCAGTGTCTATCTGACGGCCCAGTGCATGTTGATGTTGATGAAGTACGGCGGTTTCAAAACGGGGGGCGTCAACTTTGACGCCAAGGTGCGGCGGGAAAGCTTCGAGCCAATCGACCTGTTCCATGCACACATCGGCGGCATGGACGCTTTTGCTGTGGGCCTGAAGATCGCGGCCGCAATCCGCGCGGAAGGCGAGTTGCAAAACTTCATCAACGAACGTTATTCAAGTTGGGATAGCGGGGTCGGCGCCGAAATCGAGGCGGACAAACACGACCTGAAATCGCTCGAAGGTTACATGCTCGAAAAAGGGGACATCACCCCCAACGTCAGCGGCCGGCAAGAAATGCTCGAACATTTGATCAATCGGTACGTGTACTGAAAGGCGTGTGGGCACAACGGTGCTCCAACAGTCGATGCTGCCGGTGTCCGGACTGCGCTAAGTTGTATGAGGCCAGATGGCTGTCCGCCGGCGGTTTGGAGTCGTCCACCGCTCGTATCTCGCGAATTTCTTCCAGCGGAACCCCGCCGCCGGTCGTAAACTTTGTGGGTATCGCTAGCGATCATCGAAAACCAGAACTTGTCGTCGCGATGATCGATTTGTTGAGCGGGCTGCGGCCATCAGAATCCAATCTGAAATTGGCAGGTCCGCACCGGGCTATTTAATACGAAATCCTGATACCTCGATTTCGAAGCTCGTTCACAAAGGCCGGCGCGGTTGTGAATATTACGGCGTCAAAACCAAACTCGCGTCCGCCGGCCACGTTTTCGGGCAGATCGTCGGTGAAGAGAATTTCGCTTGCCGCGACACCGGCTTTTTCTGCAGCCGCTTCGTAGATGCGGCGGTCCGGTTTCATTGCGGCGACTTCGTAGCTAAGCGTTGTCACTTCGAACAAGTTCGAAAGGAACGCATACCGGCCGTCGCTGACGAATTCCCAATGGCTCGC
Source organism: Pirellulales bacterium (assembly GCA_046582885.1). Lineage (GTDB taxonomy): Bacteria > Planctomycetota > Planctomycetia > Pirellulales > UBA7805 > JAYZEI01. The sequence continues at coordinate 7,335 of JAYGDO010000194.1, read as the reverse complement.
GCAGGTATTCGAGAGGATGCCGAGCCTCCAGCCGGCCGACCACAGTGCCGACACCACGGGTATCATCGAAGTGTTTGGCCAGAAAATGTCATTGCCGGCGTGTTGCAGGCGGGCGATATCGCAGTTTACGCCCAACTCACCGCAGAATCGGTGGTACACCTGCCCGGTAGTCAATTCACCCCGTTCATAGGCCTCGTAAAGGCCTGTTTGGAAGAACGCCGCCTCAGCTTTTTCCGCCGTCGTGCCGACAGCCTCGGCCATTTGCCGGAATTGGCGCTGGCGGCTAAACCGCAACAGGACATTTCCCAGGTCGAAGTAAATGAATTTTGGTCGCATGCTCGGCAAAACAATGCGTCTAAAGTTTACGGCAATTCATATCAGAACCCGGACTCGTTGTGCAACGTGGCTTTCGAAGTGATCTGCTGATATGGTTTTTCCCGGTTGGACTGGTGCGATGCGAAGGCGAGTGTGCTGAATCGACGTGTCTACTCATCCGAGAATTCCCTCGATGTTAGCCTGAGACAGTCCGTCGTGTTGCGACCGCAGCGCTGCCGTTGTTCGGGAGATAATCGCGTCGAACGGGAATGGGTCAGCGGACATCTTTAACAGCGACTTCACCCCGTTTGCGGAGGGGGTGATTTTGACGAACCATAAAACGCCGACGGGTTGTTCAGGCGACCGGTTCGGCTGGCGGGTGGTCTTCGTACGCGCGGCTTGTGGCCCGTTCGCGAGGCTTGGACACCTCGATCTCGTAGAGTCGCTGGCCGTGTTCGGTCGGATAGTTGCCGGTAATGCAAGCTTGGCAAAGTTGATCGGCGTCTTTGCCGATCGCGCGGGCGATCGATTCGACCGGCAAGTATCGCAACGAGTCGGCGCCGACGTCCTCGGCCATTTTAGTCTCGGTCTCGGATGTTATCGGGTCCCCGTTGATAAATTTGGGCGCGAAAAGCTCGTTCAGACGCGACATGTCGATGCCGTAAAAGCACGGCGCGATGATAGGAGGACTGGCAACACGGACGTGAATTTCACTCGCCTGGCCCACTCCGCGAATGCGATTGATCAAAACACGCATGGTGGTCGAGCGAACAATGGAATCCTCGACCAACAGCACCCGCTTGCCGCGGAGTACTTCGGGCAGCGGCGTGTACTTGGTTTGCGCCTTGGTGAGTCGCGCTTCGCCGCCCTCGATAAACGTGCGGCCCGAGTAGCGGTTGCGGATCAAACCTTCGACACTAGGCAGATTCAACTTAAAAGCCATCGCATCCGCGGCGGCCTTGCTGGTGTCGGGCACGGGAACCACGATCGTGTTTCCGTCGTGCAACTCTTTCCCATTTTGCTCGAGTTCCAGTCGAGCCAGTTCTTCGCCCAGTGCCTTCCGCGTCAGATAGACACTGCGACCATCCATCGTACTGGCCACATTGGCAAAATAGATCCACTCAAAAAAACAGTGAGCGTCGCGAAATCCGCGGGCAAACGTTTCGACACGAAATTCACCGTCCGTGATCATAATCGCCTGGCCGGGAAGTAGCGAATGGATGTTCTCGGGTTCGAACCCCAGGTTTAGCAGCGCGACGCTCTCGCTGGCGGCGGCAAACAGGGGACCCTCTTTAGCGTAGCACAGCGGCTTAACGCCGAGCGGATCGCGCAACACGAGCATGTCGCCCACCGCGTTCAAATAGACCAGGCTGTACGCGCCGTCAAATTGACTGACGAAGCGTTCGCAAATGTCCATCAGCGACGCATCGGGATTGGCCGATAGCGTCCGGCTGATTTCGTGCATAATGATTTCGGTATCGGTGTCGCGCGCCAGATGGTTGTTTCCGTCGTCCAGGATCTTTTTGCGCAGCTGTTGATAGTTAGCCAGTTGGCCGTTGAAGCCGAAACTGAACCACTTTCGCTTTTCGATGTGGTGGCGTTCGAATGGCTGAGCGTAACTGCGATCGTCTTCGCCGCAGGTGGCATAGCGGACGTGGCCGATCGCCGCGCAACCTTCGTATTCGTTCATCAGATTTTCATGCTTGGCGCGATGCGACAGCCGAAACGCTTCGGTCACCGACCCGGTTTCTTTGTGTGTATCGATCAACTGATTGCGATCGGGATTGAACGTTGTGAAACCGGCCGCCAGCTGGCCGCGGTTCTGTACGTCCAGCAGCATCCTCGGCATCAGTCGTGAAGCCTTCACGGGATCGGCACAAATCGGACTGATATCGGGACCACCGAAGTGGTAAATCGCGGCAACGCCGCATTCGTGGTGAAGTTCGCTCATCGAGAATTGTCCACAGGCATCCTGCCTGACAATGGGGTTCGCGGTTAGGGTCGGGGCGCTCGAAGCGGGTCTCCGTTCCGATCGAGCCCGTACCATTGTATGCATTGCCGTAGCAATTCTCAACCAAGTAACACTTCCTGTAGAATGGCACTCTGCAGCCGTTCACCGGCGGACTTGGGGGGCTATCGTCCGGCAGCTCACCAAGCCTTGCGTTTAACCGGCGTGCGTGTCATAAATCGGTGCCGATGAATGACGGGTAACCCATGAGCGATTTGTTACGTCAAGAAATTGCAACTTCCGCGGATACCGTGATCGTTAAAGTCGGCACGCGAGTGCTGACCGGCGCGGACGGTTTGCTTGACACGGCGTGGATCAACACGCTCGCCGAAGAGTTGGTCTCGATCATCAACACGGGCCGTAAGATCGTGCTGGTCAGTTCCGGCGCGGTGGGGGCCGGCATGGGAAAACTCGGACTGCGGCAGCGGCCGACCGATTTGGCGCATTTGCAAGCGGTCGCAGCCGTGGGGCAGGCGAGTTTGGTTGAGGCCTATGATCAGGCGTTGTCCCAACACGGCAGCCACGCAGCACAGATTCTGTTGACGGCCGACGATATGGAAGACCGCGCGCGATATTTGAATGTACGCAACACGCTGCTGACGCTGATGGAATATGGTGGTGTGCCGATCGTGAACGAAAACGATTCGGTTGCGGTCGACGAACTACTCAGTACGTTCGGAGACAATGATCGACTCGCTGCGCTTGTCACCAATCTGCTCCGCGCACCTCTGCTGGTTCTGTTGTCCGATGTGTCCGGGCTGTACGATGGCGACCCGGGCGACTCCGCTTCAAACATTATTTCGACGATCAAAGAAATCGACGAAAAAGTGATCGGCCTTGTCCGTACCGGCGATCCGGGTTTGGGCAAAGGTGGGATGACGAGCAAATTGGAAGCCGCGCGAATTGCCACGACGGCAGGCGAGAATGTGATTATTGCCAACGGACGCATACCAGGTACGCTGGCTCGAATTCTCGCCGGTGAAGAGGTCGGCACACTGCTGCTGGCCCAGGGCGGGGCGGTCTCATCGCGCAAACGCTGGATCGGCTTCTCGGTTCAGCCACGCGGCCGTTTGCTGCTGGACGACGGCGCACGCAAAGCGGTGCAACACGACGGCCGCAGTCTGCTACCGATTGGATTGGTTAGCACCGACGGCGATTACGAAAAGGGCGATGTAATTTCGATCTGTGACGCCGCCGGCGACGAATTTGCGCGGGGTCTGATCAACTACGGCATTGCTGAGATAGAACGCATCAAGGGTCTGCAAAGCGACCAAATTGCCGCGGCGCTTTCGCACTGCCCATACGAAGAAGTGGTACACCGCGACAATCTAACGATCACCCGCGGCGGCTAATGATCCCCTCGTGAACCGGCCCAAGGCGGCTTCTTTCTGCCTTCAGCGCAGATTTACTTCCACGCAAAACCTCCGCCCGTCAACTGTTCAAATGCTTCGACATACTTATCCCGTGTCTTGGTGACGATTTCGTCAGGTAGAGCAGGGGGCTCACTATTCTTGTCCCAGCCGAATTCAATCAGCCAGTCGCGGACGAACTGTTTGTCGTAGGATGGCTGCCCTTTGCCCGGCTCGTATTGGTCCACGGGCCAGAATCGTGAACTGTCGGGTGTCAGAACTTCGTCGATCAGGATCAACTCGTCATCGACCAGACCCCACTCGAACTTGGTGTCAGCGATAATGATACCGCGCTCGTAGGAAAATTCGGCGCCGCGTTGGTAAATCGCGATGCTGCGCTCGCGCAGCTCTTCGGCGATGTCGCTGCCGACAATTTCGACCATTTGTGCAAACGAGATGTTGATGTCGTGGCCGGTCTCTTCCTTGGTCGCCGGTGTGAAAATCGGTTCCGCCAGTTGATCGCTCTCGACCAGTTCGTTGCGCAGCGGAATTCCACAAACGGAGCCGGACTGTTGGTACTCCTTCCAGCCGGAACCGGACAAATACCCGCGGACCACGCATTCGATGGGTACGACTTCGGTTTTTTTCACCAACATGCTGCGGCCGTCGAGCATCGTTTGGTCGACGTCTTCCGGCAAATCCATGGCCGCAACGTCACACGTTAGTGTGTGATTCGGTTCCTTCAGCCAGTCAAACCAAAACGCACTGAACTGCGTCAGCACGCGGCCCTTATCGGGAATTCCCGTAGGCAGCACCCAGTCGAAAGCACTTATGCGGTCAGTGCTGACGAGCAATAGCTGATCGCCCAAATCGTAAATGTCGCGGACCTTGCCGCGGCGAACAGGAAATGCATCCAGCGAAGTTTGCATCACAACCGACTGACTCATGGCGGCTCCTTTGCCTGTGTTTTCGTGGTAGAAAGGGGACTCATCCCGTTTGTTATGCGGGATGGATTCAATTCCGTTTGATTGAGAACGGCGAGAGTATACCGCGCCGGGGATTCAGATGACTAGCGGCGGCGGAGGACTCGGCAAACTTAGCGCAGCCGGCACCGAACACGGCGCAGCAACAACGGCTCCGTTGATTAGCGTAGATGGCTCGGATACACTCGTCCGAGGGCGTGCCGCGGCGCTTCTCGCGGGTTGCCCCGAAATTTCTGATGGCTACGGCGGTTTTTGAGGTCACTATGGGTTTGCTTCGGTTTACCATACCCGACCGCGACCGTCTGTCAGAATCCGCGGTGCAACGCGCCTACATCACGGGGCTCGACGAAGTTCCCTGGCCGGCACAGATTGTGGTGTCTGAGAGCGGCCTGATTGTGGATCGACCAGTCGGCGATTCCGGGTCATTTCACATTCTCTGGCAGGTCGAGGGCGTGGGCGAAGTGATGCTCAGGACGGCCAGTCTGATGGAACGAGAACGGCCCTATCTGCTCGAAGTCGAATTGACTCGCGGCATGCTAAATCGCTTCCGCAATCAAATGTGCAACTGGGAACTGGTAGGCATGGCCGTGCCCGAGCCTATTTTAATTAAACTGAACGAAATAACGCAAAAGTTTTCGCTTTGCGCGACGGCGCAAGACGACGCGGCGAAGGCGTGCGACGGCACGCGGGAAATTCTCGGCGATATCTTTTCGTTGACCGATGCGTTGGGCGAGAGTTATTCGCAGCAGGCATTGGCATTGAGGCATGCGGGCGGCGAAAAACTCAACACAATGTTGGGCGGTAGCCTGGGAGGAGGGCCACTTAGCGAGGCGGCCGCGACCAGCTTTCTCGGCGCTTTTAATACGGCGCTGCTGCCGTTGCCGTGGCGGCGGATCGAAGTCGGCGAAGGCAAATACGATTGGGCGCTTGCCGATCAGCAGTGCGGCTGGAGTCTGGCCAACGGACTGAAGGTCTGTAGCGGGCCGCTGATTCGGTTTGACGCATCGGATGTGCCGGACTGGCTGTACTTATGGGAAGAGGACGCCGACAACGTTGTCAACTTTGTCGAACAATACGTCAAGTCGGTCGTGCTGCGGCTCAAGGGCCGTGTCAATATTTGGCAATGCGCATCGCGAATCAATGCGGGCAACTTTCTAGGCTTCAACTCACAATACCGTATGCGGATGGCTATGCGGATTGTCGAAACCGTGCGGCAACTCGATCCTTATACGCCGGCGCTGGTCAGTTTTGATCAGCCGTGGGGTGAGTATATCACGCGGCAAGATATGGAATTGCCCATTCACATGGCCGACACCTTGATCCGCTCGAACCTTGGTTTGGCCGGCGTCGGATTGGAATTCAACTTGGGATACTTTCCCAGCGGTACGAACCGTCGTGACGTGCTTGAGTTTTCTCGGCAGTTGGACCGTTGGACGCTCCTGGAACTGCCGTTGCTGGTCTCGCTGGTCGTGCCGGGAGGCAACGGGGACGACCTAAAAGCCGGTTCGACGGCAAGGCCTACACCGGACGACTGGACCGCCGAGCGGCAGGAAAAGTGGATTCGCAACTTCTTGCCGGTCATGCTGAGCAAGACCGCGGTTCAGGCGGTCATTTGGAACCAGCTAAGCGACTCAGAGCCGCACGAATTTCCGCACGGCGGCCTCTACGCCGCCGACTCGCAGCCCAAACCCGCTTTGACCACGATTACGTCGCTGCGGCAAGCGCATTTGGCGTAGTCCTTTCGTCGTTTGGGAATTCCTCTCCACCGTCGTTTAGGTGGGCGGCCACCACGGGTGCATTTCATGAAAAAATGGTCCGCACTGCCGCAGACACAAATCGCGGAAACAGAGAGCTGAATTCTCGTGATTCGCACGCCCGCTGGATTCTTCGTGTTCGTCCGAACACCTTGCCGTCACGCCCGCTTGGGTCGCGGCACGCGGCCGCCTTTTTTTGCGGCCCCCTTGCCGCGGCGGCGTCGGTTTTGGCGCGTCGAGGAGTGGACTTCGACCTCGTCGAGATTCTTACCGATGGACTCCTGAAGTTGTGAAATGCGGTCGCGTAGAGCGGCCGCTCGTTCGAAGTCCAGTGCTTCGGCCGCTTCCATCATTTCTGTTTCCAACTCTGAAATGTATTCTTCGGTGATGTAGGTCGTATCACTCGAGCGGCCGACGGCGGCGTTGGCTCGGTCGTGAGCGGCAACTTCGGCCTCGATGCCAGCGCGAATCGTCTTTATGATCGTCTTCGGCGTGATGTTATGCTGCCGGTTGTACTCCTCCTGCAACTTGCGGCGGCGAAACGTTTCGTCAATCGCCGCTTCCATGGATACGGTGACTTTGTCACCGTATAGGATGACTTTGGCGTTGACGTGGCGGGCCGACCGGCCGATGGTCTGGATCAATGAAGTTTCGCTACGCAGAAAGCCTTCCTTGTCGGCGTCCAGAATGGCGACCAGCGACACTTCGGGCAGATCAAGTCCCTCGCGCAGCAGGTTTACGCCGATCAGTGCGTCGAACCGGCCTTGCCGCAGGTCGCGTAGCAGTTCGACGCGTTCGAACGCATCCAACTCGCTGTGTAGCCATTTGCAATTGACGTTTTGTTTGGACAGGTAAGCTGACAGATCCTCGGCCAATCGTTTCGTCAGCGTCGTTACCAGTACACGTTCGCTCCTTGCCGAGCGTTC
>JAYGDO010000179.1:0-3920 GCA_046582885.1 Pirellulales bacterium | reverse complement strand
GATCCCAATCCGAGACATCTGTCGTCGATATGCGGTGCAGAAGTGTGGAAATGGTGCGGCTTCATCCGGTGCCTGGGATCGACTGCCGCGAGTCGCCGAATCGTGAGCCAAAATCTGCCATCGTGATCTCTACAACCCTGATCGTCACTCGTTTCGCAAAACCTGGAGACCGTTGATCAGCGGCATTTTGTCGGCAACAGGATTTTCAGATTTTCCAGCCAGTTCCAGCGTCAGATCTTTATTGATCGCAACCGCAAACTCCTTCCACACGGCTCGGTCGGCCTTGCCCGTTTCCTTGATGATGTCAAAGTCTTTGAGGACGGTTTGTCCATTGAGCTTGACGTCGAATACCCGCTGCCCGAGTTCGTCGCCCGGTAGTGCCGAGAAAGCGAGACGAACGTTGAACATTCCACCGCCCCGGTCATCTTCCGCGATCGGGATTACACACGACTTCAGGCCCCGCGCAGCCGAGGCGAACACAAATGCTACGTCGGTATTTTCAATCGGCGTATACACTGCGGTCCGCCGTCTGGCTCCGCCGCCTTCGGAGAAGACAGAATTGACACCGTACGAGAGCAATAGGTCTCCCGGGGACTTACCCCGCGTCGGCGCCAGCCAGAGTCGCCCCTCGGCGTCGCGACGGTCGCCCGTCGCTCCGAAGTCGAGGTACAGATGCTTGACCGGCAAAGTAGGCCCCGGCTGGCCGAATACCTGGGGGAGAGCCAGCGGAGTTCCGACCTGCGCCAGCGCGAAGGTGAACGGCATCGACACGTAGCATTTGCAGCCGATCGCGTGCGGCGGCTTGATCATCATACCCCCGCCGCTGGACGTATCGACCCAACAACTCGAACGGCTGTTCAGAATCGTATAAAGCCCCTGGTCGGTAAAAAGATCGTGATAGCCCACTCCACGTGACCGGCCGAAGAGAAAGTGCCGCGAACCGGCAAACGTGCCGCACTGTTTGTCATAGCGGCAGAATACCCACGGAGCCTTTTCGCCGGTGACTGGGTGGACGCGTGTCTTGGGCTCACCGCTTCGCAGGTGGAATCCCCAAGGCTCGGCGTAGACAAAGTCTTCGGTGACCACGGGTCTTGCTCGGTAGTTTCCAAACCGATACCACAGCAGCTTCCCGGTGGCGCCGTCGTACACGGACAGCGCCCGACCTTTATACCCGCCGCTCGGCCAAACAGCCCACGACTTGTCGGCACCGGCCGCCGAGGCGAACACCACGGCACCGCCGTTGGCGATCACGGCACCGAGCAGAAGTGGCTGGTACTGCCTTCTACCGCCGGAGACCACTTTCGTTGACCAGGCTCCACCGGCATTGGTTCTGTTGATGGCCTTTCTGTAGAGGACTTCGCCGGTCTTCGCATCGATCGCCTTCAGTATCTCAAAGTTTTGTCCCTTAATCCCGGCGGCGAACGCCTTGTATTCCTCGCCGGGCAGTTTTTTCAACCAGGCAAGCATTTCTGCCTCCGCCTCCGCCCGCTGGGCGTCTGTCGGCTTTCCACCGACGACATAAATTCGGCCGTCGCTGATCGAACTCCAGTCGTCTCCTTGTTCCGGCTGATCGGGCCCGCCTTTATTCCAGATCACCGCACCCTTTTGGATATCGTAGGCCAGTGCACACGACCACTTCTTTTCCTGGGCATCGGTTCCATAAGCCAACAAATAGAGCGTTTTACCGTCACGGTCGGCCGCCATTTTCCCCCACTTACCGCCGAAGGGCGGTCCGATTTTTTTAACCTGCTTGCCCGTCCATGGGTCGATCTGCGTGACGTGTTCAAGGTAACGCAGAAATATGGCACCGTGTGCCGCGACGGTGTCGGTCACCGTGTTGGGCAGCCGCCATAATTTGCGTCCGGTGTACTGGTCGAAACCCTCGGTATACCCGTTTTTGTCGAACATGGTGGTCGTCTGATGAACGAGGACGCCGTCGGCGAGGATGGCGGGGCTGATACCGCGCGACCTACGGGCCGAAAACGGTTCGCCGACCCAGACGACACCCAGCGGCGGCTTCAATACGCCGTCGTTACTACACATGGTGTTGCCCGCGTCGCCCAAGGCGTGAGTCCAACCGCCGGCCTGTTTCATTCGCGGGCCGGTTCGCAGGGCCCAGGTGAAATCGTCGGAGCCGGCCATGGTCCAGCCATCCTGGCCCGTCCCGGCGATCCAGTCTTTCAGGGCGGACTCGTTCTGCTCGCCACCGATCATCGCCCGGCCGCGAACCGGTTTAAGCAGTCGCGTCAGGGCTTCACCAACCTCGGGCAGCGGCCCGCCGCTGGCCGCCTTCTCCGATACGATCAGGTCGGCATAACGCGGGGGGTAGGGGAGTTGCTCGCCCGGTTTTCGCACCCACACCAGAATCCGGGAGACGTGCAGGTTCGCCCGACTGGCCGCCTGACGTGCGGCTGCCGCGCGGGCCTCGTCGTCGAACACGGCACAGATGTGCAACTTTGTCCGTGTGGCCAGTTCGCGGGCCAGTTCGCCGGTCGTACAATCGAGCACCAGGGCGTAGCCCTCCTGAATGTCGGCTTGTGCGGCAATCGCCTCAGCCGCTTTGGCAAGCGAGGGTTCCTCACTGAAAGGCCGAGGGTCGACCGGCTCGTTAATCACGCCGTGCTGCTGCGCGCCTTTGGCGGCGTAGGCATAGATGGTGCCGTCGCGGGTACTGACGAACAGGCGGCCGTTGGCAGCAATCACCTCGTTGGGCCATTCTCCGATCTCCGACGACCACAATTCCCTGCCGTCCTCCACGGCGTGCGCGGAAACCTTGCCCACCACGCTTTGATCATCTCGTACGCTGTACCTGAGACTAATGGAGGCGCCGTCTGTGGCGATGACCGCGCAGAGATCCGGGTTGTGCACCAGCGGTGCGCCGCGAGCGGCCGGGTAGCCTTCGATCGAACCGGCGTCCAGCGTCCAGCCCGGCGTCTTAATCTCCCAGTCCGGCGAATATGTCACTTTTTTCTGCTGCGACTTGGAATCCACTTCCTCAGTAATCGTCTGAACGCTGTTGCCCAGGTAGCGTTTGCCATCCTTGATGGCTCCCGGCAGTGTCTTGATCTGTTGGCCAAAGCCGGGGCTTTGGGGGTCGGAACCGTCGTGAATACCGTCCGCGCGATTAAACGAGTTGAAGACGGCATACCGAAAAGGTTTGACGTCGTTCGGCACATAGAGATTCTTTTTTGTCGCATAAATGTTGCCGTGAGGAGACAGCGGCCAGGGGAACGTCGTCTCGGAATGCGTATCGTTCTTCCACAGCAGTTTGCCGGTGTTCGCATCCACCGCAAAGATAAAAGTGCCGTCGTGCGGGAAAGTACCGGCGGCAAAGTAGGCGACGCCCTTCTCGACCATGATGTTGGTACGGACGGTCCAAACCGACGTGAGATGATTGTAGGAGAAGAGCCAGCGGTTGGCCGGTGCGGCCTTGTAGGTCCACACCCTGTTGCCAGTCTTCGCGTCAAGACAATAGACGTGGCCGTCGTCGCTGCCGGCATAGACCTTGCCCTCGTAATACGACGGTACGCGGTTGACGCTTCCCTCGGCGACAAACTCCCAGCGGATCTTGGCCGACGCGGCCTCGAGACAGACGATGCGACCGTCGGCAGCGCTGGTGAAGAAGAGGGCATCTCCCGCTGCCGAGATCGACAACTCATAACGATCCCGTTCCGGCGTGAACCGCGCCGCCTGATTGCCCCGCAGCGATACGGGATGCTGTGACTGCCGCGAACGGAAAACCCAGATCGGATCGAGCGGCAGCGCGAGCCGCTCACTGGTGGATGCGGTGAACTCGCGGTCGTGCCGGAAGGTGGGCCAATCTTCGGCGAACATCGGCGGGCACGTAGCCGTCAAGAGCAACGAGACCGAGGCGAGCAATAACGCCGCTACCAACCCTTGTCGAACACACCGCAAGCTTC
>JAYGDO010000173.1:0-2529 GCA_046582885.1 Pirellulales bacterium | reverse complement strand
GGATCGTATCGCAGTTATTGCTGATCCAGGTTCTGCTGGATTCATCCAAACCCAATTTCGACCGGCTAAGCTCACCACTAAGAACGACGGGTCGCGGCAAACAGTGACCGACCAAATCCTCCCAGCAGCGCATCACATTGTCGACCCGCTGGCTAGCGGACTCCAGGCGTGTGGGGCGCACCACCACGGCGACACGCGGGTCGTGGTTCATGAGTTGCTTGAGCAGGTACCCACCGACCAGACCGGTGACACCGGTCAGAAGACAGTAAGCCATGGATAACATCCTTCAAAGTAGATCCCGAATCGGCGCAATCGGCGGGTGCCGGAGTTTTCCCCCGGCTGGCGCAGCACTCCGGCAGCCAGTATAGCCTTGGCCCCCGCGACGGAGGAGGGTCCAGTCGGCCCATAATGCTTGCGAGATCCTTCATGGACAACCTTTGAAATTGATCGATGCCTTCCGATCTGAGGATGGATTTCGGGCTCGAGATCGGCTCGGTCAAATGCCTGCCGCGGAGCCCTTGTAATAGCAGGAGCTTAGAATCGTCGAGACCGAAGGGTTACAGGCGGGCGGCGGAGTCGGTGGGGACAAATTCGCGCCGAGGATGAGCAGTAACCCGGCTAACCGCAACGTCGGGATCGTGGTTCCATAGTATCCACGAGTTTCTTTGAGATGCCTCGTTGAGCAACTGAGGTTTACGACGACGGGTGTCCAGGGGATGGGTGTCGTAGGCCAGGTGCCACATCGTTCGCAGGTGGGCCCGCGACGGGCAGATGTCACCGGAATAAATCGCTTCCTCTCCACACGATTCGAGGACAAACGACAGATGGCCTTGCGTATGTCCGCCGGTGAGCTTGGCCCGCAACCCGGGAACGACCTCATCGTCATCTTCGATAAGTGAGACTACGGGCTGAAGCGGAATGATCTCCTTCAGTGGATAGGCCTTTCGCAACTCGGCTTTTTGGCTGGTTGCGTCCTCCCACTCTTGTCGGCCGACAAAATGCCGGGCATTTGGGAAGGTTAAGGTAAGCTCGCCGCCCGGTCCTGTTTGCGTGGCTCCGCCCACATGATCGAAATGCAAGTGGCTAAGCACTACCGTATCAATCTCTTCTGGTTCAATTCCGAGAGTGCGCAAACTCTGAACCAGCGGCTCTCCAGGTTCCATAGAATAGAATTTACGATCCAATTTGTCGTATTTGCCGCCATAACCGGTGTCGATCAGCACCGCGTGCTTGCCGTCACGGGCTAGCACGCAGTGGTTGGCGACGCGAATTCGATTCTCGTCGTCAGCCGGGGTGACGTTTCCCCACAAGGCCTTTGGCACAATCCCAAACATGACACCGCCGTCCAGTCGAAACATGCCTCCATTGACCGTGTCGAGCTGCCAATTGCCAACGTGCATTAATCCAGCCTTTGTGAACGGATCATCGGTTTGTTGTCAGCACTTGTTTCTGTTTTTTCCGGTACCGCACGGCCTTGTTTTTATCTCAGAAAATAAGGAGTCGCACATAGACTGCAGGATCGTTGAGGCAACTATCTTGTGAGCCAGTTTTTTATCTGCCGGGTGACAAAATCCGCCGCATCCTGTTGAACAAAGTGGCCCGCACCCGGAATCGTTACCAACGTCAAGTCTTTTTCTAGCCATTGCCAGGTGCCGTTGAGTCCGCTTGGCAACAGCGCTTGATCCTTAAGGCCGTGGATCATGAGCACAGAGCATTTTACCTTCGGCGTGTCGGCGTCTTGTTTATACGGTTCGCGCGGATAGTTGGCTTTGTAGTAATTCAACATCGACTCGAAAGATGACCGCTCAAAGGCTTCGACGTACTTTTTACGGGCTTCGATATCCTTCACCCAAAACGTCAGGCCCTTGGCCGTCAGTTTGGCGGCGGCATCGGGCTGCTGAAAGGCGCGAGCGTAGGCGGACGCCAGTTGTTGCTGAGGATTTTGCGCCAACTCACGGCGGAGGCCGTTGGGATGCGGGAGGTTGAGGACCACCAGTCGCTCGGTCATCAGAGGGTGCCGCATAGCGAACGTCCCGGCAATCGCGCCTCCCCAGTCGTGTCCCACGATCACAGCTTGTTTGCGGTCGAAATGTTCGACGACCGCTTTGACGTCGCCCACCAGCTTGGCCATGGCATATTGTTTCACGCCTTTGGGCCTGTCGCTTTTGTTGTAACCTCGCAGATCCATGGCCACGACTTGAAAATGCCGGGCCAATTCCGGTATCTGCTTTCGCCACGTATACCAATAGTCGGGAAACCCGTGAATCATCACCAGCAGAGGCCCCTCACCTTTGGTGACGTAGTGAATTTTTACCCCTTGGGAGTTGGCAAACCCATGCTTTCCCAAGTCGTCAGCAGGTGCCGAATCAATGGCTGCACAAAACAGCAATGTAATCAGGGAGGTCAGGACGAGTCGGCGTAGCCTCACAGGTTCCTCCTTGTGGCGACAGAAAATTTATCCAAAGACGTCACGCGCCGGCTGCAGGCAGCTCTCGGCCTTTACTTTTGCTTTTGCGTCTGCGCCTTTTT
>JAYGDO010000132.1:0-11407 GCA_046582885.1 Pirellulales bacterium | reverse complement strand
GGCAAAGACGGGCGCGATCACTGGCCCGGCTGCTTTACCTCGGTGTTGGCCGGCGGTGGAATTGCCGGCGGCGCGGTTTACGGCCGCTCGGGTCGGCACGCGGCGTACCCCGCCGAAGCGCCGGTCCATCCGCGTGATTTGGTCGCGACTTGTTATCACGCGCTAGGTGTGCCCGCAGCGCAAACCCTGAATGATGTGCAAGGGCGTCCGCAATTCGTCCGGCCCGGCAAAGCGATCACAAAGTTGTTTTCGTAATGCCCGCGGTTGCCGCTGGCCGCACGTTGTTTTCAGCGCCGCGGGGCCCGATTCGATACGGTTGGCCGAGTTCCGGCCGGGAAGTTAGAGCGACTGGAGAAATTCCATCAAATCGTCCAACGCGTCCGCGTCAAACTCCAAGTCGTTGGGGTGATTGAATTCGTCGAAGACGTCCCGTAATTGTTTCGCACGGCCATCGTGAAAATAAGGCCCACGCTGGCTGACGCCCAGCAGCGACGGTGGATTGAACTCTTTCTGACCGACCTCGTCGTGGATGCCGACGTCGAACACTGACGTGCTAGTATATTTGGGCGGAAAGTGGCAATTCGAGCAACTGTGTTTGTAAAACAAATCCCGGCCGCGACGGACCGCCGCATGATCGGTTTTGCCACGAGCCACATTCAATGACGGAGGCGGTGCGAGCGTGCGCACGAACGCCTGCAAAGCTTCGACGTTTTTATTGTTTAGCCGGCCGGTCTCTTTCCCTTGCATCGTCGAATCGATCGACTTGTGAATCTGCGCAGCCAGTAGTTCCTGCGATCCCTTCCAGGCCCATGGCGTTGTTTCACCGGTGCCCAATAGCGACAAAACTCGCTTGGGCGCACCGAATCCGTCATCGCCCAGATTGTCGTTCAATTGTCCATTTGTATGGCCATCGGTGTGGCAACTGTGGCAACTCAACCAGCCGTGCAGCGACAACCGCGCGTCGGAAAACAATCGCTCGCCCATCTCCGCGGCGGTCAATTCCGCTTGCGGCCCCAACTCAATCGTCCCTTCGAGATTCGCTGTAGCCATGTCGATCATCGAAATCGAATCGTCCAGCGTGTTGGCAACGTACAAAGTTCGGCAGTCGTTGTCGGTTGCCAACGCTGTCGGTAAACGGCCGACTTTGACCCGCCGCAGCGGATTGGGAACGGAACGCACAAATCCAATTTCGTCGACACCGCTGAGGCAAACGACCATCTGTCCGCTCGACGCGCTCAGAATCGCTCCGGGGTCGCCCGCGCCGTTGTTCGGTTCACCCAACGGAAAAAGACTCCAGTGCGCAATGCGTTTTTCACCAGCCGTTTGTTTATCGTTTCGCGTCGGCTGCTGTAGATCGTCGAGCGCAACAGAGATCACCGCGTTGCCCATCAACGTGCCCCAAAACACGCGCGACCGCGTCGTGGAGGTGAAATTGCTTAGTCGCTGATGCGCGATCATCAGCTCGTCACCGCCGGTGCTCACCGCCAAACCACGAATGTTGTGTCCGTCGAACGTGTGGACAGATTGCAGCTCGCCCTTCTCAAAATCAACCACGCCCAGCCGTCCCGCAAACGAGTCGGCCACATACAGCCAGTCGCCCTTCGTATTGAACTCCTGTAACCTCGGCGCGAACGGCAGATCGATTATCTTGCCGACCCTCAGTGCACCGTCCGCGTCGAATTCCAGCAAAGTTAACCGTCGCGACCAAAGCGACGCGACCGAACATCTTTTGCCATCGGCCGTCACCCGGACGCTGACCGGCGAATGCGGCACTCGCAACCGCTGCTTGACGGACACTTTCGCACCGTGATATTGAAGGACAACGATCTCATGCCGCGATTCGTTGGTCGCCAACAGCAGATTGCTGCGCGGAATCGAAGTCATATCCGAAAGGAACCCGCCGAGTTCCAATTCACCGACAATCCGCCGCGCGTTTAGGTCAAAAACCGAGACGGAGCCGCTCGCCCGGTTGGCAATAAAGAGCAGGCGGGCCTCGCACACCATCGCGATTGGCCGCCGCAACCGCGGTTGCCGCAATCGTTCCGGCTCGGCGGCATATCCCGCAGTTAGACAACTAAAACAGGTAATTGCGAATGTGATTCTTGATAGCGAGTTCATTACGCGGCTACAGCCGAATGGCCACTTATTACCTTGCCGATGACTGACGGAACAACAAAGTATAACACGCCCGGGGAACTACAACGCCAGCTCGTAACGCGATGTCTATAAGGTCCCCGCAAAACCCAACGGGAGACGGCGACGGAAAGGCCATACCACAGGAGATGATTCAATGTGGGCTGAAAGCACAAAACTAATCCGCCACAGCGGACACGGAGGCGTTATTATTAGCGGGAGTGGGCTGTTCCGTGTTCGGTGACCGGAGAACAAAAATGACGAAATCGCAGTGGATCGTCGACACGACCGACGAAACGTTCGAGAGCGATGTGATCACGCGGTCCAACGATTTACCCGTGGTCGTCGACTTTTGGTCCGAGACATGCGCGTCGTGTAGGGCGCTGGCGCCAACGCTGGAGAAGTTGGCAGAGGAATTTGACGGAAAATTCTTGCTGGTCAAAGCTAACACCGAGCATGCGGCGAACGCGGCGACATATTGTGGCGTACAGTCGATTCCAGCGGTCTTTGGGTTCCGCGACGGCGCGCCGGTTGACATGTTTGTCGGCCTGCAGGGCGAAGACCAAATCAAAATTTGGCTGGAGCAGTTGCTGCCTAGCGAAGCCGAACAACTCGTGACCGAAGCCCGCGCACAGGAACAAGACGATCCCCGCGCGGCCGAAACAAAATACCGCACGGCGGTCGGATTGGATGGCGAACTAGCAAAAGCCAAAATCGGGCTGGCGGCGCTGCTGCTCGCACAAAATCAACCCGATGAATGCCGCGAGTTGATCGCGGAACTCGACGCCCGCGGCTACCTGGAGCCCGAAGCCCAAAAGATTCAGGCGGAATTAAGCCTGCGCGGCAAAGCCGCCGAGGCCGGCAGTGTGGATCAGTGCCGTGCGGCGATCGAAGCGGAACCCGACGACCATACCCTAAAGTTACGGTTTGCCGAAGTGCTAGCCGTCGCCGGCCAATACGAAGAATCACTGCAAACCGCCTTGTGGCTCGTCGAAAATCACAAAAAGGAATTCGGCGAACCCGCACGCAAAATGATGGTCGATATCTTCCAGTTGCTGTCGGACGACTCCGAATTGACCAGCAACTATCGTCGCAAATTGTCGGCTGCACTATACTAGGCCATTCTTCCAAGAGTTCCGAGCTCGCTGATGCCTCCACCGCCTCTGGCCAATCGCACATTACCGCTAGTCGCTACCGCGTCGCTGTTTTTGGTCGCGACGGCGTTGGCGCTGAAATTCGGTGTTTTACCGTCGAAGTCCGAGCATGAAGTCCAGGAGGAGGAAAAGGGCCAGACACCGCCGGCGGAGGTTTCGGGTGCGACTGCGGGACGGGTCGACGATGAGGATTCCAATGTATCGGAACCCAGCAGTCCGTCACCGGCAGAGGCCCCGGGTGTATCGCCACCGGTCGGCGGCGATGCGGAAACGAATTCGATTCGCTGGCAGCCGATTCCCGATGCCGCCGCACAAAAATCCGCGCTCGTATTTGTCCGGGATGCATTTCAGAGCAAGATTGATCGCAGCACATCTCCGAAAGCGAAGCGGGCGCTGGCCGGTGAGTTAATCGCGATTGGGACCACCATCCAAGACGACGCCGCGGCACGATTTGTTCTCTTTCGTCTGGCCCGCAACCTGGGGGTCGAATCCGGAGACGCTGCAACCGTGATCGACGCAATCAACACAACGGCGGAGTCGTTCGATATCGACGCCTTGCCTATAAAGGCGTCGGCGCTCGGCACCGTGGCGAAATCGGTACAAACAGAGGATGACCGGACAAACTTCTTCGCGTATTCGTGGCGGACCATCGACGAAGCCGTGAAGGCAGATCGTTTCCGGGTGGCGTTGCAAACGGTCGAGGCGGCAACCGAATTGGCTCGCGGCGTCAATGACGCCAAACAACTCGACCAGCTTCAACGTCAAAACAAGCTGCTGAAGGTACAGGCCGAGGAATTCAAGCAATTTGAAGCGGCCGTCAGTACGCTGCTGGAAGACCCGGATAGTCCGACTTTGAATTTGACGGCCGGTCGATATCTGTGCTTCGAGAAAGGTGATTGGCTGCACGGTTTGCCGATGCTCGCAAAGACCGACGAGTTGGAAATCAATCGCGCCGCGGCAGCAGACTTGGCCGCACCGCAGCAAACGGACGAACAAAAAACCGTAGGAGACGCTTGGTGGCAGCTGGCAAGCCGTGAGCACAAAAGTGCCGAGCGGCAAATACAGCGCCGCGCCGTCTACTGGTATCAACAGGCGCTGCCCGAATCGGCCGGCTTGTCGAAAAGAATACTGACGACCCGCATCGCGAAATTCAGCGACCGCGAGGCCGACACATCGCTGAAGCCCGCGCGGGAAGTGGCGGTGCGCCGGCCCGAGAAAGAACTCGTTCTCGGCTCCGCTTATGATTCCCGTACAATCGTAGGCAGCTTTGAAGTCACCTGGCGGGCACTTAGCGGTGCGAGCGGAAAAACGACCTACGCATTCGAGAAAGATGGAACGGCAAAGGTGAATCACCGAAAAGTCGGGATATGGAAGCGGCACGGAAAGAAAATGCAATTGACTTTCTCCGATGGAAATCAAGGGGCGGTGTTAATTACCTTGCCCAACAAGGAAACACTGCTCGGACAGCACAAAACGCCGCAAGGGAATGTCACGACTTGGTTCGGCAGGCGGATGCCGTAGAACGAGTTCCAATCCGTTTCGGCCGAACAAAACCGGCCGTATGACCGGATTATTTCTTCTCGGACGGGTTGCTAAGACCTGCTATACTGCGCGGCTCGCCTCGTATACAGTTCCGCAGCGGAATTTCGGGCCATGAGCGAAGCGTTCAATCCATACTTGAAGTGGCTTGGCATCCCGGCGGATGAACAGCCTGCGGATTTTTACCGCTTGCTGGGCATCAACAGGTTCACCGACGATGCCGAAGTCATCCAGAACGCCGCCGACCGCCAGATGGCGCATCTGCGCAACTTCCAGATGGGTGACAAAGCCAAGCTGTCGCAGCGGCTGCTCAACGAAATCGCCGCCGCCAAAATCTGTCTTTTGGATGACGCCCGAAGAGCCGAATACGACAGCGAACTGAGCAATGGCGGATTGTCGGTCGCGGACGAACCATTCGCAGATGAAGCATCGCCGCAACCCGCCATCGAATCGAACGGCGTGGAAGAGGAAATCGCGGATGCAGGCGGATCGAAACAACAACCGGTGGGAGAGCAGACCGCAATAAAAAGGCCATCCGTGGACGCGGATTCCGCCGATGCGGCGGTTTCTATTGGCGGTCCCCGAACGGTGGCGCGGCGCAGTCGTGTCGCCCGCAAGAAATTCGATCCTGCGCCGATCGTCGCCGCCGTCGGGATTGGCTTCGTACTGATCTGCGGCGCAATCTACGCAATCCGATCGGCAGAGCGAGGGGAACAACCAGACGACCAAAAGTCCGTGGCCGCAGTAGCGGCGGCAGGAAGCAGCCGGTCGATGCGCGACAGAGCAGCGGCGCGGACGACCAGGCCCGTCCCGCAGGCGGCGAACGGACCATTGCAGGCTGCTCCCGCAGCCGACAGCGAGAGCCCGCCCGCGAGCGATACCGGCGATAACCCCGAAACAACCGGCACTGATGTTTCCGCTGACGCGGTGAGCGATATCTCGAACCCCGCGGCGACGGACAAGCCTGCGGCGGACAATATCAAAAAAACAAATCCCGAAGACGACCGATTCGATGGCGGATTTAAACTTTCGGAGCCCGTGAGCAAGTTCCCGCCGGACAAAGTTCCGTTCAAGCCGGATCCGGATTCGCCCCAAGATCCGGATTCCGCCGACAAACCGCTCGTCGATGAACCGCTCGTCGATGAACCGCTCGTCGATGAACCGGCAGTCGTTGTAAATCCCGCTGAATTGCTCGCCCGTAGAGGCCTTACCCGAGAACGCGAGCGCTGGATCGCATCGGAAGAACTCGAACTCCGCAAACAGATGAAAAACCTGAAGGTTTTAGAAGACAAATTCCGCGATTTGTCCTCGCTGCTTGCCACCCGCGGGCGGCGACTGGTCGCGATGAAATCGCAGCTAGCGCAGTCGCGAGAACGCTTAGAAGACTTGTCATCGGATCGTGATTCCGACCGAGATTCGAGACGAGGATCGCGCGGGTCCAGTTCCAAAGCCCTACGGAAGTCTCTACAGAAGGTCGTAGACAACCTCGACAAGCAAGTACCCCAGGAGGAGGCCTTTCTCGAAAAAGTGCAGGGTGCCAAACGGGATGCTTACGTGGCCCTAATTGAGGAACTGACCGCCGCAGACGCGTCGATCAAGGTGTCGAATGATAAGTATTCAGCGCTCCGCAAAGACGACGCGGCGCTCGCCGCGATTGACGAACTGGGTGACAAACAAGGCCCGAGTCCAACCCTGAATTCGGCGACTTTTGCGCTGGTTCGATTAAAAAAACGATTCTCGACCAACGGCGTGCCGCCATTTCCGCGCGGCGACGCGAAGGCCGACGACGAACCGCAATAGAATAACGACCCATAGGTGGTGACGGGCCGGCCGGTTCTCTTTTTCGTGAATTCCGTCAGGTTTTGCCCAGGCTGAGGCTGTTTTGATATACTGGCGGATGGTCGGTTACCCGCCTCGGCCCGTTAATGACACGCTGCATCCCTGCTCATTGGTGCGACATGTGGTTCAATCCCAGTTTCCGTTGGTGCCGCTGTTTTTGGTTCGCTGCCATCGGCGTCTGTCTCATCGAGTCGGCGGCCGCGGACGAATCGCTCGTTGACTTTAACCGCGAAATTCGCACGATCCTTTCGAACAACTGTTTCAAGTGTCACGGTCCGGACAAAAAGGAACGGCAATCCGGTTTGCGCCTCGACCAGCAGCAGGCCGCGTATGGCGAAGCGGAATCGGGCGAGATAGCGATTGTGCCCGGCAAACCGGACCAGAGTGAATTGATCCGCCGCATCACTTTGGACGACCCGGAGGAGGCAATGCCGCCGGCGGATTCCGGCAAAAAACTCAGCGAGCGAGAAATCAAGACGCTGACCGAGTGGGTCCGTCAGGGCGGCAAGTACGCCAAACACTGGTCGTACGAAAAACCGGTTCGTCCGAATCCGCCCACCGTCAAAATTCAAAACTGGCCGCGGGGCGAAATCGACCAGTTCATTCTCGCGCGGCTGGAACGTGAAGGGCTCAAGCCGCAGCCAGCGGCAGATCGGCACGGACTGATCCGCCGCGCCGCGCTCGACCTGACCGGCCTGCCGCCGGCGCTGGAAGAAGTTGAACAGTTCGTCAATGACAAAGATCCGCAAGCATACGAAAATCTTGTTGAACGATTGATGGAGCAGGAAACTTACGGCGAGCATTGGGCCCGCATGTGGCTCGACTTGGCTCGTTACGCAGATTCGGCCGGCTATGCCGACGACCCGCCGCGCGTAATTTGGGGCTACCGAGACTGGGTCATCCAATCGATCAATGACAACAAGCCATTCGACCAATTTTCCATTGAGCAACTTGCCGGCGACCTGCTATCCGAACCGACGAACGATCAGCTGATTGCCACCGCATTTCAGCGCAACACCTTGACCAACAACGAAGGCGGCACGAACGACGAGGAATACCGCAACGTGGCGATCGTGGACCGCGTCAATACGACGATGGCTGTCTGGATGGGCACGACGATCGCCTGCGCTCAGTGTCACAACCACAAGTACGACCCGATTTCGCAGGAAGAGTACTTCCAAATGTTCGCGATCTTCAACAACACCGAAGACGCCGACCGCCGCGACGAAAGTCCAACATTGGAGGCTTACAGCGAGCAGCAGAAGCAACAGCAAAAAAAGCTGGGCGTGGAAATTACAGCGCTGGAAAAACAAATCGCCGCCAAGGTCGCCTCGCAACAGCCCGCGGAAAAACCGCCCGCCGCCATAGGCCCCTTAAACACCCGCTTTGTGAGGATCGAATTGCCGGGCCAAAAGAAATTCCTGTCGCTGGCCGAAGTCCAGGTACTGGTCGGCCAGGATAACGTCGCCAGGAGCGGCACTGCGACGCAGATCAATACTGCCTTCGAAGGCCCGGCGAAATTAGCCATCGATGGCAACACCGACGGCGACTATCACGCGGCCAAATCTACGACTCACACGGCCGAAGCAGACAATCCCTGGTGGGAAGTTGATCTCGGAAAAAGTGTCGTGATCGACCGCATTGGAATCTGGAATCGCACCGATGGGGGCGTCAGTCCTCGGCTCGCTAATTTTCGCATTGTGTTGCTCGACAAAAAACACCAACCGCTTTGGCTGGCCAGCGTCGCCAAACCGCCCGCGCCGAACGTCGATTTGAATCCTCCCCAGGAGGCAGGCAAACTGAGTGCCGCCGACCGCAATGCGGTGGCCGGCTACGAATCATCTAAAGCGGACGAAAACACTCCTGAAAAAATGCGGCTTGAGGAACTCAAGAAACAACTCGCCTCGATCAAGGGCGTCAAAACGCCCATTATGCGCGAGCTTCCTGAAAACCGCCGCCGAAAAACTCGCATACAGCGGCGAGGCAATTTTCTCGACGTCGACAAGGAAGTAACGGCCGGCCTGCCCTCCACGCTCTTCTCGCCCAAAGAGGACGAGAAGATCAATCGTTTGACGCTGGCCCGCTGGTTGGTGGACGAAAACAACCCGCTGACAGCTCGGGTGATTGTAAACCGCTATTGGGAAGTGATCTTTGGCGTCGGACTGGTCCGCACCAGTGAAGAATTCGGAACGCAAGGCGAGTTGCCATCGCATCCCGAATTGCTCGATTGGCTCGCCACCGAGCTGATCCGGCTGAAATGGGACACTAAAGCGATGGTAAAGTTGATGGTTACCTCGGCAGCTTACCGGCAGTCATCCCGCTTGACACCGAAACTGTTTGAGCGTGATCCGGATAATCGCCTGCTGGCCCGTGGACCGCGTTTTCGCCTGTCGGCCGAAATGATCCGAGATCAAGCATTGTTTGTCAGCGGCTTGTTGAGCAAAAAAATGTACGGACCACCGGTCAAACCACCGCAGCCGAAACTGGGTGTCAACGCCGCGTTCGGCGGCGCCATCGACTGGAAGACGAGCGACGGTGAAGATCGCTATCGCCGCGGGCTCTACACGACTTGGAGGCGATCGAACCCGTATCCGTCGATGGTCACGTTCGACGCGCCGAATCGCGAAGTTTGCACGATCCGCCGCGACCGCACCAACACGCCGCTGCAGGCGCTGGTGACGCTGAACGATCCGGTTTATGTCGAAGCCGCGCAGGCGCTGGGACGCCGCATCGCTGCGGCCGGTGATACGACGGCTGAGAAGGCGCAATTTGGTTTTCGAAATTGCCTGGCCCGGCCACCTGCCGACGATGAGTTGCAAGAAATCGTGACGCTTTACGAACAGGTGCACGACCGGCTAGCAGAAAATCCGGACGCCGCGAATAAGATCGCCACCATGCCGATCGGCCCCGCACCAGAGGGCGCCGATGTGGTCGAATTGGCGGCGTGGTCGGTCGTCGGTAACGTGCTGTTGAATTTGGACGAAATGTTTATGAAAAGGTAGATCCTTTTGCGCCAGACCGAGGGCGGCGGCGGCATTTGAAAGTCGGTGACCTCGGCTGGGCGTCAGGCGTGCGAGCGAGAAAACAAACGCGCTCTCGGAGAATACGATGCATCCTCGACTTGAACTTCTACAAACCGCGACGCGGCGGCATTTTTTGAAAGAGTCGGCCATCGGACTGGGCGGAATCGCACTGGCATCGATGCTCGGGGATCGAGCGACGGCAGCTCCGGCGAAGATTGACGATCCGCTGACTCCCAAAGTTCCGCACTTCGCCACCAAGGCCAAGCGTGTGATCTACCTGCACATGACCGGCTCGCCGCCACATCTGGATTTGTTCGACTACAAGCCGGAACTGGTCAAACACAACGGCCAGGATTGCCCGAAGGAATACCTCGAGGGCAAACGGTTTGCCTTCACTTCCGGGACACCCAAGTTACTGGGCACGCCGCGAAAGTTCGAACCGCGCGGCGAAGGCGGCGTACTGATGTCGGACGCGGTTCCGAACCTGCACGGCGTGGCCGACGACATGTGCGTCATTCGCTCGATGAATACCGACCAGTTCAATCACGCTCCGGCGGAGATGTTTGTGTACACCGGATCGCCGCGATCGGGCCGCCCGTCGCTGGGGGCATGGGTCACATACGGACTCGGAACCGAAAACGAAAACTTGCCCGGCTTCGTCGTGCTGATTTCCAGTGGCGTGCAGCCCAATGGCGGCAATAATTCGTTCGGCAGCGGATTTTTACCGTCGGTCTATCAAGGCGTGCAGTGCCGCTCGAAAGGCGATCCCGTGCTGTACTCGTCGAATCCGGCAGGCATGGATCGCGAAATGCGGCGGCTGACGCTCGACGCACTGCGCGATTTGAACGAAATTCAGGCCAGCGAACTCGGCCACCCGGAAACGCGCACGCGGATCGCGCAGTACGAACTGGCGTTCCGCATGCAAATGTCCGTGCCCGAGGTGATGGATATCACCAAGGAATCGAAGGAGACCCTCGAAGCCTATGGCGCGGAGCCCGGCGGTGGGGGGAGTCTGGCGAACAACTGCCTGCTCGCTAGGCGATTGGTCGAAGCCGGCGTCCGCTACGTGCAGCTATTCGATTGGGGCTGGGACTTCCATGGTACAAATCCCAAAGAAGATATCCGCGACGGCTTGACCAACAAGTGCGCCACGATGGACAAGCCGGTCGCCGCGCTGATCAAAGACCTTAAGCAGCGGGGCCTGCTCGATGAAACGCTGATTATCTGGGGTGGCGAATTCGGCCGTACCCCGTTTCGCGAAGGCCGCACGTCCAAAGGCCAGGTGCTCGGCCGCGATCACTTCCCGGATTGCTTCTGCATGTGGATGGCAGGCGGCGGCGTCAAAGGCGGCACGATGCACGGCGAATCCGACGAACTTGGCTTCTCCGTCGCACGCGACAAAGTTCACGTTCACGACCTGCAAGCGACCATCCTGCATCTGCTCGGCTTCGACCACGAACGCCTGACGTTCCGCTTCCAGGGTCGCGATTACCGGCTAACGGACGTGCACGGCAAAGTGGTTAAGGAAATCGTGGCCTGAACCGGCGATTTGTGATCAGTCGGCCCGTTTTTCGCCGCGAAGCCGGGCCCGCTCTTTAACGGCCGCGGCTCGTTCCTCGGCGCTTAACTTTCCATCGCGATCCGCGTCGAACCGCTCTAGCAACTCTGCATTTCGGCTCGCGCGATTTGGTTTGTTGGGTTGTTCACCGGCATCGCGGA
>JAYGDO010000078.1:0-4929 GCA_046582885.1 Pirellulales bacterium | reverse complement strand
TCAGGCTGGCCACGCATATTTGCCTTGCTGGCGGAAGCCTTGGAGGCGAATTGTCCCGTCATCGGCCAGGCTCATCATCGAGTAGCCGTTGTGCTCGGGGCCCGAGCCTTCGACCATCGCCACCAAGGTGCAGTAGTGGATGCCTCCAATTTCCCGGTGTTCATTCTTGTGGCTGTGCCCCTGGAAGACGGCCAGCACCTTGCCGGAGGCTCCCAGCACCTTCCGCACGGCAGCGGCGTTCTTGACGCCGTAGGCATTGCCGACATCCAGCCGCTGGTGTGCGAACACGACCGTCTTTCTCGAGGTCGCTTTCAAATCGGCCCGCAGCCAGTCCACCTCGGCGGCGGGAATGTTGGGGTCGGTCCACTGAAAATTCTTCGGGCCATAGGGCTCGCCGTCGCTGCGAAAGCAGGAATCCAGCACGATGAAATGGAAGCGTCCCGCGTCGAACGAGTAATAGGACTTCTTCTGGCCGACGCTCTCCAGGAACTCCTGTTTCCTTAAGGTGTGAACGCAGTGATTGCCGAGCACGTAGTGGCGGTGTTTGCAGATGCCGGCGAAGTCCCGGTCGATTCTCTTCAGATAGCTGAGTTCCGCCGGCACCGAATCGGCCGCGTCGATCAGGTCGCCGAGCTCCACCACGAAGTCGGGCCGGTGCTTGCCAAACTCTCCGGCCGCTTCGGCCAGCTTGTCCGGTGTTTCCCGATAGTGGCGCGACCCTGCCGGAGCCTTGTCGGCGTAGTGCAGGTCCGTGATTAACCCGACCTTCAGGCCGGACGGCTGCGGTTGGGCGAGCAGTGGCGAGTCGTTGACGGCCGCTGCCGAGAGGACGAGCACGCCGCTGTTGAGAAACGCCCGACGTCCCAGGCGGGTCGGTGTCGCGCTGTCGCATTGCATGATCCGGGTTTTCCTTTTCTGGGGACAGGTGCCGGTACCGTCACGCCCCTTACTTCTTCCTCTTGGCCACCTCGAAGTATCTGCTGCAGCGGGCGACCACTTCGGGCATCTTGTCGGCCAGGTCGTTCTTCTCGGCGATGTCGTTTTCCAAGTCGTATAGCTTGTAGCGATCCTTGCCAGCGGGGTGGAGTTTCCATTTGCCCACGCGAATCGCCCAGATCCAGTAGAAGTATTCGTGTTTCTTTTGCTCCTCAGTCTTTCCCAATAGCTCGGGCAAATAGCTGATGCCGTCGATGCCCTCGGGCGACTCCACCCCGGTCAGTTCGCAGGCCGTCGGCAGGAAGTCCCAGAAGGCGCTTGGATGGCCGCTGGTTCGACCCGGTTTGATTTTTCCCGGCCAGCGGGCGATGGTGGGAACGCGGATGCCGCCTTCCTGCATGCTGCGTTTGGCCCCGCTCAGCGGCCCGGCACTGTTGAAGAATTCCAGGCTTTGTCCACCTTCGGGCGACGGACCATTGTCGCTGCTGAAGATCACCAGGGTGTTTTCGCTCAGTTTTAGTTCGTCCAGCAGGTCGAGGATTCGTCCGACGCTCCCGTCCATGCGGGAGATCATGCCGGCATAGGCGGCGTTGGGATGGCTTTGGCCGCAATATCCTCTCTTGTACTGGCTACCGTAAGCGCCGCCACCGGTATTTCCCTGGCCTTCAACCTTGGGTTTTTCCGGCCAGTTCAGTTTCAGGTAGGGAGCCATCGAGTCTTGCGGAACCGTCAGTTCCGCGTGGGGGATGGCGAAGGGAAGGTAGAGAAAAAACGGTTTCTCGGCATTGTCCCTTATGAAGGACAGCGCCTCCTTGGTGAATTCATCGTGACTGTAGGTTCCCTTGCCGGGAACGTATTGGCCATTGACCCGCAGGTTGTGGTTGTCCGGGTAGAGCACCTTCTTGTCGTTGCGCCAGAGAAACTCCGGATAGTAAAAGTGGGCGAAGCCCTGGTTGTCGAAGCCAAAGAAATGATCGAAACCCTTGTTGTTCGGGCTGCCGGGATGTCCCGGGCGTCCCGCCAGTCCCCATTTTCCGATCATGCAGGTTTTGTATCCCGCCTGTTTCAGCAACATGGCCACGGTGACGTCACTCTGCTTCAAGCGTCCGCCATTGCCCGTGACCGTGGCATGCCCCATGTGCTTGCCGGTCATCAGGGCGCAGCGGGACGGTGAACAGACGGTGAATCCAGAGTAGTGACTGGTGAAACGAATTCCTTCCCGGGCCATCTGATCTAGCCGCGGTGTCTGGATCTTTTTTTGGCCGTAACAGCCGAGGTCGCCGTATCCCAGGTCGTCCGCCAGAATGAAGACGATGTTGGGACGCGGGGGTGACTCGGCCCCCGTCGCGACCTGAGCCAGGCAACAGATCGCGGCGGGCCCGGCAATGATGAGCGTAAAGGTTCTACGATTCATGTTCTTTCTGTTCTCGAAATAATTGTTGTTCATCAAATCGTTCGAGCGTGCGTCTGGTCCCAACCGGGATTCGGCTCCCCCCAGTTTTAGACGCCGGCGGCGACTTTTGCCACTAGCGGTTGGCATATGGAAACCGGCGAGGCGATGATCGACACCGGCGCGATTGCCCGGATGGAAAAAAGCCTTGCGAGTGTAAACCAAATTTGGAGACGCGATCTCAGGCGACAAGCAGTTGCCAGCAAATAAGCTGCATCCGGGGGAGATGGAAGGGGCCCTTCCAGAGGTTTCCCTTCAGTGACGAACTGACGCGGCCGTCGCGGTGAAGATAGCCGAACCATTCGCCGTGCTGGGGATCGGGGAAGTACTTATGAGTCCAGTCGTGGATTTGTCGATGCCAGTCCGCGTACTTTGAGTCGCCGGTCAGTGTGTATGCGAGCAGGGTGGCGATGATGGTCTCGTTTTGCGGCCACCAGAACTTCATGTCGTGCCAGTATTCCTGAACCGGCAGTCCCTTCACATCGACGAAGTAGAGGATGCCGCCGTGTTCCTCGTCCCAACCGCGTGCCCAGCTCCAGTCGAGCATCTGACGGCCTGTCTGCAGCAGTTCGTCATCGCCGCGAAGTTTGCCTTCGAGCATGATGAACCATGCTCCTTCGACCGCGTGCCCCGGATTCAGAGTGCGGCCGTCGAAGTGATCGATGATCGCGCCGTTGGGGCCGACGGTTTCCATCACGCACTGGATATCCGGCTTGAGATGATCGCGGCGAATGATTTCGATGCTGCGGTCGATCCATTCGTCGGCTTCCGGCAGGCCGATTGATTCGCGAAGCTCCTGCGCCGTCGCGATCGTGATCATTGGAAAACCGAGGCCCTTCAGGGGCCTTGTGGCGGTGAATTTAGGTTCGGTACCCTGTGGGTCGAGGTTGTGGTCGATGAATTGGCGGAAAGTCCTTTTCGCCTTTTCGGCGTATTGTTCGTCCCCGGTGGCTTTGGCCAATTCGCCATAGGCGATGGCGGCGAAACTCTCTGAAAAAGCGTAGCGGCGTTTGCGGATCGGCCGGCCTTCGCGTGTGACCTGGAACCACATCCGACCGTCGGTCGGATCGAAGCAGTGCTCGTCGATGAAACGAGCGCCGTGCTTTGCGAGTTCAAGCCATTCGTCGCGGGGCTCGACGTTATTGTACAGCTCGCCCAACAGCCACGTGAATCGGCCCTGTTGCCAGACGCCTTTATCCGTGTCGATCACGGTGCCGTCACGATCGAGCGACATCATGAAGCCGCCGTGTTCGCGGTCGACGCAGTGCTTTGTCCAGAACGGCAGGGTGTCGTCCAGCAGTCCGTCGCGGTAAGTCGCGATCAGTTCGTCTCGGCGAGCGGCGTCTATTGTCATGGTTTTCGCTTTTTCCCCGTCTGCGTGAGCTTCACACTTTGGAATCATCAAGCGTGTAACTCGGCTCCAGGAGTCCTCAAACTCTTCGGAGACCAATTCCTCTCCCGTGGTGGCGTCCCATCCGGACCGAAGGCTATGCTGTAGCCCACGCCCTTCTGCTCAGATCGATTAGTTCGATAAGACCTATTGATCGTGAGCGTCTCCCGACCGGTTTCAGCGTCAAGCACCGCCAAACTCAATCCGCCAATCTTGGACGGCGCGGCTTATTTTCTGCGGCTTTAGTATCGAAAGTTCAGGGCCGCGTTTCAACTAGAAGCTGCGGGCGGGGCGGGCAGTGACTGCGGGGTTTGCCGCTCCTTTAACCGCGCGCCATCTTGCTGGCAGCAAGAAAAGTGCGGTAACCAGCCTAGCACTGCGATCTCTGAAAATCCATGTCCGCACGTGTCCCAGGGCGTCCCGCCGCCCGGTTCCCCCAGTCGCCACGGCGCGGCAGCGCCATTTGCTGTGCGGCATCCGGGGCGGAGATATATTGCGAGGGTTGTAGGCCTGTAAAAGTGATCTTTCTAATCGGTGGCCGGAGGATGCGCTGTTATGACGACGAAAACAGAATAGATTTTGTGGCGGCTGATTGCCGGCGTACTTGCCGTGTTGTGATCCGCACTGCGGTTGCTTCCGATCGGCTTACTGGGACACGCAAATGGAAAGAGACAATATCATAAAACTGATTTTGTTCGTCACTCTCTTGGTCACTATTTTCGCTACCGGCGGGACCAAAGCATACTGGTTTTGGGGCGGCCTTATTGTTTGCGCGGCGTTCGTATTATGGACACGGAAAAAGTCTAAAGATAACGGGAAAGAAAAGCCTCGCGTTGAACGCTAACCGTCGGTTACATGGGTGTCCTGAATCTCCCTGATGGCGCGGCGCGCGCAGATCAAATCCCGACGTCAGGGCACGTAGTCATCGAAGCAGAATCTTCGATGATTCTAAAAGGTACGGCAGGCCCTCCCGGCGACGCGGGAGTCGCCGCGTTTACAGCTCGGCAAACGATGGGTGCGCTATTCGCCAGCAGGACGGCATCCCCCCCCCCTCGCCTCCCGGCCTTCCTCTTTCCGTCCCCCCGCCGACGAGCGGACGTTCACGCGGCCCCGGCAGCGATTCAGTTCTTCAGCGGAGGTAGGTCTTTGCAAA
>JAYGDO010000069.1:0-8021 GCA_046582885.1 Pirellulales bacterium | reverse complement strand
GCCGGCAGCGGAGCACCGACGTAATCGAGCGCTTCGAGCAATCGGCCCGTGGCGGCGACCAGCGGTTGATGTTCGACTTTGGCAACAATCGCCAGTTCGTCTGATGCGGCGGCGGCGGCGGTAGCGGCGAGCCAGAAGATGACGGAGACAAATTTGAGTGAACTGCCTAATGCGGTTCGGTTGGCGTATTTTTGTAATTCGCGCATGTTGGTTTCCTTCGCGAAAGTCGCGGTGACGTTGTTGTATCTGCCGGTATGCGGCGTTTATTGTGGGGCTGTTGAATCAAAAGTGCAAGCATTCCGGATGGGTAGAAAAAGCAGGTCGAAACAAGTTCTGCGCCGTTCCGCCAGAGAGGATTCTGCCGCAATGCTCCGGAGTTGGTTGCGGTCTGCGGCAGTTAAGGCGGCAACTTGCTGTTTCCGAATCATTTCACTCGGCAAAGCGCAGTTGCCGATTAAGAATAAGTCGCTGTGGCTCTTTGCCCGCAGCCTGGCGGGCCGCGGCTCCCATGGGGCCACGGTTTTTTGATTCGCGGGGGCTATTCGCCTTGTTCCAAACAAAGTTTGACATTCGGCTGAACTCCGCACAGCAGCCTCATGCGGCGAAATTTGACTTGAAGAAGAACGGCTGGTCGACTACCCTCAAAGCGGTCGGACCAGTGACGCAACCAGGATTTTGAAACACGGATGATGATGGATCTTTGCTACTCCCGAAGAGATGTTTTGCGGTCGAGTGTCGGGCTCGCCGGCCTGACGATCCCCACGTTCCTGCGGGCGCGCTCGGCAGGTGCCGCCGCGACGCGGCCCGCCAAATCGTGCATCGTGATCTACCTCTGGGGCGGTATCGGCCACCAAGAATCCTGGGATCCCAAGCCCCGGGCGCTTTCGGATCTGCGCGGCGAGTTTTCGGCGATTTCCACCGCGACTGCGGGAACCCAATTCTGCGAACATATTCCATTGATGGCGGAGCACTCCGAAAAGTTTGCCATTGTTCGGTCGCTGCATCACAACGTCGGCGGGCATGGCGGAGCCCTGTACCGGAGCATTACCGCGCAAAAGGCGCCGCTCGGTAAAGCCAGGGACCGAAAAAACTGGCCGTCGATCACAGCGATGATCTCCCGGTTTTGCGACTCGGATCCAGGGACGCCGCGGGCGATCTGCATGCCGTATTTGAATTACGACAACGGTGCGTTGATCCAGGGACAGTTTGGCGGTTGGCTGGGCCCCAAGTACGATCCGATCATGATGAAAACGCCGGCGGGCAAACCGTACGGCGGCACGTCGCGCTACACGAATCGCGAGTTGGACCTGAAGCTGCACCTCAAGCACAATCGAGTCGTCGATCGGCACTCACTGCGCAATAAGCTCGAACGAACCGTCGGCGCGCTGGGTGATTACGAACAACTCGACCGCTTCCGCAGAATGGCGGCGGACATGCTGCTCGGTTCGCCCGTCAATCGAGCGTACGATCTGGAAAAGGAAGATCCCAGAATTCGCGCAATGTACGGCGATCATATCGGCGGACAAAGCCTGCTGCTGGCGCGGCGGCTGGTCGAGGCCGGGGTGCCGGTCGTGCAAGTCAATGCCGGCGCGGGCGATTTGGCCGGCGGCAGCGGAGACAACTGGGACACGCACCGCGATCATTTCCCGAAAATTAAAAAACGGCTGCTACCCGTGTTCGACCGCGGATTTTCCGCCCTGTTGACCGATCTGGACATGCGCGGCCAACTCGAGGAAACGCTCGTCGCGGTGATCACCGACTTTGGCCGCACCCCCAAGATCAACAAGAACGGTGGACGCGACCACTATCCGGCGGTTTATTCCCAGGTCCTCGCCGGCGGCGGCATCCGCGGTGGGCAGGTCTACGGCAGTAGCGATGTCAACGGCGCCCACCCGGAGTCGAGCCCCTGTACGCCCGAGGATTTTCACGCAACGGTCTACACGGCTTTGGGGATTGATCCACACACCGAACAGTACGACCTGAAGGGCCAGCCATTTAAAATCTGTACGGGCACCCCCCTGCCGCTGTTTTAGGCCTGCCGCTGTTTTAGATTTTCAGGTTCCGTGCAGCCGGAGAATTTCGCTACCGACGGCGTGTTCCGGCTCATTTCAAACTCGGAATCACCGCCCGCGAGACATCTTCTACAACGACGAAGTACCCGAGTGTTTGGTCGTTGATGTCGGTGATCAGCCAAACGTTTCTGGAGTAGGAGTTTTGCTGCCGTATTTCACCCGGGTCTAGTTCCGCGTATTGTCTGAGTTCGCCGCCGTAGCTGACCCAGTACAGTTTTACGCGTTGTTTCGACTTATTTTCGAAGAACACCTGCGTGTTGATGCCGTTGAGGGACCTTTTGGGGACGTCGGCACGATCACCGGTTGCCGTCCACTTCAAATCGATTTTGGGCGTCGGCGTATCCTGCTCGATGGCTGCTGCGGTGACGATTTTGTCGAGATCGACACCGCGGACGATTTTCAAATCCGGCAGCGCCGTCGTGAGTTGCGCCACGCCCGCGTCGGTTACTTCGGTCCGCCACACATACAGCCGTTGAAGCCGCTTGAGTCCCTTTAATTGCTCCAGTGATCTGTCGGAGATGTTCGTGTCGTAGAGGTTCAAGTATTCGAGATTGGCCAGGCCTGCAAGATGCCCGATCCCCTCGTCGTTGACTCCCGTCCGCTCCAGGTGCAGCCAGCGCAGGCTTGATAGGTCTTTGAGGTGCACCAACCCTCCGCCGGTGATCTTGGTGTCACGTAAATTCAGCGAGACCACGTTGCCGATTGCGGCGACGTGGATGAGCCCTTCATCGGTCAGCGAGCGGCCACGGAGATGAAATTCGATTTCCCAGCCGCCACCTAGCGGATGCACGGTACCCCCGATTTTCTCGATTGCCGCGACCGCCGCGTCGGCATCGTCGGCGCGAACCTGCGCTGCGGTGGCCGCAATCAAAAGCGCCGAATCCATCAGCAACCGATACGCTAACGGTGTTTTCCTGTAACTTCGGTACATGACAAATCTCCTGGCACGCAGCTAGACACTACGTATTTGATTTTATTTGAAAACTTAGGCTCGTGCGCTGGCGGGCCCGGTCCGGCGGTTGTTTACGGTACATTCTAATAACCTTTCTTTCCGCTTTCTTCAACCGCGGATTGCCGGCAGCGGCGCCTGCCTGCCGGGTCCGAGGTGTTCGCCAGGGACAAGCTGACTGCCGCGGCCACGCTTTAAGTTGCCGAGCATCCCCGCCGGGATTTTCGGCTGTCCAGGCTGTACCGCCTCCGGATTATGAGGTTGAGCGATTGACGGAAAAACTCGGCGTAAGGATACTTAACACCTCACAGTGGATCGGAGCCCGAAATGTTTAGTGCCCGCCCAAGACGCATGGCGAAGTGGTCGTATTTTGTAACGGCGGTGGGGCCGTCTGGACGACCGAATTCGGCCGCACTCCTTACCACGAGAAGGCCGATCATCCGGGACGCGAGCATCACCATCAAGTGTTCGCTTCATGGATGGCGGGCGGTGGCGTCAAATCGGGAATCGTTTACGGCAGTTCGGATGAATACGGGGTTGCGGTGGGCGAAAATCGCGTCCACGATTTTCACGCGACGATCTTGCATTTGCTTGGTCTCGATCACGAAAAGCTTACTTTTCGGCACGCCGGCCGTCGCGTGATCCTGCTTTTCGTTCGGGTTCGGCTGGTTTACATTTCCCGGTTGCAGCAGTCGATTGGCAGCTGCCGCCAACTGTTTGAGTTCGCCGCACGATCCGGCGAACCTCAGCGGGGCCGCGGGTGGACGATTCTCAATGTCGGCGTAACCAGCACCGGTTATACGAAGGCCGCTAGAAATGTTCGGCAGGTTGCGGACTGAATGGCGATTAAAAACCGGTTTGACATTTGGGCTTTTATCTTACTGGGCGGTAATCTACTACGGCGTTCACGTGGTTTCGCCGTTTGCAGTCCGCGAATTTGATCTGTCCGCTGTCGATCGGTGGGTGAACTTCCAGCCGGCATGGGTTTGGGGTTACGTCACGATCTACCCGTTCGTTGCGGTCGTCCCCTGGCTCGCGGTCGAGCGGGGTGATCTTTGGCGTTATACCTTTTCGATGGTGTTTGTGATTTTTGTGGCCGGGACGGCGTTCTTCTTTTTCCCCGTTGCCGCACCGAGACCAGGAGGCGTCGACGACGGCGGGTTGTATGCTTGGCTCGTTTCGGTCGATCCGGTAACCAACGCTTTTCCGTCCCTCCACTGCGCGATGGCCTCTTCGACCGCGCTGTTCGCCTGGCGGGCGCTTGCCCCACCTTATCGGCGGCGTGCCGACAGCATTTGGATTGTCGCCAGCTGGGTATTGGTGATCGTAATTTTCTATTCCACACTTGCGACCAGGCAGCATTATTTCGCCGACGTCGCTAGCGGCATCCTGCTGGGCTGCGGCGGTCACTTGCTCGCCCGGCGGTTCGTCTAAATTGAAACGAAGGCTTTACACCCTTATGGGGGGGCAGTGTCCCCAATTGAACAAAAACTGGCGGAATCCTCCGCTGAATCATTGCCTCACACCGTATGTCTAATTATTTTGGGGGCAGGCGGCAGGCTGGCAATTTTTTCGCGGTCACCGGTATCTGGTGGCCGCCGGTTCCGGTCGTAGCTCGTTGGAACAGGAGAGCTGGCGTTGGAACAAGAGAGCGGCGAGTTGAGAAGCATCCCTGTATCTCGTTACATGAATCGTCGTTTCTAGTTGGACTTTTTTCGAGTCGAAAGGTTGTTATTGTGAACCAGCCAAACCTGTCTGCGCGTCCGCGCGCGCGAAGGAGTCGCCCAAAACGGCTTAACCAAAAATGGCTATCGCGTAAGTCAAAGGCGGATTCCAGAAGGCTGGCCCGTCGCCGCCGCTGGTTTCGTAAGCCGCTGGTGGAAGTGCTCGAAGACCGGCAGTTGCTGGCTTTCAACGCGCTGAATCTGGACGCCAACAACGAACTCGTCAATCTCGACATTAAACGCGGCGGCGCGGATTTCCTTTACGGACCCGCCGATCTGATCGGTGTCGACGTGTCGGCCTTCGATGGCGCGAGCGGCGTTGTCGGGCTGGTTGGGGACGGAGACGCTTTCCCCGCGGCCGGAGATCGGGCCGCGTTGCTGGAGGACAATTCGTTCGAGACCGGCGTAATCAATCTCGATCACCATGTGACGGACTTGGCACTTCAGTTCGAAAAACCCGTCACCAACGGTCCCGGCGCGGATATTGTGCTGTTTGAGTATGGCGGCGGTAACTTCTTCGATTCGGCGTACAGCGATGCCGTGCTGGCCTTACCCGGCGTCGAAGGCTATTGGAAATTCGACACGATTGATGGCGGCAATAGCACGCCGGATTCCTCGCCACACGGCCGCGATGGCGCCGTAGACGCGCCGCTGGTCGCCGCCAATCCGGTTCTCGGCCATGTGGGTAACGCCATCGATTTTACGACCACGGACAACGACGTGGTTGTTTCCGGCTACGACGGCGTCACCGGAACCGCAGTCCGCACCGCGGCCGCCTGGGTGCAATTCGAAACCGGCGGGCCAAACAACCAGGGCATCATGCATTGGGGGCAAAACTCCGGCGGTAAAAAATGGACGTTCCGTACCCAGGACAACAACGGCTCGATCGATGGCAATATCCGGCTGGAAGTCAACGGCGGCTACATCACCGGAAATACGGATATCCGGGACGGAGAGTGGCATCACGTCGCCGTCGTGTTCGATCCCGCATTTTCGGCCCCCGTCGGCACCGGCCAGGTCAATGACATTCGGCTTTACGTCGACGGCCAATTAGATGCGGGAGTTGGTACCGCGAAGCCTCCCAACGCGATTAAAAATCGCACCATCAACACGGCCGCGGTCAACGATGTGCGGATCGGCCGGGACGAAGGCGGCCGCGATTGGCGCGGTCTGATCGACGAGCCGGCAATTTTCTCCACGGCGCTGACCGATGCGCAGATTGCCGGGCTGTACAATGCCGCCAACAGCAGCGCAGCCGATGGAATTCAGGTGAGCATCAACGGCACGACCGTGGTGACGAGCGTGGGCGGGGATTTAGTGACGGGAGTCGCCGGCGACGTTTATACGTCGGCCGCCGGTAACGTCAATTCGTTAAACGAGTTGGAAAACGACGCGTTCAACAAGACGAACGATGCGGTTCAGAACATCCGCGGCCTGGAGATCGACCTCTCCGATTTCGGTGTCCCGTTCGGCGGATCGGTGAACTCCATGCAGCTGGGCTCGGCGGTGGCCGGCAACCCGCTGGATCCGGTTTTCGTCGCGGGGTTACCGAAGCAGCTTAGCCCCACACTGGCCTCGGGAATCACGCTCGATTACGACGCGGGCGACAACGTCAACACGCACACCCGCTGGGATCGCGGCAACCCGGACATCAACGCGAATTTCGACTGGAACCTGGTCAACGTCTCCCGCGACGCGACGCCGCCGACCAATTTTCCCGGTATCGGGGCCTCGTATGTCTTTAACAGCAGTAATCCGGGCGGCGGTAACGAGTTTGTGAATTCGAGCAGCGGCAGTTTTGACGCGTTCAATAATTTGCCGGCCGGCCCGGACAACGAAAGCGCCAGCTGGGAGTTTTGGCTGAGGCCGGATAGCGTGGCCGCCAACAGCGGAAATGATTTTGTGATTTGGGAAACGGGCGGCAGCGGCGACGGAGCATCGCTGGCGATCCTCGACGGTGACGAGTTGCGGTTCACCGCCAAGGATTCCGGGGCCAACTTGATTACGAAGGCGGATATCAGCGGCCTGGGCGGCGAGTTTTTCCAGGTCGTCGTTAGCTACGACAAAAACACCGGCGGGCAAGACAGCCTGCGGATGTATATCAACGGCAATCCGACGCCTGTCGATACCGCGGTGGCTGCCGCCAACAACGTCAATGATTGGGATGGCGGCGATGACGCCAGTATCGGCCGCCGAGGCAGTACAACCGGTGGCCACACCGCCAGCGGCAGTCTGAATTTCAACGTTCCGTACAAAGGCCAGATCGCAATCTTCCGGTTTTACTCCGATGGAACGACCAGCAACGGCACGGTGCTCACCGGTGTCGATGCCGCCAATAACTACCTGGCGATCACCAACCCAAATCCGCCGGTCATTGGAAACCTGGATGGCGACTTGACGCCGTCAGTCCCGCCGTACATTCCGGGTAGCGGCCCGATCGTTTTGGATATTGGCCAGAATGCGACGGTGACCGATGCGGACAATCCGGCCAATTTCGGTACCGGAAGCCTGACGGTGCGAATCATCTCCGGCGCCGAAGCCAATGATTTCGTGGGCCTGCCGAACTCGGCTACGAACGGCGAACTTGGCGGCGAAGTGTTCATTGGCGGCGTGAAGATTGGCGACGTTACCAGTGCGGGCATCGGCGGTGCGAACCTCGTCGTTGCTTTCACCAGCAACGCCACGCTGCCCCGCATCGAGCAACTGCTGCGGCTGGTTAATTTTCAGGTGATTGGCGTCAATGCGATTAATCCGAGTCGCTCATTCGAGTTCATCCTGGAAGACGGCCGGTTTGGGACGGCCACCGTGACTACCAACACGGTGATCAAGGCGGGTGACGGTATCCCCAACCCGTTTGTCTGGGACAACGACAACGGTGATTTTGACTGGAACAACCCGGCTAACTGGGATGTCGGCGGCAGCGATCCCCCGGCAAAACCGGA
This sequence comes from Pirellulales bacterium, assembly GCA_046582885.1. Taxonomy (GTDB): domain Bacteria; phylum Planctomycetota; class Planctomycetia; order Pirellulales; family UBA7805; genus JAYZEI01. The sequence goes on along the minus strand of JAYGDO010000069.1, from coordinate 334 downwards.
CGCGGACGATATCGGGATTTTCGACGGGTCGGGTGCGGGCACGGTGCTGCTCAACGGCAGGCAGTTCATCGGTGGCGTCCGCTTCGATGCGGGCGGGTACACGATCGATGGCGGCAGCGTGGAACTGGAACTCGTCGATCAAAACGTTGGCGATAATGAGATTGCCGGCGTTCTCAAGGGCGTGGCAACCTCGTTAAATGTTAACGGTGGTACACTGACGGTCAGCAACACCACAAATCAATTTGCGGTTACCAGTTCGGTCAACATCAACGCCGGCGCGGAATTGTTAGCGTCGATCGATGGAAATGATTTCGCGCTGAGCGACACCGACATT